>CAKMKD010000061.1 GCA_927439865.1 uncultured Coriobacteriia bacterium | reverse complement strand
CGGGGAAGATCGAGCCGCAGCGAGCGTGCCGCCGGGCCCTTCCCGATGATGATGTCGAGCGAGAAGTCCTCCATCGCGGGGTAGAGCACTTCTTCGACGGCCCGGTTCAGCCGGTGAATCTCGTCGATAAAGAGCACATCGCGCTCTTCGAGGTTCGTGAGGATTGCTGCGAGGTCGCCTGCGCGTTCGATGGCCGGGCCGCTCGTGGTCTTGAGCTGCACACCGAGCTCAGCCGCGACCACGCCCGCGAGCGTCGTCTTGCCAAGCCCCGGAGGACCCGACAGCAGCAGGTGATCGAGCGGTTCGTCGCGCGCGCCCGCTGCCTCGATGAGCACGCCGAGGTTCTCTTTGACGCGTGTCTGTCCGAGGTAGTCTCGCAACCGCTTCGGTCGCAGGTTGCGGTCGATCTCCAGGTCATCTTCCGTGTGCTCGGCCGAGACGAGCCGCTCGCTCTCGGGCGGCGTCCACGAGTCGTCTTCCCAGACGGTGCTCATCACACACCACCGCCGAGTCGGCGGAGCGCATGCCTGAGGAGCGCCTGGCTGTCGGCGGCATCACCGTCGTACTTGTCGAGCGCGGTTGCCACCTCGGCTGCCGAGAAGCCCATGCCGAGCAGCGCATCCCGCGCCTCGGCATGCGTACTGGCCCCAGAGCCTGAGCCGGCCCCCGAAAGATTCGGCACCCCGAGCTTGTCCTTGAGTTCGACGATGATTCGCTGCGCTGTCTTCTTGCCCACGCCCGGAATCGAGCTCAGGGATGCCACGTCGTCACGCGCGACCGCTTCGGCAAGCGCTGCGGGGCGCAAGGACGACAGTGCCGAAAGCGCCACGCGCGGGCCAACGCCACTGACGGTCATGAGCTGCTCGAAGGTTCTCTTCTCCTCGGCACTCTCAAACCCGTAGAGGGACAGCTCGTCTTCGCGAACCCTGAGATGCGTCCGGACGGTGACGGTGTCACCCTCGGCGGGCAGCGATGCGAGTGAGCCGGTGGACATGGCGATGTGCAGCCCGACGCCGCCGACGTCGAGCACCACATGCCCGGCGCTCTTCTCAACGACGCGGCCAGTCACGAAATCGATCACAGCGCCGCCCTCACAAGCGTTGTGCGTGAGCGGGTGTTCGCGTGGCAGATGGCAGCGGCAAGCGCGTCTGCAGCGTGATCGGGCTTGGGCTCATCCTGCAGGCCGAGCAGTACGCGCACCATGTACTGCACCTGGTGCTTATCGGCATCACCCGCGCCCACGACGGCCAGCTTGATCTCCCCGGGTCCGTACTCGCCCACAGGGATGTCGCGAGCAGCCAGAATGGCTACTCCCCGCGCCTGTCCGGTGGCAAACGCCGTCTTCGCGTTGTTGGAGAAGTACACGTTTTCCACGGCAGCCTCGGCCGGCGCGTAGCGCGCAACGACGTCGCAGAGCGACTCATGGATTCTTGCGAGCCGGGCCGGAAGCGGCAACGCGCCCTCGGTGGTGACGCATCCGTACGCAACGCACCTGAACCGCGAACCCGACGTCTCGATGACGCCCCAACCGGTGTTCGCGAGACCAGGATCGATGCCGAGGATGATCACGCCGCTCCCTCTCCCAGGTGGTGGAATCGAACATACGTTCAGGATAGCACCACCGACTGACAGCGTGAAGAAACTAGACGTCGAGGGCGGCTGCGATCTCCTCGGTCATCTCCATGTTGTGATAGACCTCCTGCACGTCGTCATTGTCCTCAAGGACGTCGACGAGGCGCATGACCTTCTTTGCGGTTTCCACCGTGACGGCGACCGGAGTGAGCGGGCGCATCGTCAGCTCCGCCCCACGGACGGCTACTCCAGCGGCAACGAGTGCGTCTTTCACCTTCAACATCTCGGCGGCCTGCGTCACGACGACGAACTCTTCGTCGTTATCCTCGATATCGTCACCACCGGCATCGGCTACCAGCATGAGAAGCTCTTCCTCGTCCGGCGCACCGTCCTTGTCGACGATGATTTCACCGTTGCGCGCGAACTGGAAGGCGACGGCACCGGTTGCGGCGAGGTTCCCGCCTGCGCGAGTGAACGCCGAGCGAACATCGGCCGCAGTTCGGTTGCGGTTGTCTGTCAGCGCCTCGACATAGATGGCGACGCCGCTCGACCCGTACCCCTCGTAGACGATCTCCTCGTACTGCTCACCCTCGCCCGCCCCGGCCGCCTTCTTGATCGCAGCGTCGATCTTGTCCTTGGGCAGACTGTAGGAGCGGGCCTTCTCGATCGCAGCAGTGAGGGATGCGTTATTCGCAGGATCCGGACCACCGGTCTTCGCCGCAACATAGACGATTCGCGACAGCTTGGAGAACAGCGCGCTTCGCTTCTTGTCCTGTGCTGCCTTGCGATGCTTGGTCGTGGCCCACTTCGAGTGTCCGGACATGAAGGCTCCCTTTCGCGCTGCTTATGCTCCGATGACGGAGTCGAGAAAATAGCGGTGAACCCGGGGGTCACCGGTGAGTTCAGGGTGAAACGTCGTCGCCATGAGGTCGCCCTCTTGCGCGGCTACTATGTGCCCGTCATGGCTTGCGAGCACGTCGACACCATCACCGACCGACTCGATCCACGGCGCTCGTATGAAGACACCGGTGAACGGACCGCCCTCAACGCCGCGAACCTCGACATCGGCCTCAAAGGAATCGACCTGCCTGCCGTACGCATTGCGCCGGACAGCGAGATCCATGAGGCCGAGCTCCTCCTGGTCCGGCAGCGCATCGAGAACTTCGCGAGCCATAAGGATGGCGCCAGCACACGTGCCCCAGACTGCCATTCCTGCACCATGCTGCTGACGGATGGCGTCGTAGAAGCCATACGTCCGCATGAGCTTGCCGATTGCGGTGGACTCCCCACCGGGGATGATCAGCCCGGATAGATCGTTCATCTGCTCGGGGAGTCTGACCGCAACGCCCGACACGCCGAGCGCCTCGAGTGTCACGATATGCTCCCTGAACGCCCCTTGCAGGGCGAGAACGCCGACTCTCACCCTACCAGCCCCGCTCCTGCATGCGCTCAGCGTCCGGGATGTCGGAGATGTTGATGCCCACCATGGCCTCGCCGAGGTTACGCGAGACGCGAGCGATTATCTCGGCGTCCTCGAAGTGGGTCGTTGCCTCTACGATCGCCTTCGCGCGCTTCGACGGGTCGCCGCTCTTGAAGATGCCGCTGCCCACGAACACGCCGTCGCAGCCGAGCTGCATCATGAGCGCAGCATCAGCAGGTGTGGCGATGCCGCCTGCCGAGAAGTTCACGACCGGCAGCTTGCCGTTCTCCGCGATCCACTTGACGAGATCGTACGGAGCCTGCAGGTCCTTTGCGGCAGTGAAGAGCTGCTCGGGTCGAAGACCCTTGAGCCACGCTATCTCGTCGTGGACGGTCCGGATGTGGCGGACGGCTTCTACGACGTTGCCCGTGCCCGGCTCGCCTTTGGTGCGCACCATCGCCGCGCCTTCGGCAATACGGCGAAGCGCCTCGCCAAGGTTGCGGCATCCGCACACAAAGGGGACCGCGAAGTCCCACTTATTGACGTGATGCTCCTCGTCGACCGGGGTAAGGACCTCGGATTCGTCGATGTAGTCGACGCCGAGCGACTGCAGCACCTGCGCCTCAACGAAATGTCCGATGCGACACTTAGCCATGACCGGAATGGAAACCGCGGCCACGACTTGCTCGACGATCGTCGGGTCAGCCATGCGCGCAACCCCGCCGCTGGCACGAATGTCAGCCGGTACGCGCTCGAGCGCCATGACCGCAACCGCGCCTGCGTCTTCGGCGATCTTGGCCTGCTCGGCGTTGACGACATCCATGATGACGCCGCCCTTGAGCATCTCGGCAAGCCCTGTCTTGACGCGCCCGGTACCGGTGGTCGTGCTGCCGCTCTCACTCACGATGGCTGTCGCTCCTCGAATCGGGGGATTGGGTCGCGCGCCAACGCGACCTGCTAGTGGTGTGACCTACAGATTCTACCCGCACAGAACCACGCGGACAACCGCGCCGAGTAGGCCCAACCTCACTTCATCGTGATGTTTATGCTCGGCTGAACCACCTGGAACCACGTGTTGCCGGGGCTCAGCTTGATAAGCGTTCCGTCTGCTGCCCGGAACGACGGTGGCTTCTTCCCGTCGGTCTCCCAGGTTCCGTCGAAGCGCTGTCCGTTTCGGAACACGGCGCACTGGCCGGACCCCTTGAGGACGATCTCGTACGTGACCGAGCCCACCTTGTCCCGGCTTGCCGTCTTGTGCTGCGCCCAGATGACCACCACGTTCCTGGCCGAGACCTGCTTGTTCGTGGCTGCATCCATGAACTTCTTGCCGTTGTTCACGCGGAGGTAACTCATGCTCGAAGTGTCATACGTCCACTCCACCTTGTTGGCGGTCGAGAACGGTATGGAGATGCTGGCTACGGGTGAAGCAGTCGTCTCGACTGCGGTGCGATCGAACGTGAAGCCCGTCAGGTTCTGGGTCTGCTCCATCTTGCGTTTGGCCGATTCCTCGCGGACCTTCGCGAGGGAGAGGTAGAGGTTGTGAGGCCGGGGACGGCTCGATGAGCGCGAGAACGGATACGTGATACCTGCATCCTCGCTCAGGTTGTCGATGCCGCTCTGGTTCACTCGTCCATTGACCGCGCTGCTTGCGCCCGAGAACACGAAGAGCGCGTTGTACTGCGGGACAATGTAGGTGTCGGAGAGACGCGCGCTTCGAACCGGCCCTACGGTGTCAGGGCTCTGCGAGTGGTAGATGGCGTTGAACCGGGTGATGCCCCCCTCCGTAATGCTCTCGTAGACGACATCGGCGAGCTGCATGTTGGACTGCGGTCGCGCCTCGGGCGAGTTCTCGATCTTCACCGAAACAACGCGCATGCGCGTAGCGTCCTGGCTTGGAGCGTCCAGGCCAGTGAGCGGCCAGCGCGGTGGCTCGGCGGGCTTGGGAATCGTTCGCTCCTTGTCGGCCTTCGGCCAGAACGAAACGAGGCCTTTCTCGCCGCCCTTGCATCCGCCGGCAAGCATTCCTGCCGAAAGGAGCGCGATCGCAAGCGTCGCACCGAGCATCCGGTTGATTCGATGGTGCATGAGGAACCTCCTTGGTCCCGACTAGTCTAAGGACACGGTGTCGGCAGGGTCAAACAGAACGCCGAACACGTCATGCGAACGATACACGGCGCACGAATGGCGCGAAAGCCGCTACAATCAGAACGAACCCGAACGAAAGGTCGGCTTGTGCCCTGCTACCTGCTCCATATACTCGAGCAGCCCGACGAGGAGCCGTACTCCGATCCGAACGTCAAAGATGTCGTCGGCAGGTTGCCGCAGTTCTACTGCGCATACTGCGACCCGCTCAAACGCCTGCCCGCTTCGGCCGGGCTCATGTGCTTGCAGCGCGAAGGACCGTGCTGGAAGTCCGTAGAGCGAATCTGCTCTGCCGACTAACGACCTCAGGCTTCGCCGTCACTCGATTCTTCGCTGGCGCGCTCGGCTTTCAGCGCCCTCATCACGAGCCACACGCCAACCGCGAGCATCGGCAGGCTGAGCAACTGACCCATCGTGAACGGCCCGGCGATGAAACCGAGCTGAAGATCGGGCTCGCGCACGAACTCGACCATGATCCTGAAGGCGGCGTAGCCCGCGAGCAGCGTGCCGAATATGAGCCCCTCGGCGCGCTTTCGGCGCGAGAGCCAGAGCAGAACAAGGAGCAGGACGAGGCCCTCTAGAAATGCCTCGTAGAGTTGTGACGGGTGCCTCGGAAGCGGTCCGCCTGTTGGGAAGACCATCCCCCACGGAGCGTCGGTGACCCGGCCCCAGAGCTCGCCGTTCACGAAGTTGGTGATGCGCCCCAACAGGAACCCGATCGGCGCGCCAACGGCGCCAAGATCAGCGAGCGTCAGGAACGAGACGCCGATGCGTCTGGAGACAAACCATCCCGCGAGCAGTATCCCCGCAAGCCCCCCGTGAAACGACATGCCTCCGTCCCACGTCGCAAAGACGCGAAGCGGCTCACGGAAATATTCTGCTCCACCGTAGAAGAGAACGTAGCCGAGACGCGCCCCAACGATCACGCCGATAACCGCCGCGAGCACGATGTCGATCTGATGGTCGTCAGAGATGCCGATCTCCCAGATTCGATTGAGCCGTCGCAGGATATACGCAGCGCCGATGAATCCAACGACATACGCAAGTCCATACCAACGAACGATAAGCGGGCCGATCTGGAAGGCGACCGGGTCGATCGCGGGGTAGATAAGTGCAGCGAGCGACATCTACATGGCCTCCAGCCGACGTACGCGTTCTTCAAGCGGCGGATGTGTGTTGAAGAGCGAGTTCATCCCCGCCCGGTAGTCCTTGAGTGGGTTGTAGATGTAGAGCGACGCCGTCGCCTTGTTCGCCGCGCGCAACTTGTTGTTGTCGGCGGCAATCTTCGTGAGCGCGCTTGCCAGCCCGGCAGGATACCGCGTCAGCATCGCGCTGTTCGCATCGGCCAGGAACTCACGCCTTCGGGAGATCGCCATCTGAATGAGGACGGCGAAGAGCGGCGCCAGGAGCGCGAGCACGAGGCCAACGACCATGAACACGAGTTGGAGCTGCGCCCCGCCCTCGCCCTCGCTACGGCGCCGGTTGCCTCCCCACCAGAAACTGTGAAGCATCCAGTCCGAGAGGAGCACCACGGTCCCGGCAAGTACGGCCGCAAGCGTCTGCACGAGCGTGTCGTAGTTCTTCACGTGCGAGAGTTCGTGAGCGATGACCCCCTCGAGCTCAAGCCTGTCCATCTTCGCCACGAGCCCGGTCGTCACCGCGATCGCCGCATTCTCCGGGTTACGTCCTGTTGCGAACGCGTTCGGCGCCGGATCGTCTATCACGTACGCCTTCGGCACCGGCAAGCCGGCAGCGATCGCAAGACCCTCGATCGTGTTGACGATGTACGGCTCGCGGTCCCGATCGACAGGTCTGGCGTGGCTCATCGAGAGAACGATCTTGTCCGAGTACCAGTACGAACCCCACGCCATAGCAAACGAGACCACGAGTGCGATGACCAGGCCCCAGTAACTCCATTGCATGGCCTGGCCGAACACGTAGCCGATGATGGCGACGAGCAGCACGAAGACGCTCATGAGCGCCACGCTGCGTACTTTGTTCGAAGCTATTTGGTCGTACACGATGTGTCGTCGCGGCGCTTAGAACTGCACCTTGACGGGCTCCTTTGCTGATTCCTCGATCTCGAAATACTCACGGAGGGTGAAGCCGAACATGCCAGCAAGAACGTTCGACGGGAACGTCTGCGTCGCGGTGTTGTATGACATCACCGAGTCGTTGTAGAACTGGCGCGCATACGCGATCTTGGACTCGGTACCCGCGAGCTCTTCTTGCAGCATCAAGAAGTTCTGATTGGCCTTCAGATCCGGGTAGCTCTCGGCAAGCGCGAACAGGCTCTTGAGCGTGCCCGACAGCATATTCTCCGCCTCGCCCTGGGCTGCGGGGCCCTGTGCGCTCATGGCCGAGTTGCGCGCCTCGATGACCCGCTCGAGGGTCTCCTTCTCGTGCGCGGCGTATCCCTTGACCGTCTCAACGAGGTTCGGTATCAGGTCGTACCTGCGGCGCAACTGAACGTCGATCTGCGACCAGGCGTTGTCAACCCGGTTACGAAGCGTGACAAGGCGGTTGTAGATGCCGATCACCGCGAACACGGCGACCAGAAGCACCAACCCCGCAGCGCCGAGACATGGCAAGAGCATGTGGGCCTCCTTCATTTTCCGCAGCCATCATGACTCCGGACGATTCCCATCCTAGAGAGTCTACCCTTCGAACGCCGGTCAGGGTACCCGTACGTTACACTTCCCAGCAGACAACTGCTATTTGCACCGGAGGCGTTAGTTGATACCGATCAAGGACGACAACCCAACGAACCGCTTTCCTGTCGTGACGGTTGCGCTCATGCTGATCAACATCGCCGTGTTCCTCTACGAGTTGTCGCTTGGCCAGGCCGAGTTCGCGCGATTCATTTCCGAGTGGAGCGTCGTGCCCGCGAGGCTTCTCGCCAATCCGCTCTCGCCACGAGAACTCGCCACCGTCTTCACGTCGATGTTCATGCACGCCGGCTGGCTCCATGTGGGCGGCAATATGCTCTACCTCTGGATCTTCGGCAACAACGTGGAGGACCGACTCGGCAAGCTCGGCTTCATCGGCTTCTACCTAGTCTCAGGAGTCGTGGCGACAGCGGCGCAGATAGCCGCGGGCGGAGCACTCGACATACCGACGCTCGGGGCGAGCGGCGCCATTGCCGGAGTTCTGGCGGCGTACGCCGTGCTCTTCCCTGGCGCAGCCGTTCTCACGCTAATTCCGATCTTCTTCTTCATAGAGGTCGCCAGGATTCCTGCTGTGTTCGTCATCGGGTTCTGGTTCCTGCTCCAACTCGGGAACGGCTTCGCGTCGCTCGGACCGGAGACGGCTCAAACCGGGGGCGTGGCGTGGTTCGCGCACCTGGGAGGATTCGGCGCAGGGCTCATGATCGCTCTCGCGTTCCGGGCGTGGGAGACAACGCGCCGGCGCCACCATTCAGCCGGCTGGCGCTAGGGACAGTCGATCTCCGCGAGAAGATCCTCAACGCACTCGATGTGGGAGAGCTGCCTGCGGAAGTACTCGCAGTACGACTCCTCAAGGCGATCCCTCTCCGCACGCTCCTCCGCGGATCCGTATGCGCCAGCGTACTCGGCACTCGCGCTTTCGTCACCGACACCCTCAGACTCGGCGAACTTGGCAAGCTCCATCGCCGCCATAAGCATATTCGGGACGCGGAGGACAGCGCGGATGACTTCTCCGCATTCGGGGCACTGGAATGAGACCTCGACCGTCTCCTGATCGCGGAACGAGACAGCCGTGATGTCTTCGAGGCCCAGATCGACCTGCCCGTCGTTGGGACATATGAGCGAGAACTCCATCGCGGCCTCGCCTCCTCGAGCATTCGCTACGTTCATTGTACCGCGACTTACGCAGCCGGAACCCTATGCTACGATGTGCGGCATGCCAACGCCTGAGCCTCAGCAACCACCGTGCCCTTCTGCGCGCGACCGCTTCTTCCGGGGAGTCCGTCTCGGACTGCCGGTCTTTCTGGGCTACGTGCCGGTCGGCGCCGCGTTCGGGATCCTCGCAACGACGCAGGGTCTGACGGCCCTGCAGACCGTCGTGAACTCGATGACGGCGTTCGCAGGCGCAGGGCAGTTCATCGGACTTTCCCTCATGAACGCGGGTGCGAGCATCCTCACTGTCCTTGCGGCGACGACGGTGGTCAACCTGCGCTATGTGCTCTTCGGCGCAACACTCTCGACGCACCTGGAGCGCACGCCGCTTCCGGGACAGGCTGTCCTCGGCTTTCTGCTCACCGACGAGACGTTCGCGGTCAATATCGACGACAGTCGTCGAGGGCTTGCAACAGGGCTCTCGATGGCGGGCGTGGGCGTCATCTCCTGGCTCGGCTGGGTTTCGGGGACCGCGCTCGGTGCCACCGCCTCATCCTTCATCGGTGACCCGTACCGCTTTGGCGTCGCTTTCGCGATGCCGGCGATGTTCACAGCGCTGCTCGTTGCGCAGGCCGAGAACCGACGTGACGTCATCGTGGGTATCGTTGCGGCCGTGCTCGCGATCCTGTTCGCCCTTATCCTGCCCGGCAAGTGGTATGTGATCGCAGCCGCCGTCATCGCTGCGGCCGTCGGCGCGGTGGTGTACGAGTGAGCGCGGGCTACGTCTGGGTAATCATCATCGGCATGGCGGTCAGCAACTACGCGCTCCGCTTCGTGCCGATCGCGATGCTCTCGCGCCTCAAACTGCCGCGCCCCATCGAGCGGTGGCTGTCGTTCATCCCGGTCTCGGTGATGGCGGCGCTGCTGGTTGGCGAGGTACTGCGCCCCGACGGGCGCTGGCTGCCACTCCTCGAGAACCCGTACCTCTTCGCGGCTATCCCGACGGCGATCGTCTACCACGTCTGGCGCAACTTCCTCGGCACCACCGTCGTTGGTATCGTGCTCTTCCTGGTCTTCCGGAGCGTCCTCGGCTAGACTGTCCGCGCACGCACCCACCGTATCGCCGAGAGGACCGCCCAGTGGCCTTCATCAAACCCTTTGCAGCGACCATGTACCGGCACGCATCCAACCCGAACATCACCAAACTCGTCGCACCCCCGTACGACGTGATCGGGCCCGAGCTGCGTGAGCGCCTCATAGCCGGCGACCCGGATAACGTTGTAGCCGTCGACTTGCCGCAGGGCTCCTCCGATGCCACGGTTCCGGGTAACCGCTACGAACGCGCGGGAGAGATCTGGCGCGAGTGGCGATCTTCCGGCATCGTGGTCGACGACCAGTCCGAGGCGTTCTACGTCCTTGAGCAGATGTGGGAGCATGAGGGCCGACATGTGCGGCGGCGGGCATTCGTCGCTGCGGTGGAGCTGTATGCGTTCTCCGAAGGCGTGGTGCTCCCGCACGAGCGCACGCTCCCGAAGCACGTCGCGGACCGTCTCGACCTCACGCGTGCATGCGCGGCGAACCTGAGCCAGATCTTCTCGCTCTTCTCGGACGCTGCAGGAGAGACAGACGGCATCTTTGACGCTGCTATGCACGGCGAGGCGCTTCTCTCGGCAACCGATGCCGACGGCGTCGTGAGTCGCGTGTGGGCCCTCCGCGATCCGGCGAGCATCCTCACGCTCCAGGATCTTGTGGCCGAGAAGCAGCTCTTTATCGCCGATGGACACCACCGCTACACAACAGCCCTCGCCTACCGCGACGAGCGCCGGGCAGCCGACGCTGCTGCGGGAATCGAGCACGCGGTGCGGCCGGCGTATGACTTCACGATGATGGCACTCGTGAACATGGACGACCCGGACCTCATCGTCCTGCCGACCCATCGGCAGGTCCGCGCGGAGGGCGCCTTCGACGCGGCGGCCTTCTGGAAGCGCCTCTCCCTCCACTTCGATATCATCGAGCTGCCGTCGGGCCACCCTGCGGCTGCGCTTGCCTCGGCGCAACGGACCAGCTTCGTTGTAAAGACCGCGGACGGCACGATGCGCCTCGCGACGCTGCGCAGCGATGTCGACCTGGCCTCAGCCATCCCGGTCGAAGCATCGGCTGCATGGAAGAGCCTCGACGTGACCGTGCTGCAGGAGCTCGTGCTCGGCCCGCTGTTCGGCATCATCCCGGGGGACATGAGCACGCTTGAGCGGTTGACGTTCGTGAAGGACGCCCACGACGCGATGAGGGTCGATGACGCCGACGTCGCGTTCATCATGAACTCGACGCGGATGGACCAGCTGCGAGAAGTCGCGCTTGGCGGCGAGACGATGCCCCAGAAGTCGACATACTTCTACCCCAAGCTGCTGTCGGGGGTCATCTTCCGCTCCATGGACTAGCGGACGCTCCGCCGAACCCCGACACCCTCCACAGCACGATCCGTCAGTCGCGGGCAGACTGCGCCCAGCCGACACGCGTCGCAGTCAGGATCCTTCGGTCTGCACGTCGATCTCCCAATAAGCCACGAGGGAAGGTCGAGAAGTCCGGGCTCTTCGGGAGACGAGTCGGCAGCGGCGCGCTGCACCTCCGCAGGGGTGTCAACGTCAATGAGCCCGCTGCGCAGGAAGACGCGCCGCACGTGAACGTCGTAGGCGACACTTCCGCACTCACGGCCACGCAGGCGCGCGCCGCGATTGCGCACGAGCAGCTCGACGGCCATCGTCGCCTTCTTCGGCCCGATCCCGTCGAACGCGAGGAGTCGCCGTCTGACTTCGGTGACATGCTCCCCTTCCGGCCAAATCCGCGACGCATCCCCGCCGTACTCGCCGAGGAGCTGCTGCGCAGCGGAGACGATCCACACCGGAACGTTCTTGATGAACCGGTGGAGCGCGGGCGGGCGCGCAACCGCGCGGGCGACCGCGTCTGGCTCCTGTGCGAGTCTTTTCAGGTCGAGATGGCCGAGCCGCTGTTTGAGGAGGTACGGCGCGGCCCATGCGCGCTCCGCGGCTATGCCCTGGGTGAAGAGGATTCCGAGGAGAAACGCCTCGTCGCAACCCTTCACGAGCGCGTCAGCGTCCACGTCGTCGGTGAAGGCGTCGCCGACCTGCACCGCGCCAGCGCGCGCAAGCTCGATGCCGTACGCGACGAGCGTCTGAGCGACAGCCCCGCGGTCAGTGCCCGAAGAGGGCATCTCAGGCAGTCCTCGGCCCCTTGCGCAGGAAGTGCTCGCAGTAGACGCACTGCTGCTTCTTGGCGTGCGCACGGTCGACGTCCGGATCGAAGATGAGTGCGGGATCAGCTGTCGCCTTATGAGTCGCATTGCCGCACTTCGCATAGAAGCACTCGACGGGGCACTTCTCCTCGGGATCGATTGCATGCGGACAACGCGCTTGCATCTCATCCACGCAGCCACGCTTCGACCAGCATCCACTCACGAAGTCCTCCTCGACGTGCCGTGCCTACCGTGCATTAGGACGGGCTCTAGGGTACCATGCTGCAACGGGCACACGGCGAGTGAGGTGTGCAGAGAGGTAATCCACCCGGCAGTGGCGAATCTCCATAAGACGACACGATCGGCCGCCTGGCCGGGAACGGGGACCGTGACGCACGCCATGCCGATCTCAGAACGCTATACCACGATCGTGGCCGGAGCCGGGCCTGCCGGCGTACTCGCCGCCTATCACGCGGCAGTCAAGGGGCCGGTCTTGCTCGTCGAAGCGATGTCCCTTCCGCGGTACAAGAGCTGCGGCGGGATGCTCCACCACCACACGCTACGCACGCTCTCAGAGTACGGCCAGCTGCCCGAGGAGCTCGTGCTCTCTCCGCGGACGGTCCGTTTCCGCTACCACGACTGGGACAGACGGGTCCTTAAGCCGACCAATCTCGAATTCCTCAACGTTGATCGCGCGCGCTTCGATGAGTGGCTCACCACGCTACTCCCGCACAATGTCGAGATCGTGGGCAACTGCTCCCTGCGCGACGTCAGACAGGACTCCCGGGGGGTCACGGTCACACTTCGCCGCGATGGAAAAGACATCGAGGTTAGCTGCGAGAACCTCATCGGGGCAGACGGCGGGCGGTCGCAAGTGCGCCGGGCACTCGGTGTTGCGAGCACATCCACCTATGTGACGCTCCAGGACTTCGTCAAGCTCGAGGGACCGATCGAACCGTACTTCGACTGCATCTACATGCGCGACATCGGCGATGAGTATGCGTACTCGTACGTTGTGCCGAAAGGCGATGTGGCGATTGTGGGGTCCGTCTATTACCCGAGGACGAAACGCCCCTGGGAGAAGCAGGACATGACGCTCGATATCCTGCGTTCGGCCCTGCCTCAGCTGGGTACATCGGTTTCGCGCGAGGCCGCGGCAGCACTCTACCTGCGAGGCCGCGCTGACGTTGTCCCCGGTAGGGGGCGCGTGCTCCTGGCCGGTGAAGCGGGCGGATTCATGTCTCCAAGTTCGGGTGAAGGCATCTCATACGCCGTGAACAGCGGCCGTCTCGCGGGCCTGGCAGTCGCCCAGAGCGACAGCACGCAGGCACTCGCAGCGTATACCGCACTCACGACCGACATCCGGGCCAACCTCTTCCGGAAGATGCGCTGGCTCCCGGTGATGGAATCAGCCATCGGCAAGGTGGTCGCGGGCTTTGTCCCCACGCCGATCGTCAGCAGGGTCACGCAGGGTCTCTAGCGGTTCTTGAAGCTCCTGCTCGGCGTAGGGTCAACCTGGCCCTGATAGCGCGAACCCAGACCCGGCGTTCCATACGGTCGGTCGACGGCAGTCGTCATCTGGGTGAACGATATCTGCCCGACCGGCATCCCCGGTGTGAGCACTATCGGCAAGTTAGCGACATTGCTCAGCTCAAGCGTCAGCGTCCCGTCCCAGCCGGGATCGACGTAGCCAGCCGTGGAGTGGATCAGCAGACCCAGCCGGCCGAGCGAGGACTTCCCTTCGAGGCGCGCCACGATATCGTCCGGGAGGACGACTCTCTCGACGGTTGCCCCCAAGACGAACTCGCCCGGGTGCAGCACGAATGGCTCGCCCGCTGTGGCCTCGACAAGCTCCATGAGACCCGCCTGCTCGCGCGAGGGATCGATGTACGGGTAGCGTGAGTTGCGAAAAACCTGGAACCGTGGCCCGAGGTGCAAGTCAACGCTGGACGGCTGTATGTCTTCCGGATCGAACGGCTCGATCCGGATACGTCCTGTCATCATCTGTTCTTTGATGGAGCGATCCGAGAGAACCACAGCTCACTCCTCTGCTACGCGCACTTGCTGAAGCCACACGCACGGCATACCGCGCAGCCGGACTCATGCTCGAGCGACCCGCCACACTCAGGGCATGCACCCGCCAGGTTGTCGAGACTGTCAGCATTCTTCGAGACGGTCGTCGAAGCTGTTCCCGTCTCAACCCACTCAAGGTAGTGCTCCATAGCGATACCAACGGCATCCGCGCAGGAGAGCACCTTGCCACCCTGAGCCCAGGCGGGGCTGGGGCACCGAATGCCACGGAGGTGCTTCAGGATCGCCTGCGGGTCAACGCCGGCCCTGAGGGAGACTGAGATCATGCGCGAAAGGGCCTCTGACTGTGACGCCGCACAGCCGCCCGACTTTCCCATCTGGGTGAAGACCTCGCACAGCCCCTGCTCGTCGGAGTTGATAGTGACGTACAGATTGCCGCAACCGGTCTGTAGCTTCTCGGTACGGCCGATCGTCACACCTGGCCGTGGCCGAGGCTCGATTTCTCCATGCCGACCCTCGGGCTGGGCGACGCCGGCTGATGTCTTGCCGGTTGAGAGCACCTGATTGGCCTTCGATCCGTCGCGGTAGATCGTGACGCCCTTTACTCCGAGCTCATGCGCAAGATCGTAGACCGTGCGAACGTCCTCTACGGACGCCTCGCTGGAGAAGTTGACCGTCTTTGACACCGCGTTGTCGGTATAGCGCTGGAACGCTGCCTGCATACGCACGTGCCAGAGCGGATCAATGTCGTGGGCGGTCACGAACGCACGCTGCACATCCTCGGGCACCGCGTCGATTCCGTGCACCGTGCCGTGCTCTGCGATGAGCGCCATGAGGTCACGGCTGTAGAAGCCCTGCTTCACAGCAAGGTCCTCGAAGAGCGGATTCACCTCTATGAGGCGATCGTTGTCCATGACGGTACGGACGTAGCTGACCGCAAAGAGCGGCTCAATGCCCGAGGAGCAGTTCGCGATGATGGACAGCGTCCCGGTCGGAGCAATCGTCGTGACAGTCGCATTCCTGACATGCATGCCGTCGGGGGTGTCAAACGTGGATCCCTCGAAGTTGGGGAATACGCCCCGCTCGTCCGAGAGCCGCGATGAGGCCTGACGTGCCTCGGCCTGGATGAACCCCATAACCTTCTCGCCGAGAGCGATGGCCTCATCGCTGTCGTACGCGATACCCATCATGATGAGCATGTCGGCCCATCCCATGACGCCCAGCCCGATCTTGCGATTACCCCGAGCAAGCTCACCGATGCGGTCGAGCGGATAGTTGTTCACGTCGATCACGTCGTCAAGGAACCGCACGCCGCGGTGAACGACGTCGGCCAGGCGATCCCAGTCCAGATCCGGACCACGGTCGCCGTAGCGGACGAACTTCGAGAGATTCACAGAACCCAGGTTGCATGCCTCGTACGGCAGGAGCGGCTGCTCACCGCACGGGTTCGTCGATTCGATCTCGCCGAGAAGCGGCGTCGGGTTATCGCGGTTCATGCGGTCGATGAAGATGATACCGGGGTCACCAGTCGCCCACGCCATCTCGACGATGAGCTCATAGACTTCACGCGCGTCGAGTGAGCTGTTCTTCTCCTTGTTGTGCGGGTTGATCAGGTCGTACTCACGACCAGCCGCAACGGCATCCATGAACTCCTCGGTGAGACCGACCGAGATGTTGAAGTTCGCGAAGTCGCCATCGTTCTTGCACTTGATGAAGCTGAGGATATCGGGGTGATCGATTCTCAACACACCCATATTCGCGCCGCGCCGGGTACCGCCCTGCTTTACAGCCTCGGTGGCCTGGTTGAATACGCGCATGAACGAGACCGGACCAGACGAGACGCCCTGCGTGCTCTTCACGGTGTCGCCAGCGGGGCGCAGCCGTGAGAACGAGAAGCCGGTGCCACCGCCTGACTTGTGAATCAGCGCAGTGTCGCGTACGGCCTCGAAGATGGATTCCATCGAATCCTCGATAGGCAGCACGAAACACGCCGAGAGCTGCTGGATCTCTCGGCCCGCGTTCATCAGCGTGGGCGAGTTCGGAAGGAACTCGAGCGACGTCATAAGGTCATAGAAGTCCGCAGCGACGGCCTCGACTTGCTCCGGCGTCGCACCGTAGCGCAGCTCCGCCGAAGCTATGTTCTCGGCGACGCGAAGGAACATGTCCGAGGGCGCCTCGACGGGATTGCCGTCATCATCCTTGCAAAGGTACCGCTTCTGGAGGACCTTGAGGCTGTTCGGAGACAGCACCTCATCGATCGTCCTCGGGTAAGCGGTCGTCTCTTTCGCGTCGGCCATGAAGGTAATCCTCCTTGAGAGTCGTGCGCGTTCGCACTGCTGGTCGCGTCACGTGGCAGCCTTGGCGAATTCCCCCAGCTGCCACAACATGTAGCGTTCCAACAGTCTATCGAGACAACATATTGTGCGTCAATCCACATTGGACGAGCGGTCAGGGTCACGCCCTGAACGGCGTCTATCACCCTGCTCGACGCGCGGAGAACGCAGATGAGCGCCGCCCGCGTAGCGGACGGCGCTCATCAACAGTGTTGCTTGTGCTTTGCTAGACAGCCTCGACGCGCTCGACCTCAGGAATCTGCTCCTTGAGGACGCGCTCAACGCCATTGGCAAGTGTCAGCTGCGACATCGGACAGCCGGCACACGCGCCGACCAGCCGGACCTTGACGACGCCGCCTTCGACGTCGACGAGCTCGACATCTCCGCCGTCCGCCTGGAGCGCGGGACGAATGAGATCGAGTGCTTCCTGCACGCGTTCTTTCACTCTGTCTCCCTTCAAGACCGCGGGGCGCACCGAGGCGCCTCGCGTGACATACCGTATGGGTATCGGAGCATGATTCTAGCACGTACCATGCCGGTCGATCGCCCAACGACAAGAGCCGTCGGATGTGTTCAGCGGCGTCCTACTCTCCCACCCTCTACAGGGCAGTACCATCGGCGCTGGAGGGCTTAACTTCCGAGTTCGGAATGGGATCGGGTGTACCCCCTCCGCCAAAACCACTGAACACATCCGACGGCTCGCTGTCGGTATGCGCGTATGCTCTTTTCAACGGGTGCGTTCGCACCCTGAGAGCTGTATAGCGATCACGAGAATGTTGAATAGAAGATCAAGACCTCGGCCTATTAGTACCGCTCGGCTGAACACATTGCTGTGCGTACACCTGCGGCCTATCAACCTCGTAGTCTACGAGGGGCCTTACCTGGTTAACCCAGTGAGAGACCTCATCTTGAGACTGGCTTCCCGCTTAGATGCTTTCAGCGGTTATCCATACCGAACGTAGCTAACCAGCGGTGCCACTGGCGTGACAACTGGTACACCAGAGGTTCGTCCATCCCGGTCCTCTCGTACTAGGGACAGCCTCTCTCAAGTCTCTTACGCCCACGGTGGATAGGGACCGAACTGTCTCACGACGTTCTAAACCCAGCTCGCGTACCGCTTTAATAGGCGAACAGCCTAACCCTTGGGACCTACTTCAGCCCCAGGATGCGATGAGCCGACATCGAGGTGCCAAACCTTCCCGTCGATGTGGACTCTTGGGGAAGATCAGCCTGTTATCCCCGGAGTACCTTTTATCCGTTGAGCGACGGCCATTCCACTCTGAGCCGCCGGATCACTAGAGCCTAGTTTCCTATCTGCTCGACTTGTAGGTCTCGCAGTCAAGCCCGCTTATACTCTTGTACTCTACGAACGATTGCCAACCGTTCTGAGCGGACCTTACGCACGCCTCCGTTACATTTTAGGAGGCGACCGCCCCAGTCAAACTACCCACCTGACACGGTCCCCTGCCCGGATAACGGTGCAGGGTTAGACCTCCGGCCCGACGAGGGTGGTATTCCAACGGTGGCTCCACCGAAACTGGCGTCCCGGCTTCATAGCCTCCCACCTATCCTCTACACGACGAACCAAAGATCAATGTCAAGCTATAGTAAAGGTTCACGGGGTCTTTCCGTCCTACCGCGGGTAAGTTCCGACCTGCACGAATGGCGTAACGACTTGGGCGCTGTCTCAACCATAGACTCGGCGAAATTGTATTATTCGTGAAGATGCGAATTACCCGCGGTAATAACGCGCTATCAGTGGTACAGGAATGTCTACCTGTTGTGCATCGACTACGCCTCGCGGCCTCGCCTTAGCTCCCGACTGACCCTGGGAGGATTAGCCTTGCCCAGGAACCCTTAGGCTTACGGCGGAAGTGTTT
>CAKMKD010000060.1 GCA_927439865.1 uncultured Coriobacteriia bacterium | reverse complement strand
GGGGTCGCGGAAGCCTTTGAGGACGTCGTTGCTGCTCACGACAGGCCAGCGGGGCGCTCGAGCTCGGGCAGCTCCATCGGCTCGAGGTTCTCGGTGCCGGGCATCTCCATCTGGCGGAACAGCTCGAGCGTCTCGGCGGCGAACTGCTCGGAGATGATCTCGAGCGCGAAGCCCGCGTGCACGAGCACGAAGTCGCCGACCTTGGCAGTGGGGACCATGTGCGTGCTCACGTGACGGCGAACGCCGAGGATCTCGACCTCGGTCATGCCGTTATCGTTGGGTTCGTTGACGATTTTTGCGGGGATTCCAAGACACATGCGGAGGACCTCCTGTTGTCGCTACACTTCGTGCCGCCGGGCCCAGGCCACAACCGCCTGCCCGAATGAAACGCCCCCGTCATTCACCGGGAGCCGGATGTGCGTGATCGGCCTCAGCCCTGCCTTCGCGAGGCCGACAAATGCGTTCTCCATGACGATCCGGTTCATGAAAACGCCGCCCGCCAGGGCCACGACTTGCGTACCGGACGCTTCTGCCGCCCTGGCGCACTGGTCAACTATAGCGGCTGCGACAGCGCGGTGGAAGCGCGCCGAGACCGTACTCGCAGGCACACCCCGGGAGAGGTCGTCGAGCAAGGCTTCGAGAACGGGCGCGCTTTCGATGACTGACAGCTCGCCGGGCGTAAGCCCGAAGGCGTACGCTCCCTCTGCCGAGAGGTCCGCGATCGCCTCGAGTTCGATGGCCGCCTGCCCCTCGTACCCCGCGTCGTCGCGCACGCCGCACAGGGCCGCGACCGTGTCGAACAGGCGACCCGCCGAGGAGGTGAGTGGCGAGTTCACGCCGCGCTCGATCATGCGGAGCAGCGTCGCTTCCTCGCCCTCGGCCATGCGTGAGCGCAGCGGCTCCGCGCCCGGGTGGCCGAGCAGCCCCGCGGCCGAGAGCGCGCCAACCGCCATCCGCGCCGGGCGCCGCACGGCTGCCGAGCCGCCCGGCATCGGCATCGCCGAGAGGTGCGCGAGCCGCTCGAAGCTGCCGAGCGTTGCGAGCAAGACCTCGCCGCCCCAGATAGTGCCGTCGGTGCCGTAGCCGGTGCCGTCGAGCGCCACGCCGATGAACGGGCCGTCGATGCCGTGCTCGGCAGCCACGCCCGCCACATGAGCGTGGTGATGCTGGACGCCCACTGCCGGGACTCCAAGCGCAAGTGCGTGCTTGGTCGAGAGGTACTCGGGGTGCAGGTCATACGCGACGATCCCGGGCCTCACCCGGAAGAGCCGCTCGTAGAGATCGATGGTGTGCTCGAACGCCTCGAATGTCTCGGCATTCTCCATGTCGCCGATGTGCTGCGACACGAACGCGTACTCACCCGTGAGCAGCGTGATCGTGTTCTTCTGCTCCGGCCCGAGCGCAAGGATGTCGACATCTGAGGTGAACGGAAGCCTCAGCGGGAACGGCGCGAAGCCTCGCGCCCTGCGCACCAGCTCCATGCCCGAGGAGACCACGCGCACGACCGAGTCGTCGTAGCGCGAACGGATCTCGCGGTCGTGAAGCAGCACGGCGTCGGCGATCTCCCGCAGGCGCTCCAGCGCCTCGGCGTTGCCTGTGGCGATCGGCTCGTCGCTGAGGTTCCCGGACGTCATCACGAGCGGGATGTTCACTGCCGAGAGGAGGAGGTGGTGCAGCGGGGTGTACGGGAGCATGACGCCGAGTTCGGCGAGGTTGGGAGCGAGTGAGGGGGCGAGGGGGCCGGAGGGGGTCGCCTGCTCGAACAGTCCTCGCCGGGCATCCCCAAACAACCCTGCATCTTCGGCCTGCTGCGGAACTCGCATTCGACCCCCTCCGGCCCCCTCGCCAGCCGTCGCGGCGGACCTCCCCGACCCCTCGTGCAGGCGCAGGAGGACGATCGGGGCCGCGGGGCTCGTTAGCAGCTCCGACTCGTCGGCGGAGATGGCGCAGTACTCGGCGGCGAGGTCGAGGGTGGGCATCATGGCGGCGAAGGGCTTGCCCCAACGACGCTTGCGGTCACGCAGGCGTGCGACTGCGGTCTCGTTGGTGGCGTCGCAGGCCAGCTGGAAGCCGCCGAGACCCTTGATGGCGAGGATGCCGCCCTCTTGCAGTAGCGTGACCGCGGCTTCGAGGATCGCGTCGCTGCGGATTCGCTCGGCAGCGAGGTCGCGGTGGGGGCGAGGGGAGGGCTCAAGATCGGGGCGCCACAGCCAGTCGGCGGGGGCATCGGCGGCGCCGTTCAGGTACAGGCGCGGGCCGCAGACGAAGCACGCGTCGGGCTGGGCGTGGAATCGGCGGTCCGATGGGTCGCCGTACTCGGCAGCGCACTCGGGACACATCGGGAAGTCGCGCATCGACGTCATCGGACGGTCGTAGGGGACCTCGTCGATGATCGTGAAGCGCGGACCGCAGTTGGTGCAGTTGATGAACGGGTACCGGTAGCGGCGGTCGCTCGTCTCGAAGAGCTCCGTGCGACACGCCTCGCACGTCGCGATATCGGGGGAGACGAGCGTCATCGCGCCCTCCTCGGCATGCGAGGCGACGATCACGAACTCGCCGGCGCCCTCCGGGTCGACCTCCTCGGCGATCACGCTCTCGACGATTGCCATCGGCGGAGCCTCGTCGCGCAAGGCGCGCTCAAAGGCCGCGAGCACTGCGGGGGTTCCCTCGGCAAGGCACCAGACGCCGTCGGAGGCGTTACGAACCCAGCCGACCACGCCAAGGCGGCGAGCAAGGTTGTACACGAAGGGTCGGTAGCCGACTCCCTGCACCACGCCAGTGACGTGCAGCGAGACCGCGCGCGTCACGCCTCAGCCCGGTGCTTTCCGTCGGCGACGAACCGGTTGTTGAGTAGCACGAACAGCCGGTACGCCTGGTCGAGCAAGACCATCGCGTCGGCGCCCATCTGGTCGTCGAGCCGCTCGCGAGGTCCGTTGAACGGCGAATCGTGGATGAATGAGTTGCGCGCCTCGCGCATCGTGCGCCATCGCTTCGGGAAGTCGCGGTAGCCGAGTTCCTCGGCGGCCTCCTCGAACTCCTCGCCTGCGAGCGCGGGGAAGAGCTTGCCGATGCGAACGCCGATGGAGCGCTGTGAGTCCATCACGACGCGGCGAACCCTCACATCGGCGCCGTGTGCGTCCATCATGCGGTCGATGATGTCCTCGAGAATCGTCTCGAGCAGTGCCATGACGAGGATGACGACGATCTCGCCGTCGCCCTGGGCCTGGTACTCGCGAATGCGGTCGTCGAGCCTACGCACGCGATCCGATGGGAAGCGGCGTCGTTCAACGCCGCTGGCGCCGCACTCTGGGCACGGATGCTCGAGATCGAGGAAGCGCGCGTCTCCCGAGAGGAAACCACACGCCGGACACTCCCAATAGGTGGGAGCGCCGTTGGTCGACTCGGCGAACACCGTCTTATGTGGCTTCTCACTCGGCTTCATGGCGACTCGATTGTAGCAGTCGAGGACGGACTCCCATGGGGCTAGAGGCGCTCCACCGACACGTTGTCGCCGTCGGCGAGGTCGAGCTTCTCGACAGCGCTCTCAAGTCGTTCGCGCGCTTCGCCGAGCATAACCGTGACCTGTGCGAGGTCGGCGCTGGTGGCCGAGCGCTTGCCATGGTCCGCAAGGTGATGCAGCTGCTCAAGCCACTGCTGGGAGAGCCCGAGCGAGTCATTCACCATCGCGATTGAGAGCTTCATCTGGCCGTCGTTGATGCCGCCTTCACACATGCAGTTTCCTCCTTGAAGCGCGTGAGCGCGTGGCTAACCGAGCCAGAGCGAGAGTTCCTCGACGAGTCGCTTCTTAGGCATCGCGCCGACGAGCTTCTTGGCGACCTCGCCGTCTTTGAAGATCAGAAGTGTCGGGATCGACAGGATGTCGAACTTGGTGGCGGTGCCCGGGTTCTCGTCGACGTTGAGCTTGGCGACGACGATCTTGTCCTCGTGCTCGGAGGCGAGCTCTTCAAGCACGGGCTCCATCATTCGGCAGGGCCCGCACCACGGCGCCCAGAAATCGAGCACGACCGGCTTGTCGCTCTTGATGACGTCGGTCTCGAAGCTTGCGTCGGTAACGTGCTTCAGATTCTCGCTCATTCCGGGCTCCTTCCAGGTGTCAGTGCGTGTCTAGATCGAGCAGAGCCGCTCGTCAATCCACCGCAGTGCTTCAAACGCCGCCGAGGCGCCCTTCGCTGCCGCGGTTATGACCTGCTTCAGATCCGAGTCTGTTACATCCCCGGCCGCGTACAGGCCAGGATACGATGTGAGTCCGTTGTGGTCTATCTTGATGTACCCCGCTGCGCTCAAGTCGCACAAGTCTCGTACAAGTTCATTCTTGGGCTCTACGCCCACGAAAATGAACACACCATCAAGCGGGAGGAGGATCTCGGGCTCACCCTTGGTTGATGCGAGCCTGATCCCGGCTACCTTGCCGCCATCGCCGACGACCTCGGTGACGACACGGCTGTACTGGAACGTGATCTTCTCGTTCGCGAAGCACTTCTCCTGGATGCACTTCGTGGCGCGGAGTTCGTCGCGACGGTGCACGATATGTACCGTACTGGCGAACTTCGTGAGGAAGAGCGCTTCCTCGACAGCGGCATCTCCGCCGCCTATGACGGCTACGACCTTGTCGCGGAAGAACGCACCGTCGCACGTGGCACACCACGACACGCCCCGACCCGTGAACTCGGCCTCGCCGGGCACGTTCAGGCGTTTCGGGACGGCACCCGTTGCAATGATGACCGCGTGCGCAACGACCTGCTCGTCTTCGGCGTTCGTGAGCAGGAAGTCGATGCCCTGCGGCTCGATCTTCTCAATCGCGGCGAACGAACGGAACTCGGCGCCGAACTTTTCGGCCTGGCGGTGCATGAGATCACCGACCTCCATGCCTGAAATGCCATCCGGGAACCCGGGGTAGTTCTCGACCCAGTCCGTCGTGACGATCTGGCCCCCGGGCAGTCCGCTCTCGAAGACTACGGTCTTGGCGCGCGCTCGTGATGCGTACAAGGCGGCAGTCAGTCCGGCCGGTCCGCCGCCGATGATCGCTATGTCGATGATCTCCGTTTCGGGCATTGCTACTGGATTCCTCCGATAAGGTCGCTGATGCCGAGCGCCGCAGTATCGAGCGGCTGACCGGCTGTGGTGGCTTCGGTAACGATTGCAGCGAGGTTCTTCTTCGCCTCGTCGCCGATGAGTTGCGAGTGAACGTCTCCGTCCTTCGTGAGTTCGGCGACACGCTTGAAGCTGAGCGCAGCGGCTTTGTAGTCCGTGCGGCCGCGCCAGTAGAAGATACCCAGGTTGAAGTTCGCCTGGATGTGATCCGGCTCGGCCTCGAGCACGCGGGTCGCCTCCTGAATCGCTTTATCGGTCGCTCCCGCGTAGAAGTACATCGCCGAGAGATCGGTGCGCACATTCACGTCGTCGGGACGCGTCTTCAGGAACCGCTCGTAGTAGTCGATCGCCTTCTGAGCGAACGTTACATCGCCGCTTTGATCGCGCAGGTTGTAGTACGCATCGCCGACCTCACGAATGCTCTCCAGGTCGCCGGGGTTGGCCTGTAGCGCCACGAGTCCGTCGAGTAGGCTTCTCTGGGTTGCCGAGAGCATGTCCCGGAACTCCGTCGGCACGCCCGAGCCGTTAGAGTTCGAGGTGCGAGTGAGACTGGTCGCGTAGAACGCAAGCGCCAGCACCGCGGCAAACACCGCTAACGCGATCGCGAGGATAGTAAACGGCACGCGGTAGCGCTGGAACGGCCTGATAATGAATCGGCGTGCGAATCCCGCCTCTAGCTCGGCCCGGCGCTCGACCTTGATGCCGAGAGACTGAGCCTTGAGCAGCATGTTGAGGTCGTTGGTGACGAGGGTCAGGTCCTCGCATTCGTTCTTGCAGACCTGGGCCGCGACGGCGAGGATCCGATCGTCAGCGCTCCGGTTCGAAAGCCCTTCGGGCATATCTCTGTCGGTCTTCAGCGGTACGACTCTGATGGTCCCGCCACCAGGCAGCTCAACGCCTTCCGAGAGGCTGCCGGTCTCCGAGAACTCGAAGAGCATGCGACTGACTTCACGGCCCTTGAATCTCAGATCCGGATCCACGCGCTGCGTCTTGAGCTTGTCGATCTCGCCCAGCACCGTCTCCGGAATGACCACGTCCGCGTCGGGAAACGCGGTGAGCGCCGCCGGGTCGGCAAGCAAGACGTTCGTGTCCAGGACTACGGTGCGCATTTTGCCTCGCTTCTCGGGAAAGGCCCCGTTCTCACTCTTCGATGGCCTCTTCTGGCATAGTACCAGCACTCGCCGCCCGAACCCTACGACGGATGAACCACAGCAGTCCGACGAGAAACGCGAAAACCATGCCGAGAGTGGCAAGTCGGTCCAGGTACGAAGCTTGCACTTGGACCGTTGCCTCACGTACCGTCAAATCCCCTGCGACCAGCCGAATCCTGAGCGTGTCGGTGAGCTCTGAGTCCATGTCCACTGGAATCGTCAGCACATTCTCACCCGGATCAAGCGTTACCCGCGTGCTCTCCGAGCGTACCGCGACCTTGCTCGCTGACGCCACGAGGTCGAGCGTCAGTGTCTTATCTGTACCGTTCACCACGGAGACAGGCACCTCGCCGGTGCGGTTAGAAAGCGTCACATCGCGCGCACCGATCGTTACGGCCGCGAGGAAGTCGTCAACGTACCTGCTTGCCGAGGCAGCGAACGCGCGCCCCCGATCCGCGAGGGCGTAGCTCCTGTCGGGTCCTGCCCAGCACAGACTCTCTGCCACATACACGGCGGTCATCGCTGTCTGTGCATCGGGATCATCGGAGCCAAGTGCCTCGCTGATCGCGATTGCCTTGATCCTGGCCTGAGCCACCTCGGTCCAGTATCCCGCCGGAGCACCTCGCGCGGGTAGCTTCTCCACGAGTCGACCTTCCCGTGGGAGAGCATACCCCGCGGCATCGTCGGTGCTCACGATCGTCACCCACGGCACCTCAGCCATCCAGCCAAGCGCCCGCTCCAGGCTGGTAAGCGTATCCCGCGTGCCGGGTCCGATCTCGAAGCGGAGCACGAGCGGCTCATCCGGGTTGGACGATTGCGCTCGCGCGAACAGCACGTCGTAGAAGGCGTCCGATGCGTTCTCGGCTGCGGCACGAACAGGGCGCGAGTCGTAGACAAGCGCACGAACGTCGCTTCCGTCGAGGGCGTAAACCCCCGGACCAGCGGTGGCATTTCCGGAGCGCACCGATGCGGATTCGAGCACGGCGTACGTGATGCCCCGCTTCTCGAGTGCCGGGAGTGCATCGTCG
>CAKMKD010000059.1 GCA_927439865.1 uncultured Coriobacteriia bacterium | reverse complement strand
AGAGACGCTCTGCCGCGGCCGAGGTCTTCGCCATCTGCATGAGCGAGAGCATGCCTTCCTGCATCCGCGCGCCACCGGACGCGACCGCGAACACGAGCGCGCGCTCCTCGGCCAGTGCGAGCGCGAACGCGCGGGCGATCTTCTCGCCCACTGCCGAGCCCATCGACGCGCCGATGAACCTGAAGTCCATCGCGCCGAGCACGACCGGGTGTCCGCCAAGCAGCGCCCGGCCTGTCACTACCGCCTCGGCAAGACCGGTCTTCTCCTTCGCGCTAGCAAGGCTCGTCGCGTACGGCTTCGCCGCCGAGAAGCGCAGGGGATCGAGCGAGGATACACCTGCGTCGGTCTCCTCGAATGAGCCCTCGTCGGCAAGCGAGAGGATCCGCTCGAACGCGGACATGTCGAAGTGATGCCCGCAATGCTGACATACCGAGAGGTTATCGTTGAGTGCACCCTGATAGAGGGTGTGCTTGCACGAAGGGCACTTCAGCCAGACGCCGTCGGGAAGCTCTGCAGACGGGTCTGATGACGCCACCGTATAGCGGCGGCCTTCGCGTGCCTTGAACCAATCCGAGATGGGCATGCTGCTCCCAGGTCGGTCGCTTTCGGGACTCACGCGCCTGCCGGTGGCGGGTCGCGTCACGTGCAAGTGTATAGGATAGCGCGGCACCGCAATCAAGACGATGCCGCGCTAGTATACCCGTCGTTCGCGCCGTTGAACGGCTAGATCGAGAAGTCCTTCTCGCCGTTAAAGACCGCGAGGGCGTCCTCGACGCTCCAGTCTCCGAGCGTGATAGCACTGATCGCCTTCGTGAGGCGGACTGCTTCGTCGAGCGGACGCTGGTGGATGTTGCGACCCGTGGCGTTGCCTTTGGCTCCGCCAACGTGGATCTGCTCCCAGAGCTGCGTGAGGAAGACGTCGGCGCTCACGGTGCCGCCACCGGCACACACGAGACCGGTGCGACCAGAGGCCTTCGATGCCTGGATGATCTTCTGCGCCGAGCTCTCGTTGGCGTCGCCCTTGGGCGGGTTCACCTTCACGAAGTCCGCGCCGAGGCAGAGCGCCACACCCGCAGCGCCGGCGATCAGGTTCGCATCCTTCTCATCCACGACCGCCTTGCCGCGCGGATAGATCCACAGCACGACAACCAGGCCGAGCGAGTGCGCGTCGGCGATCAGCTGACCGGCCTCCTGCATCATCGTCGACTCATACTCGCTGCCGAGGTAGATCGTGTAGCCGATGCCGACCGTGTTCACACCACTGTCGCGCAGGTCGAGCACCGTCTGGATGTCGTAGAGCTGTGGCGAGTACGGATCGTCCTGGTGCTTCGCGGGATCCGTGGCGTTGGTCTTGATGAGGTGCGTCTTGGAGTTCATCTTCACGAGGTAGTTGATCTCGGGGTAGTCCGCGGCATACTGCGCGATGAGGCCGCGCTGGCCCGCCAGCACACCGCACACGCCCTGTGAGCCGATGCGGAACAGGTGCTCGGGCTCGTTATCCTCGGGAGAGATACCCTCGCCGAAGAAGTCCTCGTTCAGGTGCTCGATCTTCTGGTCGCAGGCGAAGAGCATGAGCCTGCCGGTGCCGCGTGTGGCGGCCATGTAGTTGTCGATGTAGGTTTCGCGCGCTGCTGCGGGAACGTCAGCCGGCACATGAACCTGATCACGGGTGATGCTGGGCATGGATTGGTCCCTCCTCATACGGTTCGGCGTTCAGAGCCACTGAATAGGATATGCCACCGTGCGTTGATTCTCTAGCCGGGTGCCGGCCTGTACTCCATACGGACGTGAAGAACCCCGGTGCGCCCGTACGGGAACGGGCTCTCACTCACTGTCGTGAATCCGAGGCGCTCGTAGAACGGAACCGCCGTCAGCCGGGCATTCAGGAACACTGCGGCGAGCCCGAGCTCCAGCGCGCGCCTAACCATCTCGGCCATGAGCGCGCTGCCGATACCGGACCCGTGCAGGTCGAAAGCGACGGCGACCTGCCGGATCTGTGCTGAGTCCGAATCGCGTATGAGCCGAGAGTATCCGACCACCCGGTCGCCTTGAAGCGCGACGAGGTGAAACGAGTTCGGGTCGTCGTCGCCCCAGTTGTCGTCGCGCGAAACGCCGAACGGCGCCATGAGGACCTCGTGGCGCAGCGTGGCGACATCGCGCACGAGCGGATCGTCGTGGCTGATCCAGGAAAGCTCGAACACATCAGCCGCCGAAGCGGTTGGTGATCGGCATGCGTCGGTCCTTGCCGAATGCCTTCGGCGTGATCTTGATGCCGATCGGCCCCTGGCGACGCTTGTACTCGGCGGCGTCGACCATCCGGATGACTCGCGAGACGGTTGCCTCATCTTCGCCCGAAGCAACGATCTCGCGTGCCGAGAGGTCCTGCTCCACGTATGCGACGAGGATGGCGTCCAGTTCCTCGTACGGAGGGAGCGAATCCTGGTCAGTCTGATGCGGGCGAAGCTCGGCGCTCGGCGCCTTCTCGAGCGTGGCGTCGGGGATGACCTGTCCGCGCGTGTTGCGCCACCGGGCGAGCTCGTAGACCTTCGTCTTGAATACATCTTTCACGGGTGCGAATCCGCCCACCATGTCGCCATAGAGCGTGCTGTACCCAACCGAGAGCTCGCTCTTGTTGCCGGTGGCCAGCACCAACCAGTCGAACTTGTTTGAGAGCGCCATGAGCAAGACGCCCCTCACACGCGCCTGCATGTTCTCCTCGGTCACGTCTTCCGGCAGATCGCCGAAGGTCGGTGAGAGAACGCGCTCGACAGCCGCGAATGGCCCTTCGATGGGAATCGTGATGGTCTTGATGCCGGCGAGCCGTGCAAGCTCGCGGGCGTCGGTGATGCTTCCGTCTGAGGAGTACCGCGACGGCATCAGCACGCCGTGGACGTGTTCGGCGCCGAGCGCGTCGGCAGCCAGCACGGCGGTGAGGGCTGAATCGATTCCGCCGGACAGGCCGATCACCACGTCGGTGAATCCGTTCTTGTGGATGTAGTCGTGCAGGCCGAGCTTGAGCGCATCGTACATCTCCTCGACCTCGGACTCGATCGGCTCGAGGCGCGTAACCGGGGGTTCAGGTGCATCCAGATCGATATCGACGACCAGGAAGTCGTCGGCAAACGCTCGCGCGCGAGCAACAACACCGCCGTGTGGCGCGATGACCACTGAGCGGCCGTCGAAGACCAGCTCGTCCTGACCACCGACAACGTTGCAGTACGCCACCCAGAGGCTGTTGCTGACCGCGCGATCTCGCAGCATGCTTTCACGCGAGCGTCCCTTACCCACATGGAATGGCGACGCCGAGATGTTGAGCAGCACGCGGGCGCCGCCTTGCGCGACGCGAGCGGCGGGTTCCGGGAACCACGCGTCCTCGCATACCGTGACCCCGCACCGCACGCCGGCGATCTCCACCACAGCATCCTCAAGACCCGCCTGGAAGTACCGCTCCTCGTCGAAGACGCCATAATTCGGCAGCATCTGCTTGCGATAGACGTGCTCGACCACACCATTCCTGCAGAACGCGGCCGCGTTGAACGTGCCATCGGCGTCGCGATGCGCGTAGCCGACGAGCGCGGTGCACGGCGTGAGTCGTGCGAACGTCGTGACGGCCTCCATAGAGCGCTCGACGAAGTGAGGCTTGCCGAGCAGGTCCTCCGGCGGGTAGCCGAGCAGCGCCAGCTCCGGCAGCAGCACTATGTCAGCGCCTTCAGCTGCGGCTTGCCCCGCCGCCTGGAGACACAACGCAAGATTGCCGTCGATGTCACCGACCGTGGGATCGATCTGTGCGAGCGCGATGCGCATGCGGGTCCTGCCTGCTCGAAGTGCTCCCCCTGACAGGTTCAGTCTAGCAGGATGACTCTGGACGCGGGTCTCGACTTGCCGCTACGAGGCAGGCTTCGTGCCCACCAGGATGGTGACCTCCGTCGTGCCGTCGGGTGCGGCGATCGTGACGGTAAGCGACAGGTCATCCAGCTCTGCGCCGTAGGCGACCGTGCGGTCATCTTCCGTTGTGGAGTCCAGATCGAACGTGATCTTCCAACCCTCAGCCTCAAGGCGCTGGACGTAGAACGCCTGCACGTCATCGATGCTGTCCGCTGTCGTGACCTTGGTCGTCCACTGGCTGACGCCACCGCTCGAGAACGAGGTGGAATCCGAGATCGTTCCATCGTAGACCGGCACGTTGTCCGGGAAGTCATCGGCAAGCTTGCCCTCATCGGTGCTGATGGTGGACTCAGTGCCGTCGTCGCTCTTGATCGTGACCGAGTCCCCGTTGTCATCGACCTTCACGCCCGTGGCACCTTCGACGGTCTTCTTTGCGATAGTGCCGCACCCACCCGCGACGAGCGCTGTGGCTACGAGCGCAACCGCGAGCATCACTGCCAAAAACCGCATGATCTCCCCCGATCTCTCTGGCGGGCCAGCCCCCGCTCACCTACTCGGATACTACACCCGCGAGTGCTATGCTCGGAATGTCTGATCTGCCGAGGAGGGACGCACATGATCCTGGCCCGCTTCCGACGTCTTGTTGTGCTGATGGCCGCAGTGCTGGCGGCACTGGCCGTAGCAGCTCCCGCCTCGGCGGCCGACAAGTCGTACACCATCCCGAGCGTGAACATCAGCGCGACTGTGGATGACGCAGGAACGCTCAGTGTCCGCGAGGAGCGCACCTTCGACTTCGACGGCTCCTTCAGCTTCGTCTTCTGGGAGCTCGACACCGCGCCCACCGACCCGGCGTATAGGTTTGGCGACATCACAATCATCGGCATGAGCGGACCGGGCGGCGCGTTCACGCGGGCCAATCCCGGCGACCGCATGCCCGGCAACTACACGGTCATCGACCAAGGTGACACGATTCGCGTAGACGCGTTCCACGCGACCACCGATGCCGAGGCGACGTTCGTGCTCGAGTACACGGTCACAGGCGCCGCAAAGGCATGGGACGACACCGCTGAGTTCTACTGGAAGTTCATCGGCGACCGCTGGGACCACGGGGTCGACATCGTAAACGTGGAGGTCGTCTTCCCGGGGAGCGTCTCGGCGGAGAATCTCAGGGTGTGGGCTCATGGTCCGCTGACCGGGGTCGTGGCCAAAGACGCCGGTCGCATGACGCTCGATGTCAGCGACTTGCCGGCGTACACCTTCGTCGAGGGACGAGCACTGTTCCCGCGCACTGCGCTCGCGAACGCGACGCCCACGCCGGGCGAGCGCGAGGCAACCGTGCTG
>CAKMKD010000058.1 GCA_927439865.1 uncultured Coriobacteriia bacterium | reverse complement strand
CCGGTCGGGTTGTTCGGGTTCGCGATCATAACGATGTCGACATCGCCCGGCTTGAGACGCTCGAGGAGCGCGTCCCCGTCAATGCTGTAATCCGCCAGACGCGGCAATGAGACCACGGACGTGCCGGTCATCTCGGCATCGATGCCGTACATCGCGAAGGTCGGCGGCATGTCGATGAGCGTGCGACCCGGACCGCCCCACGCGAGGAGCAGGTCGAAGATGAGCTCGTCGCCGCCGTTGCCGACCAGGATGTTGCCCGGCTCAAGCCCGTTCGCCTCGGCGATCAGCTCACGCAGCCGTCCGGCAAGCGGATCAGGATAGCGGTTGTACGGGATCTGCACGGCGTGCTCCGCAAGCTTCTCCAGAACCTCGCCCGGCAGATTGAGCGGGTGCTCGTTGCTCGCAAGCATCACGTCGGCGCGAACATCCTTCGCGTCGTACGGGGTGAGTGCCTCAAGTTCAGGGCGCGGTGGCCTGAGCCGGTTCATCGCCTAGGCCTCCTCATCGTCATCGTCGCCGAGTCCGTACGCCATCGCGAGCCGCAGCCCGACGGCGCGGGCATGTGCCTCAAGCCCCTCGGCCTGAGCGATCGTCATCACGGTGGGGCCGTCCATCTCGAGGCCTTCCAGCGAGTAGCTCAGCACCGAGGACTTCTTCAGGAAGTCATCGACCGAGAGCGGGCTCGAGAAGCGCGCGGTTCCGCCGGTCGGCAGCACGTGGTTCGGGCCGGCAACGTAATCGCCAACGCTCTCCGGCGTCCACGGGCCGAGGAAGATCGCACCCGCGTTGCGGATGCTGCCGAGCAGCTCGAGCGGCTCGGCCATCATCACTTCGAGGTGCTCCGGCGCCACGAAGTTCGCGGTGTCGATCGCCGCGGTAGCATCCGGGCAGATGATGACGACGCCGTTGTCGGTGAGCGAGCGGCGAATCACGTCCGCACGCGAAGAATCCTCGAGCAGGATCTCGAGGGCCTCGTCGACCTCGTCAGGAAGACCCGGGTCGGTGGTCACAAGATACGTGGCGGCCTTTGGATCGTGCTCGGCTTGCGCCATGAGGTCGATCGCGACGAACGCGGGCTCGGCGGTCTCATCGGCAAGGATGAGCACCTCGCTTGGGCCTGCCAGCATGTCGATGCCAACCTCGCCCATCACGAGCTTCTTGGCAGCGGTGACGTATGCGTTGCCGGGGCCGGTGATCTTATCGACCCGCGGGATCGACGCCGTCCCGATCGCCAGCGCAGCGATCGCCTGGGCACCGCCCACCTTGTAGATCTCCGTCACGCCAGCCTCGGCAGCGGCCGCGAGCGTGAACGCGTTCACCTTGCCATCCGGTCCCGGAGGCACGACCATCGCGACTTCCTCCACGCCCGCCACGAACGCCGGGATCGCGTTCATGAGCACGCTTGACGGGTAGCAGGCGCGTCCGCCGGGCACGTAGATGCCCACGCGCGCGATCGGTGTGACCTTCTGGCCGAGGAAGATGCCGCCCTCCTCAACGGTGAACCAGCTCTGTGGCACCTGTCGGCGGTGAAAGTCCTCGATCGCCGTGGCGGCGGCTGAGATAGCCTCCTTGAAGTCATCGCCGACAAGATCGAGCGCCTCGGTCATCTCTTCCTCGGAAACCGCGAACACGGCGATCTCTGCGTGATCGAACTGCTCGGTGTAATCTCTGAGCGCCTCATCGCCACGTGCGCGAACGTCGTCGATGATGCGCGCCGCGACGTTCAACACCTCGGCATCGATACCGCCGCTGCGCGGGATATCGCCCGCCTCCAGTCGCTGGCCCCTGGCGAGTTCAATGCGTCGCATCATAGCTTCGGTCTCCTCTACTTACGGCAGCGGCACAACGGCCGCGAGTCGGTCCGCGAGATCACGTACACGTTCGGGTTCGGTCTTGAGACTCACCGGGTTGGCAACGAAGCGCGCTGTGGACGCGAGCACATCCTCGACGATGCGAAGGTTGTTCTCGGCAAGCGTCCGACCGGTCGCGGTGATGTCCACGATGCGGTCAGCCAGCCCGATAAGGGGTGCCAGCTCGATATTCCCGTGCAGCTTCACGATCTCGACCTGCACGCCCCGGGCAGCGAAGTGCGCCTCGGCGATGCGCGGATACTTCGTGGCAACACGGATGACGCCGAGGTGGCGGTAGAGCTCGTCGATGCTGCGCGGCGCATCCCCGGACTCGGCAACCACGAAACGACATGCGCCGAAGGACAGGTCGACCATCTCGACGACGTCGAGATCGGCCTCGACGAGCACGTCCTTGCCGGCGATCGCAACGTCGGCGCCGCCATACGCGACGTAGATGGGCACGTCGGTCGGCTTCGCGATGATGAACTCGAACTCCTCAGAGCGCACGATGAGGTGACGACCTGGATCCGCGAGGCAGGACACGTCGACACCTGCGAGTTCGAGCGCCCGCACCGAGTCGGCGAAGAGCGCACCCTTGGGGATGGCGATACGCAACGGTCGAGATGCTCCTGACGGCATGCGAACGATCATCTCGCACCGCCTTTCTGAGCCCAGGTCGCCACGGGAGGCGCGGGCAGTGGCGTCTCAAGCGGCAGCGCCATCTCCCCCGCGCGGTCGACGCGGATGATCTGGCTACCTTCGGCCACGAGCGCCTCGGCAGCGCCCGTGCGCTCGGCTTCCCGAACGAGGCGCAGCCCCGTCCTGCCCACTGCGGGAACAACCCGCCAGCCCGCACCGCGCAGTGAACGCGCCGCCGAGAAGACCGCCACCGAGTCGATGCCGCCGACAACCGCGTCGAGCGCCGAAACCGCAGGAGTCGCGCTTTGCTCGGCAAGCGCGATCATCACCCGCTCGAGGCCGAGCGCGAAGCCGGCTGCAGGTGCCGGAGCACCGAACGCCGCAAGCAGGCGGTCGTAACGCCCACCGCCGCCGAGGGGAAGACCGAGACCGGGCGCGTAGGCCTCGAGCACGAAGCCGGTGTAGTAATCGAAGGAGCGCATGATGCCGAAGTCGACCGTCACACGATCGGCGTACCCGAGGCCTTCGAGCACGCGGTATGTCTCGCGAAGCGCGCAGAGCGTGTTCATACAGCCGCATGCCACGAGCAGGTCCCGGCACTCGTCGAGCGCCTCCCGGCCGCCACGGATCCGCGGTGCGCCGACAAGCGCAGCGGCAACCTCCGGGCGCACGGCGGGGTCGGCAGCAAGGCGCTCCAGCTCAACGAGGTTACGCTCGTGCGCCGCCTCGATCACGGCAGCTCCCCAGTGCTCATCGGCACCGGAGGCATCGATGAGGTCACGAAGCACTTCCACGGTGCCGATTCCCACCGTGAACGACGTGAGCCCGGCTGCCTCAAGGGCCTCAACGGCGAGCGTCACGATCTCGGCATCGGCAGCGGGTCCCCCGCCACCGATGAGCTCCACGCCCGCCTGAGTGAACTGCCGCGCCTGACCACGCAGCGATGCGTGCTCACGAAAGACCGGCGCCACGTAGCGTACACGGTGCGGACCGGGCTCGTCGGCAAGGCGCGATGCGGCGACGCGGGCGATCGGCACGGTCATTTCGGGACGAAGCGCGAGGAGGCTGCCGTCGAGGTCGAACAGCCTGAAGGCCGTGCGCTCCGCGGCGTTGCCCACGCCCGCTGCCAACACGGAGTACTCCTCGACGACCGGCGTCTCTACCGATGCGTAGCCCCAGGCGGCGAACACCTCGCCCATCGCGCGAGAGACAGCCTCACGCTCGGCAGCCTCCTGGAAGAGCACGTCCCTGAACCCTCTCGGCGTCTGCGGCCGCATAGCTTTCACCTCTCGGTACTTTATCACGGTGGAGTGGTAGCGTAGCGCAGTATCGCATGGTCTGAGTGAGACCGTCAAGCGCTCACTGTTCCCAGACGGATCCCTCGCCCAGGAGCTCCTTGACCTCGGCATGGAGCGACGCTGATGACGCGTCGACACGGTACTCCTCCGGCATCTCGAGAACCTTCGTACCCTCGGGACCGATGAGTTGCACGTGAACGCGGTCGCGGCCTGTGTGGTGCTTCAGAATCTCCTTGAACGCAGCGCCGCGCCCGTTGCCGAGCATCGCTGCATCCGCGCGCACGACGAGCGTGGCCGGCGGTTTCTCGAAGCGACCGCTCTCCCCCAGCGGCTGCGCCTCGTGCACCATGAGCTTCGTGCCACGATCGGAGGACTCCACCTTCGCGCGAACGCGAACAACGGCGTCGACCTTGATGAGATCGCGGAACTTGTCGTAGACCTGCGGGAAGAGCACGCCCTCCATGGATCCTTCAAGGTCCTCAAGAACGAACGTCCCCATAAGCTTCCCGGCCTTGGTGGCGATTCGCTCGGCCTTGGTGACGATGCCGGCGAACCAGCCTGATGTGCCGTCCCTGAGCGATTCCCCGTCGCCGAGGGAGATCGTACGGGCAGCTCTGATTGTCTCGGCGATATCCGAGAGCGGATGGTCGGTGACGTAGATACCGAGCATCTCCT
>CAKMKD010000057.1 GCA_927439865.1 uncultured Coriobacteriia bacterium | reverse complement strand
ACGCCGGTGCCGAGCACGCTGACGCCGTGTTCGCGCGCGAGCGCGTCGATTCGGTCGGCCCACGCAGCGTCGGTCGCCCAGGGAAATGCGAGCGTCTCGGCGATGCAGATGACGTCGGCCTCGGCCTTGAGGGCGGCCTCGACCTGATCGGTTATCTGATGCAGGTTGCTCGCGGTGAGAATGCACACGACGTCCGGCTTGAGCGCCAGCACCGCCGCGGAGTCGGCGGTCACGGGGATATCGCTCTCCCGACCGGTGACTTCTCCCACAGTGCGGCCGTGCTTCTCGGGATGTCGATCGATCACGCCGACGAGTTCGATGTCCTTCGGGCGGTCCAGGATATAGCCGAGCAACCCCTGGCCCATCATGCCGGTACCCCACACAGCGACCTTGATCATGCCGAACTCCTTCTCAAGACAGAGCGATACAAAAGTGCAGGATTCCTATGCACTCCAAGATACCGTGAAGCGCCTGCTCCATGCGAGAGCCGATATGCCGAGCGGTGGCACCACGAGGACAGCGGCCGGGCTATGGCGCGGTGATCAACGTTTGAATGGTGTACCCGTTCTTCGTAGCCCAGGTCTTCGCGGCTTCCTCGTACGCTGCAGAGCCCGAGTTCAGCATCCGCGAGGCCATGGTCACATCGTTCATGCTGCCGAGCGAATCAATCACCAGTTGTTCATCGACGGTGATGTATCCCGGTATGACGCCCGCGTAGATTCTGAAGGTCTTCTTGTCTTTCAGGAGCTCGGCTACGCGGTCCTGTTTGCCGGCTTCTCTATAGATGCTGCAAAGCGCCATGGCGGCCGGGTCGTACACCTTCGAGTCAGCGTTCGCGAGTCGCTTCTCGAGTTCGGGCGCGATCGCAACGCCCTGACCAGCGAGTGCGTTGCTCAGGTTGCCGTCCTGGATGACCTCGGAGTGCCCCGCATCAAGCTCCGCGAGCAGCGCATCCGCAACGCGCGGATCCGGCATGTTCTTGAGTGCCACGATCACCCTCCAGAGCCTGACCTGCTGTTCCGAATCGATGTCGGCCTCGCTCTTGTCGCGATCGATCGAGTCCAGCGCCGCGAGCAGCGGATCCACGGCCCGCGGATCCCCGGTCCTACCGAGTGCCTCAAGCACGTCGTCCTCAAGGCCCGCCGGTGCGCCATCCTCGGCCCACCCGAGCAGCGTGTCGACCGCCTCGGGCGTAGCGAGGTCGCCAAGCGCCATGACCGCGGGTGTGCGAACCCGGAACATGTTGGCCTCGGTGTCCTCGGCCATCGCGATGAGCGCAGGGACATCCCCCTTCTTCTTCGCGGAGTACGGGGTCGGACTACACCCGACGCCGAGGGCAAGCACGCACGCGACCGAAACGACGAGCACGACGCGACGCCGAAGCGCGGTCATCTCCCCACCCCCTGAAACGCCCACAATATGGTGTGCGTTCCCCTCGCGAGGCGACTCCTCACGTACGAGCGCGACTACCCCACGCCACCCGCAAGTACCGCACGCGCCGCAACGAGTCCGCTGGCGCTCGCCTGGATGAGGCCGCGGGTCACGCCGGCGCCGTCGCCGATCGCGTACAAGCCGGCAACCTGGCTCTGAAGACGCTCATCAAGTTGGAGTCGAGACGAGTAGAACTTCACCTCGACGCCATAGAGCAGGGTACCGTCGCCTGCCACGCCCGGCGCGAGCTCATCGAGCGCGTCCAAAAACTCGAGGATGTCCGCAAGATGCCGGTACGGCAGCACAAAGCTGAGGTCGCCCGGCGTTGCCTGTGGCATGGTTGGCGTGACGACCGACTCGGCGATGCGCTTCGCGGTGGACCGCCGACCGGCTCGCAGGTCACCGAGTCGCTGCACGATGATGCCTTCGCCGAGCAGGTTCGCGAGCCCGGCGATGGAGCGCCCATAGGTGATCGGCTCGTGGAACGGCTGCGTGAAGCTCTGGCTCACGAGCACGGCAAAGTTGGTGTTCTCGGTCTTCTCCTCGGCGAAGGAATGGCCGTTCACGGTGACGATGTCGCCGTACGACTCCGTGGTGACTTCGCCATACGGGTTCATGCAGAACGTCCGGACCTGGTCGCCGAACTGCTTTGAGTAGTAGATGAGTTTAGCCTCGTAGAGCTCTTTGGTGAGCGGCTCCATGACCGGCGCCGGGACCTCGACCCGAACGCCGATATCGACCGCGTTGTTCACGAGCCCGATGCCGAGCGCGTGCGCCTGCTCGGTCAGCCAGTCCGCGCCGTCGCGCCCGGGAGCTGCGATAACCGCGGCGGCCTTGATGACCGTCCCGTCGGCGAGCTCAACGCCCTCTACGTGACCGCTGTCCACGATGATCCGCGCAACCGGCGAGGATAGGCGGATGTCCACGCCCTGCGCGGCGAGGTAATCGTGCATCGCCTGCAGCACCGCCGGTGAGCGGTCGGTGCCGATGTGGCGAATTTGCATCGGGATGAGTCGCATCTCGGCGAGCGTTGCCTCGCGCATGAGCCGCGCGGCGGTGTCGGGCTCGGGTGAGTGCACTTCGGTTGTCGCGCCGAACTCGAGCCAGAGCCGATCAGCGTCGTCGATGAGTCGCTCGAGGCCTTCGGTGCCAACGTAGTCGCCGAGCCAGCCGCCGACCTCCGTCGTGAGCGTGAGTTTGCCGTCCGAGAATGCGCCCGCGCCGCCCCAGCCGGTCATGATCGCGCAGGTCTCGCAGCCTATGCAGTGCGTCTGCCGAGCGGGACACTTGCGCTTTGCGATGGGCTTGCCTCGCTCGGCCACAAGGATGCGCTTGACCCGGCCCGAGCGGACGAGCTCGATCGCCGCGAAGACTCCGGCGGGTCCGGCGCCCACGATGACAACGTCGTACCGCTCCTCGGTCATGGAGGTCCCTTCCTCGGAATCACACGTCAGGTTCATACCACGATGAGCGCCGGCTGTCGCCCCCCGGTTAGCCGCCGGGTTCCCTCGGGCACGTACTGTGCGGCGAACCCAACGGAGGTGCCCGATGTCAGAGCAGAAGCGTGTCACGGTCTTCACGACCGCCACTTGACCGTACTGCACGTACGCGAAGAGGTACTTCGCGCAGAACAGCGTCAAGTTCACCGATGTGGACGTGGCGAAGGACAAGGCGGGACTGAAGCGCATGGTCGCGCTGACCGGGCAGTACGGCGTGCCGGTCATCCAGGTCGGCGACCGCGCGATGGTGGGATGGGACCCCGGTGAGTTCGAGAAGCTGCTGAAGGCCTAGCCCGCCGAGAGCGCCTACGGCACGTTCTTGGCAAGCGGCGTGAACTTGGTGTACCTGTCGAGGAACGCCACCAGGCAGCTGTCGACGGGGCCGTTTCGATGCTTGGCCACGATGATCTCGGCCACGCCCTTGCCCGGCATGCCATCGCGGCGATCGTCGTCGTTGGAGAAGTCGTCTCCTCCGCCTCCACCGCCGCTTCCGATGGTATCGCGGTGGATGAACATGACGACGTCCGCGTCTTGCTCGATAGCGCCAGACTCACGAAGGTCCGAGAGCATCGGCCGCTTGCTGGTGCGCTGCTCGACCGCACGGGAGAGCTGCGAGAGTGCGAGGATCGGCACCCCGAGTTCCTTCGAGAGGATCTTGAGGCCACGGCTTATCTCGGCAATCTCGACCTGGCGGTTCTCAGACCGGCGGTTCTGCGGCTGCATAAGCTGCAGGTAGTCGACGATGATGAGCCCCTGGGGCTTGTCACGGAAGAGTCGGCGGGCCTTCGCTCGGACCTCGAGGATCGAGATCGCGGGGGTGTCGTCGACCCACAGCGGCGCCGCGCCGAGACGCCCCATCGCGCTCATGATCAGGGGCCAGTCGGCATCATTTAGATAGCCGGTGCGCAAACGCTGCGAGTCGATTCGCGCTTCGGCGCACAAGATACGTTGCACGAGCTGCTCGCTCGACATCTCGAGCGAGAACACCGCCGTGGGGAAACCGGCCTTGGCCGCGTTCACGGCGATGTTGAGCGCGAAAGCGGTCTTGCCCACGGACGGGCGGGCCGCAAGGATGATGAGATCGCCGGCGTGCATGCCAGCGAGGATCTTGTCGAGATCAGGGAATCCGGTGGGGACGCCCGTGATGTGCTCTTTGCGGTCGTAGAGCTTCTCGATCTGCTCGAAGCCGGTCTTCATGAGATCGTCGATGCCACGGAAGTTGCTTGTCACGCGCTTGTTGGTGACATCGAAGATGCGCTTCTCGGCCTGCTCGATCACTGCGTCAACGTCGTCAGGGTTCTCGTAGCCGATGGCTACGATGCCCGTGCCGGCCTCGATGAGTTGCCGAAGCAGGGATGTGCGCTTCACGATCTCGGCGTAGTACGGAGCGTTGGCGGCGGTGGGTACCATGCCCGTGATGTCGAGCAGGTACGGCTTACCGCCGGCCGCGTCGAGTTCACCCGTAGCGAGCAGCCGGTCGGCGACCGTAATCTGGTCGACCGGCTCACCCTTGCCATACAGGTACTTGATTGCCGTGAATATCTTCGAGTGTGCCGAGCGCGAGAAGTCCATCTCGTCCACGGCATCGAGGCATGTCTCGACAGCCTCCGAGGATAGGAACATCGAGCCGAGCAGAGACTGCTCAGCTTCAAGGTTATGCGGCGGAACGCGATCCGCCAGACCCGAGCCGCTCGACGCCATTGCTACCCCCGTCTTGCCGGGCGATGCGCGAGGCGCCCCCATCCGGGGCGCCCGCGCGGTGCCCACGCGGTGTTACTCGGCTTCAGCCTCGTCGACAACCTCGGTGTCAGCCTCGACGACCGCCTCATCGGCGTTCTCCTCGGCCGGAACCTCAGCGGTCTCGGTCTCAGCAACGACATCCTCGACCGGTGCGGCCTCGGCAGTCTCAAGTGCGGCGGCGCCGCCCTCGGCTACGACCTTGACGACGATCTGTGCCTTCACGTCCATGTAGAGATGAATCTCGACCGGGAAGTCGCCAACCGTCTTGATGTGGCCGTGCACGCCGATCTTGCGGCGGTCAACGTCCACGCCAAGCTGCGCGGCGAGCGCCTCGGCCACCGCACCTGCGGTGATGGAGCCGAAGAGCTTGCCGGTGTCGCCGGCCTTGGCCTCCATGACGAGCGTTTTACCATCGACGGACGCGGACAGCCGCTCGGCTTCCTCGTGACGCTCGCCTTCGCGCTTGCGGATATTGTGCTTGCGCGCTTCGAGCTGCTTGAGGTTACCGGGCGTGGCTTCCACAGCCACCTTTCGGGGCAGCAGGAAGTTGACCGCGAAGCCGTGTGCGACTTCGATCACGTCTCCTTCGTTGCCCCGACCCTTAACGTCGGAAAGCAGGATGACCTTCATTGTGTCTCCTCGTTCGTGCCGGCCGCTTCGACCCTGGGTCGGGCGGCGCGGTATCTACCACTCTAGTCTGTGGGACGCACCCGCGCCACACAGTCGAACCGTTCAGTACCGAGCGGGACGATCTTCTTCGGCGGGACCATCTGTGGCGTCCGTCGGGGGCGTGCCCTTGAGCTCGACACCATCCCTCGGCAACTTGCGAACGTTCACGAACATGTCCACCAGGCCGGTGAGGCTAACGAGGGGCAGGAACGCCTCCGTGATACCGAGGAGTACGTATCCGAGCGCCTTCGACAGCCGAGAGAAACCGGCTCGCTTATACAGGCCCGCAAACACCGCCACACCCTGCAAGAAGAGCACCCACTGTGTCACGCGGAGGAGGTTCTCTCCCACTGCGCCTAACACGCCGTTCCGCCACCCGCCGAGGAATATATCCGCGGCAAGGAGGCCCCCGCCCACGATGAGTCCCCACACCACGTGTGGGCTCATGTCGAGACGGTCGAGATCTGGCGGCGACTTCACACTCACGCGACTCGCGCGTGCTGAGATCGCCACCGCTAACACAGCGCCGAGCGTCATGAAGAAGCTCGTGATAGCAACAACTGCCGGCCACAGACGAAGCGCCGCGCTTTCGATCAGCGCAATCTGTTCACGCGCGTCTCGTGACTCCGCCGTATCGCCGTCGATCGCGTCGAGCGCCGGCTGCGTGATCGTCTGCACGACTGACTGTATGTAGCCGTTCACGGAGGTGCCCTCCACTGCGGCCACGCCAGACAAGAGACCGACCCACACAAGCGTCATCAACGCCGCACTGACAAGCACCGCAGTAGCAACCGATTGGTGCTGGATCAATGTCGCAACGAGCGGTCCTGCAATAAGCAGAAGTGCCGTCACGTACAGTGGCCCAGCCGGTTCCAGCACGTACGTCAGTGCGCCCGAAACGATGGCCACACTGAACGTTGCAGCCCGCTGACCGTGATACCACAGCCAGGCAAGTGCGCCGGCGGCTATCGGCACGCCAAGGTACGGCACTCCGAGCGACAGGAACGCGCCGAAGATACACACCGCCATGGCGAGCGGCAACCGGACCGGACGAGCCGGTTCGTTGCTATCCGCGACTGCGCTTGCCATCGATCTTCCCACTCACTACCGGAACCGCGTACGGCACAAGTGCCATCTCACGAGCGCGCTTGATAGCGATCGAGAGCTGGTGCTGGTGCTGTGCGCAGTTGCCCGAAACGCGGCGCGGCTTGATCTTGCCACGGTCGGTCATGTACTTGCGCACTGTGTTCACGTCTTTGTAATCGATGTACTCAGCGTGATCCTTGCAGAAAGCGCAGTACTTGCGCTTCGGCTTGCGGGCATAATCGCTCACGTTCGTCCAACCTCCTTTCGCGGCCATCTGGCCGATGTCACAAGCAGCCGGCGGGAGGGGTTCCGCCGGAGCTCAAGAGTAGATCGTTCTAGAACGGGATTTCCTCGCCATCAAGGTCACCGGTGTCGGCAGGTGCCGAAGAAGGTGCCTGATAGCTGCTGCCGCCACCGGAGCCGCCTTCGCGAGAGCTCAGGAACTCGATCTCGTCTGCGACGACCTCGAGCTTCGAGCGCTTCTCGCCCTGCGGATTCTCCCACTGGCTCCAGCGCAGCTTGCCTTCGATCGCGACCTTGGAGCCCTTGCTCAGAAAACGGCTGAGGGCCTCGGCGCGAGCACCGAAGACGGTGACATCCACGAAGTTCGGGACGTCTTCCCACTCGCCCGTGCTCTGATTCTTGCGGCGATCGTTGACGGCCACACCCATCTTGAGCACGTTCATGCCGGAAGCCGTTGAGCGCAGCTCCGGATCACGCGTTAGGTTACCTGTGATGTTGACTCTGTTGATTCCCATGTTCTCCACCTCGCTGTGCGGCGCTATGCCGCGAGTAAGTCCGCTTTTCCGTGCAGCGCGCCTTAGGAAAGGTCGTCGCGTCGGAGGATCATAAAGCGGATGACCGGGTCAGTGATATGCAGGACGCGGTCGAGCTCGGCGATAGCGGCGGTGGTCGCATGGAACATGACAACGTGGTAATCGCCGTCAGTCTGCTTGTCGATTTCAAAAGCAAGCCGGCGCTTACCCCAGGCATCTTCGGAATCGACAACACCCCCGTCGGCGGTGATCACGCCCCTGGCTTTGGCCAGGACGGATTCCCGCGCCTCTTCATCGAGGCTGGGGCTGAGAACAAGCATGAGTTCGTAAGCCTTCAATGGTTCACCTCCCTTGGGCTACTGCGGCCCTGGGACAAGAAGGCTTTTGCCCAGAGCAGGAAATGAAGCTTCCGCAGTGTACCAGAGTCGCGCCGCGTCCACAAACGGTGTAACCCCCGGCTCTGACATCCTGCGATTTCCTTCTACTCTTCACGCGACGACGCTCGAGCCAGTACGGGTGCGTCGCGCAGCCTCCGCGCAAGCAGGAGGCCGATAGCTGCAGCACTGATGAGCCCGGTGCCCGCGCTCACGGGAGGCGTTAGGCGGCCCGCCTCAATGGCGGCGCCGCGGAGTACGTCTGCGAAGCTCGGCTCGGCGAACCCTGTACCGCGCAGGCGGCCGCGGCCGGCATGCATGCGCTCGATCTGCGCAGCCAGCGCTTGCTCGAGCGATGCGGCCTGCTCGGGACTGAGCGTTGGCGGCGCATCAACGTGCGCAGCTCGGCCGTTTGCCAGCTGTGAAGCAGCGAGCTGTCCCGACTGCGCTACGACCGGTCGTTCGCCCGCCCCGCTTGAAGACTCCGGGCCCTCATCGGCCGATCCCGACGACGCGCCCTGCGCGATACCGGGCACCGAGGCATTCGGCAGACCGGCCAGGAGCGTCTCTGGGTCGATGTACGTGTCGCCCTCGCGGACGCTCAGGTGCACGTGCGCCCCGGCAGATGAACCATCCCCCGACTCTGCGAGCATGCCGAGGCAGTCGCCTTCAGAAACCGCATCCCCGGTGCGCACAAGCGCACGGTCGAGCGGCATCACCGACACGAGAAGGCCCGAGGCCGTCTTGATGGTGACCGCGTTCGTCCTTCCCCCGCCATCGGCGGGCACTCCGCCCGAGAACGAGACGACACCGCTGGCGGCGGCGAGAACACGCGCACCGGCCTCGGCAGACAGATCGAGGCCCCGATGCGTGCACTGCTTTCCTGCCGAGGAGTACGAGACGCCGAACCCCAGGATCGCGGAGCCAGTGACGGGGCGCGCAAGGCCAGGGAACGCACACGCCACCCCCGGCGCGCACAGCACAACGAGCACCACCGAGCACAGTGAAGACACAAAACGCCGCCCCATGACACACCCCCGATCGGATATCCGCCGGGAGGTGAGGGGCAGCGGCATCGAACCTATGTTCGATAGAGTACACCGGTTGCGTCGAGTACTGAAGCGTCAATGCGACCAGCGGCTCAACCGCCTGACGGACGGATGCACGAAGGCCGCCCGCAGGCGGCCTTCGGTCGTTTCATTGGAGCGGACGACGGGTCTCGAACCCGCGACCTAGAGCTTGGGAAGCTCTCGCTCTACCAACTGAGCTACGTCCGCAATCGTGAGGCGTATTGTAGGACAGGCGTCGCCAGGGCGGCAAATCACCCGGACTACGCCCGCGAACCATGCCGGGACAGAGAATCCCACGAGCGGCTGAGGGCGTAGAGTCCGCCGGCAGCAACAGCCAGCCCGATTGCCCACAGAAGCTTCCCCGTCGTCACCGGGTCTTCCGCGGGCCTACCCGGCGCCGTGATCTCGAGCGTCTCGGCATGGACGTCCATGTCGCCCCCGTGCTCGCCGCACGCTGCGTTGTATACGCCGACGATGGTGACCACGTCACCCTGCAGCTTATAGTCGCCGAAGATATCGATCTCCCGCGCGAGTTCCGTGTCGAGCCAAACGGACATGCCGCTGTTGTAGCCGCCGAGATGGGCGCCCTCCTCTACATTCTTGAGGTAGTAGGCGTCGTCGTTCAGGTGGATCCAGGCCTTCCCGCCCCGCACCATCAGCTCGCCGATCGCCTCGCCCGTGAACGTCACTTCCTTGCCATCCCAGTCGTTCGGCGCATCGACGAGTGCACCACTGGAAGGGTCGTTCGGGCTCCGCTGCGGATTGTCCGCTACCCGACAACCGCCGAGCACCAGCGCGAAGCCGGCGAGCGCAACCAGGATGAGCGTCTTCCCTCGGCGCAGCATCAGCGACCCCTCAGCATCGAGTAACCGTATCCGATGAGCGCGAACACCGACATGAACTCGAGACGCCCGAGCCACATCACGAAGATGTAGAGAACCTTCATGAGATCGGGCATCGTCGGATCGGTCAGGCCGCAGGATAAGCCTGTATTCGAGCCCGCCGAGACCGCCTCGAACATAGAGGTCACCAACGGATAGCCGTAGAGCGTGCCGACGAACGCCGTCAGCGCATACATCGTCATGTACGCAACGGTGATCATGAGCGCTCCGCGGACAACCCCGTCTTCCAGAAGGATTCCGCGAATGTGGTGATACTTGGCCCGGACGACCGCGGACTCGGGCGAGATCATCTTACGAACATCCTGCAAGAACGCCTTCGTTATGATGCCGATCCGAACTCCCTTGATACCGCCGGCCGTCGAACATGCCGAGGCGCCGATGGCCATAGCGATCATCGTCGCGATCATGCCGACGGGGCCCCACTGGCTGATGAACGCCTTCGAGTAAATGGTCGAGAAGCCTGTAGTGGTGTGCCCTGAGGCGAGTTGATAGAACGCCTTGCGGAAGAGCGACATCGCGTCGGGGTAGACTCCGGACTTCGCAAGCCAGAACGTCGCGACCAGCGTTGTCACCACAAGGGTCACCGTGAAACTCACGGTCTCGACGTTGCGACGCAGCTCCTTGCGGTTCCCCGTCCAGAGAGCCCAGTGAAGGGCAAAGTTGAGTGAACCCGCGATCATGATCACGATGCAAATGACCTCATAGGATAGCGAGTGGAACCAGATGGTGTTGTACGACTGCGGCGCGAAGCCGCCGGTCGACCACGCTCCCATGAACACCCAGAGGCCGTGAAGGAAGGCCCGTACCGGCTCCTGGCCGAGAAGCAGGCCCGTGCCGAAGAGCGCAGCGGTGCCGATGACGAGCCAGGTGAGCGACACGAGCCAGATTGCGCGCGCCGTCTGCACGACGTTCGGCAGCAAACGCTCGTCCTTGCCCTCGCCTACGTACATCTTGTAAGCGCCGGCCGTGCCCTTGAAAAGGAACGTGAGTGCGATGACCACGATTCCCTGGCCGCCGGCGTACGTGAGCAGGTGTCGCCACATGTTCAGCCCGTGCGAGATGTGGTCAAGGTCCTGCATGAGGTAGAGGCCGGTGGTCGTGTAACCGCTCATGACATCGAACATCGCATCAAGGTAGGAACCCTCGTGGCCGGATAGCCAGTGCGGCAGCGCGCCGATTATGGTGGCGACGATCCACGATCCCGATGCCACGACAAGGCCGTGGCTCCAACTGAGGTCCCGTTCGGTACGACACACAATCTGGGTTCCGAAGCCGAAGATGAAGCAGGCGGACATGCTGATCACGAAGTCGACAGCGGTGTCCCACTCCTGGAACACAATCGACGTTATGAGCGGAATGACCATCAGCAGCCCGACACCGATCACAATCTTGCCGGTGTATTTGCCGATGAGGAGATGATCTTGCTTACGCGGACGGAGGATCATAGCCAGAGCCACTCGGCCACAACGGCCATCAGCCACGCCGCACCCGTGAGTGCGAGCACATACAGCACCTCGGTGATAACGCCGCCGCCATAGAGAGGCCACTGCTCGGGACGCGCAAGCCCGCGCCCGGCGTGCTTACCGTTCACCATCGCCCTATGCCCCCGTTAGTGCCCTCTTGAGCTTGGCCTCATGCTCCGTCTTGGTGAAGGCGATGACCACGTCACCGGCATCAAGCTGGGTGTCACCGTGGACAGTTATGACCTCTTCGTTGCGAATCAGACCGACGAGAATGCAGTCGACTGGCAGCTTGAGGTCCGCGACCTTCTTGCCGCACACGACGCACCGGTCCATCGGCAGCTCGATCTCAACGATCGCCATGTTTCCCCGACGCAGGCTGGCCAGCGTACGGATGTCGCCGATCGTCGCCTCCTCTTCGATCATGCGAGAGATGATCGTGGTAGACGAGATCGCTTCGATGCCGAGAGCGTTGAAGATGCGCTCGTTCTTTGGGTTGTTGACCCGTGACACCGTACGCGGAACGCCGAAGGCGACCTTCGCGAGCTGGCAGGAGACGAGATTGTCATCGTCGTCCCCGGTGGCCGCAACGAACACGTCAGCGCGTGAGACTCCGGCGTCTTCCTGATACGCGGCGTCGCAACCGTCGCCCTGAATCACCAGCGCGCCCCCGGGGAGCTCCGCCGAAAGCTTAGCGACGACATCGTCTCGCTTCTCGATGAGCGCGACGGAATGGCCGCGCTCAAGAAGCGTGCGTGCGAGGTACGAGGCGACCTTGCCGCCCCCGTTGACCACAACGTACACGGCTACTCCTCCATGTATCGAGCGATCTTGCCGAAGGACTCATCCTTCACGGCGGCGATGACGATGTCGCCCGCCTTCATGACGGTCTCGTCCCTCGGAATGAATGTTGATGCTCCGCGCATAACGGCGGCGATGCGGAACCCGTGGTCGATCTCGATGTCGCGGATCCGCTTGCCGTCGGCCTGCTCCGAGCACTTGAACTCGATCACCTCAACGTCGCCGACGGTGCTCAGATGGTGGCCGTGGCCGGACTTGATTTTCTCCATCAGCGTCTCGGCCACAAGGGTCGTTCCGCAGACGTAGTCGAGGTTGAGCTGCTGATACGTGCGCTCTCGCACCGGGTTGTAGAGTCGCGCGACAACGTGCTTCACGCCGAAAAGCTTGCGCGCGACCTCGGCCGCCATGAGGTTGGTGTTGTCGAGGTTGGTGACGGCCGCGAACGCGTCTGCCTGACGCAGACCCGCTTCTTCGAGCACTTCTTCGTCGAAGCCGAGACCCTTGATGGTCACACCATTGAAGGTACTGCCGAGGCGCCGGAATGCGTCCTCATCCCGGTCGATCACGACGACGTTGTGCCCCTCCACCGAGAGAAGCGTTGCGAGCTGCGACCCGACGCGCCCACATCCCACGACGACGATGTTCACTGCCTCTGACCCCCAGTCCGCAGAACCGACCTTCAGCTCTGCTCGAACGAAAGCATTCCAGCAGACTATTCCTGCCCCGAGCGAGCGTCAATAGACACTCGCCTGCGACACGAAAGCACTCGGGCGCCGTCCCCGAGGGAACGACGCCCGAATAGCAGTCAATCAATCGCGAAGTGCTGGTTACTTGCCGATCTTGAAGATCTTGGTCCCGCACGTCGGGCACAGGCCCTGCGTTGCCGGACGGCCGTTCTTCATCGTGATCTCTTTGGCGTCCTGAATCTCGCGCTTTTCCTTGCACTTCACGCAGTAACCTTCTTTGGCAGCCACTAGACCGCTCACCTCCATCGCGACGGATGCATCATCCCCAGCCCCCCGACTGGGGGCAGAACGCCTTGCACGAGCAGCGTCCTGTAAGAAAGTGTACACGTATTCGCCACTTTGTGAACATTAATTGGAAGGCAGACCCTTCGAGACCCTTTTGCCCAGAATCCCCGCAGCCACGAGCGCGGCCGAGAAAACCAACGCGAGCACGGCCCACGAGAGCGCTGCTGTCGTCCAGAATGCCTCCGGGAAGATGCGAATAATCAGGGCGTCATAGGGAAACGTCCAGGTTCCATCCTTGAAGAACACGCCGTGAAATGCCACGAAGAAGCTATCGAAGTCGAGCGTTCCGACAAGCCCCAACAGCACGACAAAGCCGCCGGTCGTCCAGCCTGCCGTGCGCAGCCCGCCAGAGACGCCACGGAGCTCTCCACGCGAGAGCGCCTCGGCAGCTACCACGCCGAGCGTGATGGTTGCGAGCAGCGTGAGCCAACGAGCGAAGATGATCACGTTGCGGACGTCAACGAGGTGCGAGACCGATGACTCGTCGAATCCCGGCTGCCCGTTGACCTCGGCCGGAAGATCCGGCGCATCACGATGCGTCACGAAGTAGCGCACCTCTTCGGCCACATCACGGAGTTCGCGCTCGGAAAAGCCGGTGAACCGGAGAGCGTCGGCCGAGGGCACGGCGACGAAGGTGAACCACGGCATGACCAGCACGGAGACCGAGAGCCCGATCGCAACCAGCGTAGCCGCCACGGCGACGATCGCGTGGCGACGGTTCGGTGCGGCGTTCACTGCGCGTCATCCGTGTCCGCAGTTACCACGTCCGAGGCGCACACCACGCGGTTCCCGCCTGCTTGCGAGGCTTCATAGAGCGCGCGGTCTGCCGCGTCGACAAGCGCGTCGATGGTGTCGCCGTCCCCGGGAAACACCGCAACGCCAACGCTGACCGTCACGCTCAGGCCCCGGACGCGCAGTGCCTCGACCCGGGCGCGAAACGCCTCGGCCATCCCGATCACACGCTCACTCACTGGTCCGACATCGCCCTCGTGGCGCCCGTAGTGAGGGATGATGATCGCCATCTCCTCGCCACCAACGCGACATGCGACGTGAAGCTCACACGCCTCATCGAGGGTCTCGTCGCACGAAACGCCCTTCAGCGTCTCACCAAGCGCCGCAAGAACCTCGTCGCCGACGTCGAGTCCGAAGACACGATTGAGTTCGGCGAACTGGTCCACGTCGGCCATCAGGAGCGCGAGATCGCGACCGCCTCGGCGCGACCGCTCCAGCTCAACTGAGAGCACGCTGTTGAAGTACGGACGGTTGAACAGTCCCGTCGTCTCGTCGATGAACGAGCTCCCGCGCAGTTCCTTCTCGCGAAGGTGTATGCGCTGCATCATGAGAATGCCGATGGTGCCCGCTCCGCCATACATCGTGACCTTCCACAGATAGCGCACGAGCACGTACGTGGCGTTGTCATGCAGATGATTCGTCACGAACGGCATGTCCACGTGTGGGATCCAGCCCAGATACTCGGCGCCGAGCACAAGGCCGTACAGCACCGCCGAGAGTATAACGAGCATCCACACGTGCCATTTCTTCGGCAAAATGAACGCGCCCTCGAGTATGAAGAGCAGGTACATCGCCGAGAACCAGGAGTACACGCCGCCGCTGTAGTAGACGAGCACGGTGGTGACGATGATGTCGAAGATGAGCTGCGCCTGATTGAGGAAGGCGACGTTGCCGACCTTGCGGTACGTCATCTGGTAGAAGGTGTTGTAGCTCATGACGAAGACGAGCGCGAAGGCGGGGATCGTCATGTTCTGGACGAACTCGCGGAACGGGACGTCCTGCGCGTAGACGAACGCCGCGAACACAGAGAAGACCGAGAGCGCAGCGACGATCGCCCAACGCACACGGATGACGAGACCCACGCGCTCGATGTTAGCGCGGAGTGCTTCGATGTCGTACTGAGTTGGGTGCTCGCGCCACGAGACGACCGCTGTCCTGGCGAACGCCTTCGCGAGTCTGCTTTGCCTCAAGCACGCCTCCATACAGAGAGCGCCCCTGGCAGGGCGGGTACGACGACTGAGTGTAGCACGGTGCCGCTCGGCCCTAGAGCTCGCGGATGAGCTTGGCCACGAACGTCGAGGTCAACTCCAGGTTCTCCGGGCTCACGTTGTCGGTGGTGTCAGTGCGCCAGTGCCAATTCGGCAGACGACCGTTGATATCGAAGGCCATGATGCTCATCGCCTTGAACCCACGAGCGAGCGCAGGTGTCGCGTCGGTCGACAGGCCGCGGTACTCGCGCCCGCGCACCGGCAGTTCCTCTTCCCGTGCAACGCGCTTTGCCGAGGAGGCCAGCCGCCGGTCGCAGTGGTAGCGACGAGCCATCCCCTCACTCGTGACCCAGTACACTGAGCCGGTCCCGACGTTGTCGATGTTGATGATCAGCGCGTCGCGCAGGTCTTCCTCGTACTCCTTCAGGAACGCCTGCATGCCGCATGTGCCGACTTCCTCGGCACCTGTTGCCACGAACCAGACTTCCTTCTCAGTGAGCGCTCGATCGATACCGGTGGTGACGCGACGTCTGATGCGAGCGGCCTCGTCAGCTGCGAATGCCGAATCCTCGAAGGCAGCAGCGCCGGCGGTGCCGCCTTTCAGGCCGAACCCGTCCTCGTCATCGCCGTCTTCATCGCTGAAGTTCTCCCAGTGACCGATCTTCTTGCCTTCGCCACGAACGTCGAAGTTGCTTCCCAGTCCGAGCCAGTCGCGCACGCCGTGGCGCTCGGCGCGCTCGGGCTTGGCGGCTGGCGGCTCCACGGCACGCGGTGCGGCAGCGGGTGCGGCGGGCTCATCGCCAAGCGCATCCCAGCCTTCCGTGTCGCCGAGGTCGAAGCTCGATTGGCCGCTCGTGGGCCGCGGGGGCTCCTCGGCATCCCAATCAACGTCGCCGAAGCTGCCAAGCGACGTCCGTATGATGTCCTCCTCGGCGGGGGCGACCGGCGTGTACGAAAGGAGCGCGTCGTCGAGCACGACGTCGGCCTCAACGGCGGCTTCGGGCGTGCGACGCACGGGCGGCTCGGGGACGTAGCGCGACGGCTCGGATTCCGGTTCCGGCACCGTGAGCTCCATGACGCCGAGCATGGCGGCGACACCCGAGGCGTTGTCATTCGCGCCATCGACCGCCTGCATGAAGAGCTCGCGATGGATGTTGATCAGCAGCGGGATGAGCAGATACGCGGCAACGGCGAGCGTGGCGTACCAGCTCCACGGCTTCCACCCCTTCGTCCAGGGGAGCGCCGAGATGAAGATGACGACTGGCGTGAGGAACGTCAGCCACTTCATCAGCGCGAAGGTGAGCCCGAAGTTCTTCGCCATGCCCGGGCTGAACGCGAGCGACGACTTCGCTGAGTCGTAGTGAGCGACGATCACGACGCGCTTTACGCGCTCGTTGCGTCGGGCCTTCGGGACGTGCCGGGCGATCACGTTCTGGCTCGGGCCCTTCGGCAGCAGGCTGCTCAGGCCCCAGCGTGTGTCGAGGTCAGACCACATGAGCACAGCCGCGGCGACAGCAAGGACAAACGCGGGCCAGCCGAACCAGCGAGACAGAACCGCAGCGCCCAGTGTGAGCAGGTGGTATGCGACGTACGCCCACGCGTAGGTGCGCGGGCATGATCGAAGTCCTGGGCTACGAGCTGGAAGTGCTGAACGAGTCGGAAACCCCGCCATAACGCAAATGCACTTCGCGATCCACGTAAGACAACAGCGCACTGACCGAACACGTATTGATCCTGGCTATTTCACCCAGAATGTTCCAATAGACTTCTTCAAGCCGCAGTTTCGTACATTGCACTTGATGTTTGAAGAGCAATATAACGAACTGGCGCTGGCAGTTGACTCCATTGCCGAACGTATTCGAGCCCTGGGTTTTCCTGCCCCGGGTTCCTACTCTATCTATGCCTG
>CAKMKD010000056.1 GCA_927439865.1 uncultured Coriobacteriia bacterium | reverse complement strand
CTCGAGAGCCACCGAATCCGCCGCCTGGTAGCGTCGCTCGCCTTCTGCGTGCTGCTGCTCGCCACGCTCACGCTCGCGAGCGCAATCGTGAAGCCCGGGCGCAGCGGCGTCGACGGCCAGGGCGGGAGCGCGTGGGCGACGTACCGCGCGCTACCCTCGGACTCAATCGACGTGCTCTTCCTCGGCAACTCGCACGTCTTCGTGGGTGTGGATCCCGCCGAGGTCTGGCGCACGCGCGAAATCCCGTCGTTCGTGCTCGGCGGGCCCACACAGCAGCTCAAGCTCACCCGCTTCTACCTGGCCGAGGCGCTCAAGACGCAGCGCCCGAAGGTCGTGGCGCTCGAGCTGTCGTCGATCACGTACGGTGAGAAGCACTTCAACCGCGAATTCCAGCAGATCAACGTGGGGTACATGCCGCTTTCCGCCGAGAAGCTCAAGGCCACCGCCCTCTCCACTCCGGCAAGCGAATGGGCAGGCGTGCTGGTCGACCTGTGGACGTATCACGGCCGGTGGTCGTCGCTCACGCTGCGCGACTTCGATCTGCCCGGCAAGAACCGCGGCGGCGAGTTCCTGAACGGCTTCCTGCCGAAGCGCGGCGCCGTGGAGGTCACACCGACCGCGTCGCCGATGCCGGCGGACATCCGCGCGCGGGCCGACGCGTCACTCGAGTACAACCTCTCGTACCTGCGAGAGATCGCAGCGGCCTGCCGGGATGCCGACGCCGAGCTGCTGCTCTTCCTCACGCCGACGGGCCCGCCGAACGCATACAGCTACCAGCTGGCGAAGGTCGAGGCAATCCTCGGCAGGGAGTTCGACAACGTGCAGACGCTCGACCTGAGCGAGCCGGGCTCGGTGCCGGGACTTTCGTTCGAGACGGACTTCATCGACGGCGGCCACCTCACCTACGCTGGCGCGGCGAAGACCTCGGTAACGCTGGCGAACGCACTAGGCGACCGGTACGGCCTGCCGGCTGAGGCCGCCGAGCCTGCGCAGAGGTCGTGGTGGGCCACCATGCTCCAGAAGCACGACGCGTACCTTCGCACGCTCGGAAGCGCGGCTGGCGACTAATCGACCGCGTCGCGGGAGATCGGACACGTCATGCAATGGCAGCCGCCACGGCCCTTGCCAAGCTCGCTGCCCTCGATCTCGAAGACCTCGATGCCGGCATTACGGAGCGCCGCGTTCGTGTGCGTGTTCTTCGAATACCCGATGACCACGCCGGGCTCAAGCGCGACGACGTTGTTGCCGTCATCCCACTGCTCGCGCGCCATCTGAAACGCGTCGCCACCCGTGGGAACGACCCGCAGCTTCTTGACCTGCAGCGCGTCGGCAACAGCGTCGAGGAGACCCTTCTCGGCGGTGATCTCGAAGGAGTCCTTCCCCTCGCCGGGTCGGATGCTGTAGACCTGCATCGCCTCGATGACCGGGGGGTACATCGTCACGGCGTCGCGGTCGATGAAGCCGAAGACGGTGTCGATGTGCATGTAGGCGCGGTCCACGGGCATGCGGCACGCGATGATCCGCTCGGCAGCGCCTGCCGAGAAGAGCGAGCGCGCCAGGTGCTCAACCATCCGGCCGGTGGAGCGCTCCCCCATCCCAACGAGCACCGTCTTGTTGCCGAGCGGCATGAGATCGCCGCCCTCAAGCGAGTTGCCCTGGCCGAGATCCTCCACGCCAAAGCGGCCGGCGTCGCCCTCCGGCGGATACCAGAACTGGAAGTCGGCGTTGGCGAAGCGCGGGTGATAGCGGTAGATGATCGAGGTGTTCACCACTTCGAGCCGCCGCGCATGCCAGAAGAGCGGCGGCAGGATCACGCCGCCGTAGAGCCACGCGCTGGAGTCCCGCGTGAAGAGGCTGTTCGGCAGCGGGGGCAGCACGAACGAGTTCGGCTCGGCGAGCACTGCTCCAAGCGAGTGACGGTTGAGCGCGTCGAGATCGAAGCCGTCGAGCTCCTCGATGAGCAGGCCGCTCACGAGTGCCTCGGCCAGCTGCTGCGGCGCCATGTCGAGCAGGAACGCCCGCAGGTCCCGCACCATCGAGGGGCCGACGGTGTAGGACGACACGAGGCGCGTCACCACGTCGGCGCGTGCCTCGGCAGAGGCCGAGAGGGTCTCCACCAGCAGGTCGAAGAGGTAGAGCACCTCGACCCCGCGGTCGCGCATGACGTCGGTGAAGGAGTCATGCTCCCGCTGCGCGCGCTCCACCCAAACGAGGTCGTCAAACAAAAAGCGCTCGCGATTATGCGGAGTGAGGCGCTCGAGCGCGAGACCCGGACGATGTACCAGCACGGTTCTGAGCTTACCGACTTCAGAGTATGCACCGAGCGCTGTCATGTGACCTGACCTTCTGGACGGGATTGGAGCTACCACGCCATTCTATCCGGTCAGGCCGTGGTGTGTCGTGGGGGTGCGAGTCAGCCGAGCGTGTCAGGATTCCGTTGGGGTTTCCCCGCTCGCGGCGGCTTCACGGGCGAACGTGAACACGAACGTGGATCCGTCGCCTTCGACACTCGAAAGGGTCACATCGCCACCCATGAGACGCGCAAGCCGACGCGAGATCGGCAGTCCGAGCCCGGTGCCGCCCGAGGAGTTGTCGCCGGGGCGACCCATGCTCTTGAACTCATCGAATACCTCGGTGAGCCGATTCTCCCGAATGCCAACCCCCGTGTCGCTCACCGTTACACGGCACAGGTCCCCGACAGCATCGAGTGTGATCAAGACCCCGCCCTCATCGGTGAACTTCACGCCATTACTGAACAGGTTCAGGAGCACCTGGCGCACGCGATCTTCGTCCGCGTACACTCGCAGCCCCGCATCCGGCACGCTGACATCGAGCGAAAGCCCTCTGCTCTTCGCTATGGGCGCCATGATCTCGGCCGCAGAACTAACGAGATCAGCCGCGTCGAACTCAGTAGGCTCGATGGGCATGGCACCCGCCTCGATCTTCTCCAGGTCGAGCACGTCGTTCACGAGTCCGAGAAGGTGATTCCCCGATCGGACGATCATGCCAAGCTGACGCTCTTGTTCGTCATTGATGGGTCCGGCCAGCCGAGAAACCAGAATATTGCCGAAGCCGAGTATCGAATTGAGTGGCGTGCGAAGTTCGTGGCTCATGTTCGCCAGGAAGCTCGACTTGGCATGACTGGCTGCCTCGGCAGCTTCGGCGGCAACGCGCAGTCGTGCGGCCTCTT
>CAKMKD010000055.1 GCA_927439865.1 uncultured Coriobacteriia bacterium | reverse complement strand
AAGCCCCTATGATACCGCACCGTGCGGGGGCACGACGAACGTGAACGTCGCCCCTTCGCCCGGCACGCTTGCGACCTCGATCTCGCCGCCAAGGAGATGCGCGGTACGCTCGCTGATAGAGAGCCCCAGCCCGGCGCCTTCCGGTTTGGTCGTGCCCGGACGATGCAGCTGGCGGAACTCGCGCATGATCTCGCGCCGCACGCCATAGTCGATACCCGGACCGGTGTCGCGCACCGCAAATGCGGTCGACCCGTCGCTTCGATGCGTGACGGTGATCGTCACGCCGCCGTTCACGGTGAACTTAACGGCGTTGCCGGCCAGGTTGAGCAAGACCCGCTCGGCGAGATGGCGATCGGTGATGACTTCAAGGTCCTCCGGCACCGACGTCTCCCAGGTGAGCCCCTTCTCGGTAACCTGCGGCGCAAGCAGCTCGGACACCAGGCCGACCAGGTCGCTCGCACGCAGAACCTCCGGGTCGAGCCGCTCATCACCCTTCTTGAGCTTGCTGAAGTCGAGGATGTCGGTCACAAGCGCGAGCAGATGCCGCCCCGAGGACTCGACCATGGTGATCTGACGCTGCTGCTCGGGGTTGAGCGGCCCGGCCATTCCTCGGCGGAGCGTGCCCGAAAACCCGATGATCGAGTTAAGCGGCGTGCGAAGATCGTGGCTCACGTTGGCGAGGAAGCGGTCCTGCGTCTCAATCGCTTCCTGGAGCCGTTCCTTTGCCAGCAGTTCCTTGCGACGATTCATGTCCGAGCGCGCGAAGGCAAGGACAAAGGCGGCGCAGACCGCTAGGACGAGTGCGTCGAGACCGATGATCGTCCATCGCTGCCATGCAAGCGAACCGTTGAGATCCGCCTGTTCAATCGAGCTGAGTACAGCCATTGCGCCGGGTTCCACAGGAACCTCGAACGACATGGTGCCCGGACCGGGATACGCCACATCACGCATCAGTTCGAACTGGAAATCGTTTGACGAGGTCGCGATGAACGCGTCGTCGTTCGTGATGAACCGCAGTGCGACCGTGGTGGGCCATGGATCATCAAGGCCGCGCATGACGCTACTCAGGTACTGCCTGAGGTCGGACTCGAACATGACCACGCCCGTTGTGCGCTCGTGTCCCGCCTCTTCTTCGATTCTGAGGGGTGTGAACCAGGTCACGTGGTATGAGCCGTCCTCGGCCGGGTGAAATCCAACCACGGTGCCGGTTGTGATGCTGGCGGCCTCGACGGCATGCTTGACGAGGTCCTGCTCCCGACCCGGCGACGGACGGCCCACAGAGAGCCGCGCCTTCCCTGTGGTGTCGAAGAGCGTAACGTTCACGTAGTCGCGTGCCTCACGCTCACCTTCGAGCCGCATCCGCAGCCAGTCTTCGGATCCGCCCTGCAGGTACGACTCGAACTCGGTTCGAACGCGCGACGTCGTGCCCATGACGCGAACATCGCCGACCCGCTCGGAGAACCAGTAACGGATGAGCGCGGCATCGGCCTCGGCCGCGTTCTCGAGATGCTTCATGGCATCATCGGTAGCGCGCGCCGATTGCCCGCGGTATGCGAGGACGGCCGCTGACGTGAAGATCAAGAAGCTGAGGCAGGCCACACCGATGGCCATGCAGAGCGGCTTGAGAGCCACCTGCGGCCGTGTCTCGGTGCTGCCTGAAAGCGTGATACGCGACACCTATCCCCCACCCCGTAAATGCGTCGACGCGCACACACTAGCGGTTCGGTCTTCGCCGGGCAATGGTACACACCTCCAAACGGGCCGTTCCGACCAACAGAAGGCGTTGCGCCTGAGCACACGCTCCGTCTATAATGCGTCGGTGCCCGCTCCATTCGGCGGCGCTGACATTCCTCGGTAGCTCAATTGGCAGAGCATCCGGCTGTTAACCGGAGGGTTGTAGGTTCGAGTCCTACCCGAGGAGCCATAGACACTCAGACACCCTCCGCACTGCGGGGGGTGCTCTTGTTTGAGCATCACAATCGGCGCATACTCGCCGTGCAGCATTAATGGGTCTGAACTGGGGGGTTCACAATGCGACTGCTCGTCGTCGACGACGATCCACCGTCACGATACTTGCTTGAGACGGTCTTCTCGGCCAGGGGACATCAGGTTGAGACGGCCTCAGACGGTGTCGATGCGCTTGAGAGGGCGCGCAAGAACCCGCCCGACCTCGTGATCACGGACATTCTGATGCCCCGCATGGACGGCTACCGTCTCTGCATCGAATGGCATCAGGATTCGCGCCTCTCGGCAGGCACCTTCGTGTTCTACACAGCCACCTACACCGAGGACGCTGATGAGTCATTCGCGCTCACGCTCGGCGCAGACGCGTTCCTGCGCAAGCCGATGGACTCTCCCACCCTTGTGCGATTGGTCGAGGATGCCCGGCGTGGCAAGAAGCCGCGCCCTGGCGCGAAGGCCAAAGCGTCGGACGAGACCGGCGTGCTGCGCGAGTACAACGACCGGCTCGTGAGCAAGCTCGAGAAGAAGGTCGGCGACTTGCAGGCGTCGAACAGCGAGCTCCGGACAGCGATAGAGCTGCTCACCGACGAAGTGGGCGTGAAAGACACGCTGATCCAGCGGCTCAACGACGAGCTCGCGGGACGAATGGGCGGCAAGGCGACGAGCGATCTGGACTACTCCAAGTAGTCCTTGAGCTTGCTCGACCGCGAGGGATGACGCAGCTTGCAGAGCGTCTTGCTCTCGATCTGCCGGATGCGCTCACGTGTCACGCCGAACTCTCGGCCAACCTCTTCAAGCGTGCGGGGATGCCCGTCGTCCAGGCCGAAGCGAAGCTCGATGACCTTGCGCTCCCGCTCGGAAAGCGAGTCGAGCACACGCGTGAGCTGCTCCTGGAGCATGCTGAAGCTCGCTGCATCGGGCGGCACCACGGCGTCGGAGTCTTCGATGAAGTCGCCGAGCTGGGAGTCTTCCTCTTCGCCGATCGGCGTCTCGAGCGAGACGGGCTCCTGCGAGATCTTGAGGATCTCGCGGACGCGCTCGGCGGTCATCTCCATCTTCTCGCCGATCTCCTCGGGCAGCGGCTCGCGCCCGAGTTCTTGCAGCAGCTGGCGCTGCACGCGGATGAGCTTGTTGATCGTCTCCACCATGTGCACCGGGATGCGGATCGTGCGGGCCTGGTCCGCGATAGCGCGGGTGATGGCCTGACGGATCCACCAGGTGGCGTACGTGGAGAACTTGAAGCCCTTGGTGTAGTCGAACTTCTCAACGGCACGAATGAGGCCGAGGTTGCCTTCCTGGATGAGGTCGAGGAAGAGCATGCCGCGACCCACGTACCGCTTGGCGATGGACACCACGAGGCGGAGGTTCGCTTCGACGAGCTGCTTTTTGGCATTGAGGCCGATGTCCTCGAGCCGGCGCAGACGACGCGTCTCGACGCGGTCGAGCTTCTCGCTCGCGGCTTCAGCGGCCTCAAGACGTGCCTGGGCCTCCTCGCCTGCTTCGATCTTCTTGGCGAGGTCCACTTCCTGGCGCGCATTCAGGAGCTGAACCTTGCCGATCTCCTTCAGGTACATGCGAACCGGGTCACTCGTGAGCGGCGCCAGCAGGTGCGCATCGGCACGACGCTTCGGCTTCTTGCGCTTCGCAGCAGGCTTGGCCACGACGACGTCGGGCTCGACTTCTACCTCGGCAGGAATCTCCTCGACGTGCTCAACGAGCTCGTCCACCAGGTCAGGATCGTCGACTGCGAGGTGGATGCTGTCCTCGATGACATCGATGTTGTTCTTCGAGATGTGCAGGTAGACGCTATCGACCTGCTCTTCGGTGAACTCGACATCGGCAAGCGCGGTCTGAATCTCCTCATCGCTGAGGCTGCCCTTCTTCTTGCCGAGGGCGATCAGGCCTACAACAGCGGCGGTTTCAAGTTCCGGGGCGAGCTTTTCGGCTTTGGCCTTCGGCTTTGCCTTGGCCTTTGCGGGCGCTACGGCAGATTCCGTTGTGTCGGTCTTCTTGGCTGCAGGGCTCACGCAGTCACTCCACTCCCGTGTCTTGAGGGTGCGCCGTCCTGGACCTGAGCGCATTGCGCTTGCGTTCCAGTTCGACGACTTCTCTGAACAATCCATCATATACAGCCGGATCCTTCGCCGCATCAAGCGCACGAAGTCCGGCTTTCTTACTTAAGATTAGACGCTCAAGGGCGAATTCCTTGAGACGCGCCGAGATTTCTCGGAACGCGTATTCTATCTGTTCCACGTCCGGAGCGTCTACCAACCACTCTGACAGCGATTCTGCGATGCTTCTGTCGCGGGCAGCGATGGAGTCGTAGAGCTCCTGTTTGGTCGCCTCGCCGGCATCAAGAATCCAGCCGAGCAACACCCGACGATTCTCGTCGAGTACGAACTCCTCAGCAAGCAACTCTCGTGCCTTGGCGCGTACGCGTGGTGCGAGCGTGACCGTGCGGAGCAGCTCCCGCTCGGCACGCGCCTGGTTGTCGTCGATGACTGGCGGCGGCGCTGGCGCGCCCGTGGGCGCGGTCTCGGGCTCTGCGGGACGCGTGCGTTGCACCTGCGTGCCCGCGAGCGCGCGCTGCACGAACTCCGTCGTGGTGAGGAGCCTGCTCGCGATGTAGCTCACATACTCTTGCGCGAGGATGCTGCCCTTCACCGCGGCAAGCGGCTGCACGGCATCCGCGAGTGCCGCAGACTTGCCCTCCGGCGTGGCGAGGTCGTGCACCGAGAGGCGCTGGTCGATCACGAAGCGCAGCAGCGGCTGCGCGGCGTCGATGAGCGCGCGCATCTCGGCGGGGCCCTTCGAGGCGACGAAATCCGCCGGGTCCATCCCGCCGGGAATGACGGCAACGCCGAGGTCGACGCGCGCGTTACCGGCCTCCGGCGTTACGCTCGCGTCGATGAACTCGGCAGCGCGATTGGCGGCGCGAAGGCCGGCCTCATCGCCGTCGAACAGGTACACGACACGCTTGGCAAACCTGCCGAGAAGCTTCACGTGCCGCTCGGTGAGCGCGGTGCCGAGCGTGGCGACCGTGAACGCGATCCCCTGCTCGGCAAGCGCGATGACATCGGTGTAGCCCTCGACCACGACCGCCGTGCCGCTCGTGACGATCTCGTTGCGGGCGCGGTCGATGCCGTACATGTTGGCCGACTTGTGGAAGATCGGCGTCTCGTTGCTGTTGAGGTACTTGGGATGCCCCTCGCCCACCACCCGACCGCCGAATGCGATGACGCGGCCGGAAAGGTCGGTTATCGGGAACATGATGCGCCCGAAGAAGCGGTCCTTGAACGCGCCGCGTTCCACAGCGAGCGTGATGTTGGCGTCCACGAGTTCGTCGCGCGTGAACCCCTGGCCGAGAAGTGTGCGCGTCATCTCGTCACGCCCGCTCGGCGCATACCCCAGACGCCAGCGCTTGGCGACGTCGATGCCGAAGCCGCGCTGCTTGAGGTACTCGCGCGCCTGCTCGGCGCCGGGGTTCTTAGCGGCGGTGAGATTCTTGTGGAAGTACTCCGCCGCTGCCTCACACGCAGCGATGAGACGCTCTTTTCGCCCCGCCGGGAGACCCGAGCCACCCTCTTCGACGATCTCGATGTGTGCACGCTCGGCGAGCCGGCGGATCGCATCAGGGAAGTCGAGATTCTCGGAACGCATCACGAACCCGAACGCGTCACCGCCAAGGCCACAGCCGAAGCAGTGCCACAGATCGGTACCCGGGTCGATCTTGAAGCTCGGCGTCTTCTCGCCATGGAAGGGACAGTTGCCCCAGAACAGGCGGCCCTTCTTCTTGAGGACGACGGTCTCGGATACGAGGGAGACGAGATCGGTGGCGTCGCGAACACGTTGCACGTCATCATCGGAAATGCGACCCACGCAAGCCCCCTCTCGGCAAAGACAAAGCTCCCGGGCGCCGTTGCCGACACCCGGGAGCATTCTACCCTACTGCAGTGACGTGAATGCGCTACGCGCCGTGGATCCTCAGGAAGAGCGGCACGAACACGAGCGATACGATGGTCATGAGCTTGATGAGAATGTTCATCGACGGGCCTGAAGTGTCCTTGAACGGGTCACCAACGGTGTCGCCGACGACAGCGGCCTTGTGAGCGTCGCTGCCCTTACCACCATGCTCGCCACCCTCGATGTACTTCTTCGCGTTGTCCCACGCGCCACCGGCGTTGGCCATGAAGACGGCCAGCAGGAAGCCGGTCACGAGTGCACCCGCGAGCAGACCCGCGAGGAGCGAGAGGTTAACCATGCCGACCACGATCGGGACGGCGACGGCGATGGCGCCGGGAACGACCATCTCCTTGAGCGCGCCCTTGGTGGAGATGTCCACGCACGCGGCATAGTCAGGACGGCCAGTGCCCTCCATGATGCCCGGAATCTCGCGGAACTGGCGGCGAACCTCGCCGATCATGGCGAACGCCGCGCGGCCGACAGCACCCATGGTGAGCGCGCCGAACAGGAACGGCAGCATACCGCCGACGAAGAGGCCGACGATGACGTACGGGTTCTCAAGCGACATATCGATCTTGAGGCCGCCAAGCGCGAGCGACTGGCGGAACGCGACGAACAGCGCGAGGGCGGTGAGACCGGCCGAGCCGATCGCGAAGCCCTTGGCGATAGCCGCGGTGGTGTTGCCCACCGAGTCGAGCGAGTCGGTGATGGTGCGGATCTCTTTGCCCATGTGCGCCATCTCGGCGATACCACCGGCGTTGTCGGCAACAGGACCATACGCGTCTACGCCGACGGTGATCGCCGTGATGGAGAGCATGCCGAGCGCCGCAAGTGCGATGCCGTAGATGCCCGACAGGTCATTGTCAGGAACGGCCATGTTACCCATGACGTACGAGCCGAGGATGGCGGCTCCGACAACGAGGATCGGCAGCGCGGTCGACATCATGCCAGTGCCAAGGCCCTGGATGATGTTGGTGGCGGCGCCGGTCTCGGATGCCTCGGCGATCTTCTTGACCGGGCTGTAATGATCCGAGCAGTAGTACTCGGTGATCTTGCCGATTGCGATACCGGCAGCGAGGCCGAGCACGACCGAGCCGAAGAACCAGATGCGCGCACTGGTGTCGACGCCCGCGAGTTCAACGCCGCGAGTGCTCCAGTGATAGAACAGGAAGAACATCGCGATGACCTCGAGGCCCGCGGCCACGTACGTGCCCATGTTGAGCGCGTTGTGGAGGTTGGCGCCTTCCTTGGCGCGAACCGCGAACAGGCCGATGATCGACATGATGATGCCGAATGCCGCGATCAGCAGCGGGGCGATGATGCCGTACTGCAGGTCGAGCGAGCGAGCGCCGCCTGCGGTGTACCAGAGGCTGATTGCGAGAACCATCGGCGCGAGGATCGAACCGACGTAGCTCTCGAAGAGGTCGGCGCCCATGCCCGCGACGTCGCCCACGTTGTCGCCAACGTTGTCGGCGATGACAGCCGGGTTGCGAGGATCGTCCTCGGGGATACCGGCCTCAACCTTGCCGACGAGGTCAGCACCAACGTCAGCGGCCTTGGTGTAGATGCCGCCACCAACACGTGCGAAGAGCGCGATCGAGCTGGCGCCCATGGCGAAGCCGTTGACGATCTCGGCGTTGGCGGCCGGGTTCTCACCGGTGACGAGCAGGAAGATAGCCCAGAGGCTCAGACCGCCGAGGCCGAAGCTGGCGACGGTGAGGCCCATCATGAGGCCCGAGCGGAACGCGACGTTGAGCGCCTTGGCGATACCAACGGTCGCGGCCTGTGCGGTGCGCGAGTTGGCGCGCGTCGCGATGTACATGCCGAAGAAGCCGGCGGCGGCGGAGAGGATCCCACCCGTGAGGAATGCGATACCCGTGAGCCAGTTCACGGCGAAGCCGAGAATCAGGAACACGACCGCGGCGAAGATGACAAGCACGCGGTACTCGCGCAGAAGGAATGCCATTGCGCCCTCTTGGGTCGCCTTGGAAATCTCCTGCATCTTCTCGTTGCCCGGATCCTGCTTGAGGACCCAGGAGCCCAGGTAGGCAGCCACAGCGACACCGATGACGGCGGCGATGGGTGCGAACCAGGCGATCCAATTAGCCATAGAAGCGCCTCTCCCTTCGACAGTGCTGATTTCGAGTGTGCGCGAACGCAGGGCTCCCCTATGACCCCTGCGATGCTCCGGTGATTCTATGCGAAGGAGCCGCGTGCGGCAATAAGGGCGCGCTGCCTAGCGCATGAGGCTCGCGAGCGATGGTGGTTCGCTGTGCTGCGGCTTCGGCTCCGGCGGACGATTTCCGAGGACCTCTTTGGCGTATCGCTGTAGAAGCGCAACCGACTGCGGGTTCAGAGTGAGGAACTCGTCGTAGTACCTCCAGGTGACCAGTTTGGAATCGAAGAGCGCGCCCATGTGATAGGAGAAGGTGGGTTGCTTGACCGAGACGTACTCTGCGAGTTGTCCCATAGTGAGCGGCCGCATGGCGAGGTACTCGCAGACGTGACGCCTGGTGCGATTGTTGAGCATGGCGATGATCTGAGGGATTTCGGCGAAATCTGGTCCTGCCATGGGTTCTCGAGCTCCCTTCCGGTGCTGATTCTGGGCGAATGGGACGTACGTGGTGTCGATGGTGCCGTGCGTGGGTGCATGTCGTGGAATCGTCAAGTGTCCTCCCCTCCGGGTCCTTATTGAGAGTGCATCGATGCGTTTCGATAGTCGCCTCGTCCCCATCGACACCGACCGTGTCGATATCGATGCACGTGAAAGCAGGACCGGCGACTACGTTCAAGCCCAATGCAACCCTCTGCCTCCTGGGCAGATTTCGATATCGACACGGGCGGTGTCGATACGGTGTGCGTGGATATCGAAGCGCATCAATGGACTTTGAAAAGGCCCCCCGGGCCGGGCTCGTCCGCGCAACACATTCCGCGATCACGAGCAGCACGCTACTACCAAGCGCTTAACCTGCGCCAACCACAACCTGCTCAGACCCTAAACCACAAACCCCTACGGCTCCTGGTGCCCGAGCAGCACGCGGATCACGACATGAGCCTCATGCGCGGCCGCCACCATCACCCGAGACGAGTAGAGCGGCAAACCGGCACGCACGTCGCTCGACAGGTCTCCCACGAGATACACGTTGTCCGCTATCCGCTCGCTCACGATCTCGTTCGCTGAACCCGATCCCGCCATTCCGGATGCGGTCACGAGCGGCATGTCGGGCAACGCGCAGCACACCGCATTGGCGATCATCGCCTTGTCGGCGGGACCGTCCACCGCCTCGACCACCACGTCGGCACCCGTCACAAGCCCAACCAGATTCGAACTCGTCACACGCGTCACGACCTCGATCAGCGTGACCTCGGGAGCAATCCTACGAAGCGTGTCGCCGAGCGCCTCGGTCTTGAGCCGGCCGATATCGTCCCGGAAGTAGAGCTGGCGGTTGAGGTTGCTCTCTTCAACACGGTCGAAGTCGATCAAGCGCAGCGTCCCAACCCCGGAGCGCACCAGCATCGCAGCGACGTTGCTTCCCAGCCCCCCGCACCCGATGATGGCAACCGTCGCGCTATGAAGCCGCGCCCGCTCTTCACTCTCTGTCATCGCGCCTACCCCCCGCCAACCGGCGGAAAGATCGCGAGACGATCACCGGAGCTGAGCGCCACATCGTCGTCCGCATGTCGGCCATTCACGAAGACCACGCGCGGCTCATCGGGCAGCCCGAGCTCAGCTATCACGCCGCCAACCGAAGAACCATCCGGGAACTCGATCACCCGCGCGTGCCTCCCCGGCATCCCGTCCGGCTGAAACGACGCCAAGCTCGCAAACAGGGCAACATCAACGTTCATCGGCCATGCTCCGTCCTCGGCGGGATACTGCTCGCGCCGGACGCATACGAGCCGCCCGGCGCGAGCCATAAAATCCACGCAATCAAATACCTACGAGATACCCATGCCCGCGGCAGTCTCCGGAACGAAGTCGAACACCGAGTCCAGATCAGCATCAGAGACGGTGAACACCACATTGTGCGGAGAGAGCGGCACGGTCTTGAAGAACTCGGGCAGCCTGTCGTCAGCAGCCGTGAATCCGGCGTGCGTGTTGAACAGACGCTCGTACGTGAGCGTTTCCTTGCCAACGGCCATGAGCGCGTCGGCAGACCATGTGTCGCCGGTGTGCGCCGAAGCCATGTCAACGATCGCCCCGAACGCCTCGGGAATGTCGAGCACCGGGAACGCCACGAAGATGCAGAGGCCCATTGCGTCGAGCATCGCGGTCGCGATCTGCAGACCCTGCGACAACGCCGCCTGGCCCTCGGTTCCGAGAGGATCGACGCTGCCGCCGACCGCCAGCACGTTCGCCGTGATCGCGTATCCGGCAGTGTGGTCCGCACCCTGGGTGGACGTCGCGTACGTGACGCCGATGCCCTGGATCGGACGCGGGTCGTACGCCGGCAGCGCCTGGTGCTTCACGACCGGGATATGCTCTACCCCGAACGCCACGCCGGTCGCCTCGGCGCCGTGACCCAGCGTCTTACCAAGCTCGGTACCGGTCCAGATTTCCTTGATCGCAGCAAGCGCACCCGCACCATCGCCGAACGCGAGCTTGCCAGAATCCATGTACACGGCAAGCGTGGCGCCCATTTCGATGGTGTCGAGACCAAGGTCGCTGATCTCGCGGTCGAGGGCTCCAATCACGTCAAGATCATCGATGCCACAGTCGGCACCAAGCGACCAGACGTTCTCATACTCCATGCCCTTGGTCACATACTTGCCGTCCTTGTCGACCCAGTACCGTGAGCACTGGATGACGCAGCCGGTGTGGCAGCCATGCTTGACGTTGCCGCCGCGCTCGAGCGTCACCTCACGCATCGTCTCGCCCGAGATCTTCTCGACACCCTCGAAGCGACCCTCGGAGAAGTTGCGTGTGGGATACCCGCCGGACTCGTTGATGATGTTGGCGAGAACGTTCGTGCCGTAGGTGGGAAGCCCCTGACCCGAGACCGGATGCGTGGTGAGCGCATTCGCGAAGACCTTCATCGCGGTCTGGAACGCGTCCTTGTCGGCATGTTCGACGTTCGAAAGACCCTTGTCGCTCAGGACGATGGCCTTGAGTCCCTTGCTCCCCATGACAGCACCGGTGCCGCCGCGCCCTGCGAAGCGGTTCGGATAGCCCTTCGGGTCGGAGACAGCGATGCCTGCGGCCTTCAGTCCCATCTCGCCTGCCGGGCCGATCGTGATCGTGGCATAGCGGTCATCTGCCGCACGCGTGCCCTTGATCGCATCGGAAACCGCGTAGTTCCCCATGCCAGCCCACGCGTCCACGCGCTCGAGCTTGGCGGACTTGTCAGGCTCAACCACGAGCATGTAGCGCGCCAGGGAATCATTCGGCTTGCCCTCGACGATGATCGCCGCAACGCCCATGCGTCCGAGCGCGTGGGCAGCCTGACCACCGGAGTTGGACTCCTTGAGACCACCGGTCAGCGGGCTCTTCGTGCCAACCGAGAGTCGACCGCCGTTCGGGGTATTCGTTCCGCCGAAGAGACCAGGGGCGAATACGACCTTGTTCTCGGCGCCGAGCGGATCCGCCGTTGCGGGGACTTCGGTGAAAACGATCGCGGACGTCAGAGCACGACCTCCGTACCGATTCCAGCCCTCGGGCAGCGGTTCCATCGTGATGGACAGATTGGACATGTTCACGCGCATGATTTCTCGCATAAGTACCCCCTTGCAGACAGGCGACACATGCTGATCACGTACAGCCTCACGGGCAACGTTACGTCCCCGTCTATCTAAGATACCCGTCACGCAATCGAACTGCACGTGGAATCGGGACTACAACACACAATCCGCACGAGATCGCCCCTTCCACTGCCGAAAGCGGTAGACGACCTCATCACACACGACAAGCGCCGCAATGCCGCCGAGGATGGCGACCGGCAGCGTTTTCGCCCCGGGCAGGAGCACCATGAGCGGCCCAAGCACGAACGGGTGCAGCACATACACGCCGAGCGAATCCACGCCGAGCCGTGCGAAAGCGCGCCCGACCACCCCGGGCTCGCGAACCGTCGTCAGAGCGAGCATGAGCGCTGCAAGTCCACCAGGAACACCTGCAGCGTATGTCAGCCAGGCGATCCACGGGTTCGCAAGCGTCGTCCGCGCGTAGCTCGCCAGTCCCGCAGCGCACAGGGAGACCAGGAACACCGCGACCCAGACCCTGTACGAGCAGCGCGGACGCCACCCTGCCGCGACACGCAGCCCGAACCAGTAGCACGCAAGGTAGAGCGGTGCTACCGCCCAGAACGTCGCGCGCCCAAGAGCCAGCGGGCTGATAGGACTCGCCGCAGCCGTGGCGGCATACACGCCGAGCGAGACCCAGAACGGCCACCAGTTGCTCGTCCTTCGGGCAAGCAACGTAGCCACCACGCTCACCGCGTAGAGCACCGGCAGGAACCAGAGCGCGCCTCCACCGAGCAGAATCGAGATCAGCCACGGGAGTGGGTCGGTTTCGATCGGAAATGACACGCCGAGTGCGGGCAGGACGTATGGCGCGAGTGCGTAGACGGGGGCGGCCATCGCCCACGGGCCCATCAACTGCCTGCCTCGGCGCTTCAGAAAGCCGATTGGATCGGCTGCACTCCGCGACGCCGCTAGAAAACCGGTCACGGCGGCGAACCCGGCGACGGTCCAGTAGCAGGTGCCGTATGCGAACGCGGTGATGCCGTCGCCGGTACGCAGTGGCCATATCAGGGCGTGATTCACGACGACGAACGCCATGGCCGCGCCTTTGAGGACATCAAGCCAAGGCAGCCGCACCTTCCGACTCGGCACCGACTGAGTCGGCGCCGGGGCTACATCTTCCATCGCAATGGCAAGAAGAGCTTCTCGTAGGTGCGCATCGCGTATCGGTCCGTCATGCCCGCAACGTAATCGACCACGCGTTGCGGCAACGACCCGAGCGCCTCGGATGCGAACTCGTCGGGGAGCTCAGCGGGATTCGCGAGGTAGTGCTCGAAGAGCCGCTTCACGAGCTCGAGCGCCTTGGGGTCCTCGCCCTTCGCGTCCATCGAGAGGTACACGCGCTCGAACAAGAAGGCGCGGAGCGAGAGCATGGCTGCTTCAACCTCAGGCGTCATGCTGATTCGATCCGCATCGGCGCTTGCCGTCACCATCGACTGCACAAGCGCCGTGATCCGCGCGCCGTGGTGTCGGCCGAGCACAGCGGTGATGGCTGCGGGAATCTCGGCATCCTGAAGAACCCCTGCTCGAACCGCATCGTCGATATCGTGGTTGATGTACGCGATGCGGTCGGCGGTCTTCACGATCTGGCCTTCAAGGGTTGCGGGCACGTCCTCGCCGGTGTGATTGCGAATCCCGTCGCGAACCTCCCACGTGAGGTTCAGGCCACGCCCGTCGTACTCGAGCACCTCAACCACCCGCAACGACTGCATGTTGTGCTCGTAGACCGGCTGCAACCCCGGATACTGCGGCGCTACCTCGGCAAGGCACTGCGAGAGCGCTGCCTCGCCCGTATGCCCGAACGGAGAGTGGCCGAGGTCGTGCCCGAGCGCGATGGCCTCGGTGAGGTCCTCGTTCAGGCGCAACGCACGCGCGATCGAGCGCGCGATCTGGGCGACCTCAAGGGTGTGCGTGAGGCGGGTCCGGTAGTGGTCGCCTTCGGGAGCCAGGAACACCTGCGTTTTGTGCGACAGGCGGCGAAACGCCTTGCAGTGGATGATCCGGTCTCGGTCGCGCTGGAACTCGGTACGGAGCGGATCGGGTTCGAGAACGACCTCGCGACCGCGCGAAGC
>CAKMKD010000054.1 GCA_927439865.1 uncultured Coriobacteriia bacterium | reverse complement strand
CTTGTACGGCGCATCCACACCGGTCGGCTCCACGCCGAGTGCGATCCCGTACGTGCGCTGCGTGAGCAGCCACGCCTGGTACTCCCGCTCCGCCTGGAAGTCGAGTGCTGTCATGACGTTCTTGGTCGGCGTCGGATCATCGCCGGTGCCCACCGCAAGCGCAGCCGTCGGCTGTGCCAGCATCACCATCGCGACGACGATAGTCGCGACCTTCTGTTTGAATCTCATGGTTCCCCCTCGTACTCGGTCCGTTATGTCCGAGGTGTCGCCGACGGGGGGCGCCCGGCCACCCGAGGGCCCGTCGAGGTCCCCCAGCACCTGACTCGCCCCCCAGCGCGTCAGGTCCACACCGAGTATGCCTCGGCGACCTTAACCGGGACTTACCACGACCTTTACCGTCGCCAGCCCGGCACGAATCCGTCGCGATTCGGGTACCATCACAGGCGTCAGTCACTCGGAAGGGGTGCCATGGACCGGCAATCGAGAGCATGCGAGATCATGCAACGTCTCGGCGAACTGTATCCCGAGGCGCACATCGCGCTCGACTTCCGCGACCCATTCTCGCTGCTCGTGGCCGTGATCCTCTCGGCGCAGACCACGGACGTTGGCGTGAACAAAGTGACACCCGTCCTCTTCGAACGCTTCCCCACGCCAGAAGCGCTCGCCTCGGCGGATGTGCTCGAGGTTGAGGAGATCGTGCGGTCCACCGGCTTCTATCACAACAAGACGAAGCTCATCATGGCCACCGCCCGGATGCTGGTGGCCGAGTTCGACAGCCGAGTGCCGGACACCATGGAGAACCTGATGCGGCTGCCCGGCGTTGCCCGCAAGACCGCGAATATCGTGATCGCGAACGCATACGGCAAGGTCGAGGGCATCGCGGTGGACACGCATGTCTTTCGCCTGGCGCACCGCTTCGGGCTCTCGGACGAGAAGGATCCCGACAAGGTCGAGCGCGATCTCACCGGAGTGCTGCCGCGCGAGGACTGGTATGCCGTGAACTACCGCTTCATCGACCACGGACGCGCCGTTTGCACCGCGAAGCGACCGGCCTGCGGCGCATGCACGCTCAACGATATCTGCCCCGCAGCGTTCACAACCCCCGGCTGGCGCGAGACGCTCTAGCCCCAGAACCCCGCAATCAGCGCCGCGATGATCACGCCCGGCAGCATGTTGCCGTACGGCAGCCGCTTGATGCCGGTCAGGTCGAGTCCGATCGCGAGTATGAGCGCGCCGCCAACCGCCTGCAGCGCGTGGATGACCGGCTCGGTCATGAACGGCTGCACGGTGCCGGCCCCGAGCGCGATGCCGCCCTGGATGAGCAGCACCGGGATGACCGAGAGCCCCACGCCCGCGCCGAAGCTCGTGGCGAGCGCAACCGCCGCGATGCCGTCCAGCAGCGACTTCAGATACAGCAGCGACGGATCCCCGAGACCGCTCTCGATACTGCCGAGGATCGTCATGGCGCCCACGCAGAAGAGCAGGCTCGCCGTCACGAAGCCCTCGACGATCGTCCTGCCCTTGGCGTCGGGCTGCTCGGCAGGACCGGGCGCGAAGAGCTTGATGTTGTACGTCTTCTCCTGCAGGTAATGGCCGAAGCGCTCAAGGCCGCGCTCAATCCCTACCGCTTCGCCGAGGATGCCGCCCACAACAAGCGCACCCACCAGCACGAGCGGCGCGAACTCGCCGAGTCCCGACTCCCCTAGCGCCGAGAGACCACCAATGCTCATCGACGCGCCGATGATGAGAACCGCAAGCCCCACGCCGAGGAATGAAATCTCCCGCATCTTCTCGCTGATAAGGCCCCCAAAAAGCAGTCCCACAGCGGTGCCGAGCACGATCGCCCCCACGTTCACGAGTACTCCGAGCATGTCACTCCCCGTCTTGTAGCCAGAGCTTCTTCAGTTCCTCGGTGACCTTGTTCGCACCTTTCGGCAACCCCGCCGATGCCGCCGGATACCTCCCGCGAGTGCGCCGGGCGGGTCGCACGGTGTCGAACAGCGCCTCGGCGCCCAGCACGACCGCGCTACTCTCGGCGCGAACCCGGTCGGAGAGTTCGCGATCGGACGTCACCACGGTCACGCTGCCGCGCTCTGCAGCCGCTAACCGCACGATTACGTCATCGGCGCTCTCATCGCCCGAGAACCGCACGTCGATGCCGCTGCCGGTAGCCCCGGCACCATCGGGACGACCGTCGAACGCGACGGTGATCCGTCCGGCTCCGAGGAGCGCCTGCGCTCGGACTGCGAGCCGCGCAACGAGCGCATCTCGCTGCTCACCGGCGCCGAGACCCCGCGTGGCCGGGTCGTTCATCGTCACATTGTAGCCGTCAACAAGGTACCTCATTGCGCGCGACCCCGCCGCGATCATGCGCGTCACGGCAGCGGTGAGCTTCCCGACCGTCTCGGACGTTGGCTCGTCGTCGGTGTGATGAACGACCTCGCCGAACGCATCGAGCAGCAGCACATGCACCGAGTCGAGGCTCTCCAGCTCAAGTGCGGTCGCGAACTCGGCCAGGTCGGTGTAGACCGTCAGCGTATGCCGACGCGCGCCGGGGTCCGGTATGCCTGCGGCCATGCCACCGTCAATGACGGGGCGAACGAGGTCACCGAGGAACTGAAGAAGCTCTGGCTACAAGACGGGGAGTGACATGCTCGGAGTACT
>CAKMKD010000053.1 GCA_927439865.1 uncultured Coriobacteriia bacterium | reverse complement strand
GCAGCGACGGCGGTCCCGACGAGCATAGTACCTGCAATGATGCCTGCGAACATGCCGGCGGCGATCTTGATCTTGGTGTTCATGACTGTCTCCTGGTTCTTCGCCCGTTCGGGCGACGTTGGTTTGACTTGGGAAAGCGAGCTGCTCTAGTGAGCACGGCCTCCGGTGAGTACGTGAGCACCGAAGCCGGCGTCGGCGATCTGGTCACTGATCGTTGGGATGTCAACGAGCTCAGGGTCATAGAGGACAGAGGTCAGATGCATCGTGCGATACGCACGTGCCGCCCTGACCCCTGGGAGGCTTTCGACCTTCGCCTCGATACGAGGCGGGCAATCATCGCAGTGCATGCCGTCCGTTTGTATGTGAACTGCGTTCATGTCTGTTCCTTTCACCGCGCCATGCTTATGCAGGGCGCAAACGTCATGTCAGTGGTACTGCTCGACGCGACTCTCGGAGTCGCGGAGCACATGACCGGCGTGAGCCCACTCGACGACACGTCGAGGACTCATGCTTCGTGAAAGGACGACCTAGACCCTGATTCGACCGTGCCGGGAGTCTGACTGAGGAGGCAGTTCGGCTGAGATCGCCGCATTCTGACTGCCGAATCCCTGCGGGACGCCGACAAGGACTCTCGTCTGGAGAACTGCGGACAGCCCCATAGCAATCGTGGGAGATTCGGCGGATACGGCCGCCGACCCGAGCGAGTCATGAGAACCGACCGGGCAAGCACTGGAGCCCGGCATCGGCTCGCCCGTCATGGGAGCCCCGAACGCAGCACCACAGGTCATCAGAACCGTGATAGCCACAATGGCAACGACCACGGCTGCTGAGGTGAACCTGCTGAATGCGCGGGCTTGATTCACAACACTCCTCTATCTCGCAGTTGCGTACCCTAGCGCAACATGCATGCCAGCGAAGATGGATTCACACTATATACATGACTTGAATTGTCGTGTTTCTGGTGTCGGCCCATTTCTGGGTGCACGAGCCTGATAAGCACTGCTGGACGTGGGCGAGGTCGCTCCAGGCGCTCACTCGGCATCACGCACCCGACCGATCCCGAACCATGACGGTCCATCGCCTCCCAAGCCACTGGACACGGGTCGCCGCTATATGGTATTCAAGTACTTGCTTGAATACTTTAGTTTTGAAGGAGCGAGATATGCCCCGGTACGGTCGATACAAGACGGCGCTCTACGATCAGTTCGCTCGTGTGGGAAAAGCACTGGCCAGCGCCCGCAGGATCGAGCTGCTCGACCTGCTGTTGCAGGCGGAGCGCACGGTGGAAGATCTCGCCGGCCAGACGAACATGTCGATCGCCAACACCTCCCAGCATCTCCAAGTCCTCAAGCAGGCACGCATCGTCGAGTCCGAGCGACGTGGCAATCACGTCGTCTACCGAGTGACGAGCGACCATGCTGGCAACCTGCTGACGAGCATCCAGCAGTTCGCTGAAGTCGGTCTCGCCGAAGTGGACGCGATCACAAGACGTTTCCACGACGGTTGCGAAGAGATGGAGCCCGTCGACCGTGTCCAGCTCATGACTCGTGCCAAGACTGGCGATGCGATCGTCCTCGACGTACGCCCCAAGGCGGAGTACGAGGCCGGGCACCTTCCCTACGCCGAGTCGCTGCCGCTTGAGGATCTCGAACAGCGGCTCGCATCACTGCCCAAGGACAAACAGATCGTCGCCTACTGTCGAGGACCGTACTGCGTGCTCGCGGTCGAGGCAGTTGAGCGACTGCGTGAGCGGGGCTTCAACGCCATCCGGCTCGAGGACGGTGTTCGGGAGTGGCAGGAGCAAGGACTGCCTGTCGAGTACGAAGAGTCAGCCTAACCACGAGGAGATGGTGATCATGAAGTACCTGTTCATCCTGAACGACCCGCCCTACGGCACCGAGCGCTCGTACAACGGCCTTCGCCTCGCCGACAAGCTCATGAAGACCGACGAAGCCGCCGCGGTCACGGTGTTTCTGATGGCTGATGCCGTCGGTTGCGCCAAAGCCGGCCAGAAGACGCCCGACGGCTTCTACAACCTCGAGCGCATGCTCAAGCCGATCCTGCGCAAGGGCGAGGTACTCCTCTGCGGAACCTGCATGGACGCACGTGGGCTCGCGGAAAGCGAACTCATGGAGGGCGCACGCCGAAGCTCGATGGTGGAGTTGACGGAGCGCACGATGGCCGCAGATAAGGTGCTGGTGTTCTAGTGAAGTTCTCGCCGTTCAACTTCCAAGCCCCCTTGGCCGCAGGGGGCATCACGCTCATGGCCTTCAACTGGCTGCAGTTCGCGATACCTCACGGAGCCGGATCGGTGAAGCTTTCAGACATCCACTGGGCGAGCCTGTCTCCGACCCAGACTGGCCTCTACAGTCTTCTGGTCGGGCTCATGCTCGTCCTGACCACGTTGAACCTGCTGCTCACGGTCGTCTTCTTGAAAGACCTGGCGCAGTGGGTCGCCGCTGGAAAGGGCTATCAGGAGTTCATGAGCGGCCCGCCCTCTAGGATCACCGGCATCTTCGTGCCGATCGCCTCTCTGGCCATGACCGTGGCTGTGGTCTTCGCGTCCGCGCCGTTCTTCATTCCGGCAGTGTCGGCCAACGCTCAGGCGCTCGTGCTGCCAGGCGTGGTCCTGTTTGCTGTCCTCCTGCTGGCGGCGTTCTGGCTTGAGGCCCGGGTCATCAGACTCCTGCTGAGTCAGCACCTGGACACAGCCAAACTGAACTTCGTCTGGCTTCTCGACGTCTTCGCCTTTGGCCTGTTGGCCTTGGCGGGAACGGGCCTGGCCTCCCTGGCCGCCAATCGAGGAATCGCGTCGACAACGGCGTTCGCATCCATGCTGGTGCTGGGTGTGGGCACTCTCCTGCTGGCAGGCAAACTGGCGCTCCTGGTCTACACCCAAGCGAAGTCCCGCGCGCTGCCGGAGAGCCAACTACTGCCGGCGTTCTTCTTGGTAGTGCCGATCACGTGCCTGTACGGCATCAGCTACTACAGGATCATGCTCCTGGCGCAGAAGTGGTTCGCGCTGGACGTGAAAGCGCCGTCTTATGCCCTGATCACTGTCGGATACATCGTGGCTGTCGCTTGGGCGCTGGTCACCGTGTACCTGCTCAGGGGCTACTTCAGGAACTACTTCCGAACGAGCGAGTATTTCCCGACCCAGTGGGCGATGGTTTGAGCGCTGGTCGGCTCCCAGGTCTTGGGGGCATTCGTGTACGGGCGCTACTACCCCAGCCCTGCACTCTCGATCGTCAACTACGCGAGCGTCGTCTTCGCCGCAGTCGTGTACGCAATCGTGTTCGGCAAGTTCTATCAGGCGAATCGGATAGCGGCGTAGCTTCGTGAGCACTCGGGCGTCCGAAGACAGCCAACCAGCCCGCAGAAGAACGTTCGACCGACAATGACTTTGGAGGCGGTTCCGATGCGTCAGGAAGACGGACTCGAGAGGTCCCAGATCTACCTGGACTACAACGCCAGTACGCCGATCGCTCCCGAGGTCCGCGAGGCGATGCTGCCCTATCTGGAGTCGGCGTATGGCAACCCCTCCAGCACGCATTGGGCGGGCCGACCGGCACGTGAGGCAGTGGAGAAGTCCAGGCAGAAGATCGCTGACCTTCTCGGCTGCGCGCCTGCCGAGATCGTCTTCACGAGCGGCGGCACGGAAGCCAACAACTACGCGCTGAAAGGCTCCTTCTACGCCAACGGCGCCAAGGGACACTTCGTGACCACCACGATCGAGCACCCGGCCATCATCGAGCCGCTCCGCTTTCTGGAGTCCCTTGGAGCCGACGTCACCGTCGTGCCCGTGGACTCCTTGGGCATGGTCGACCCTGCGGCAATCGCGGCCGCCATTCGCCCGGACACCGTCCTCGTGACCGTGATGCACGCCAACAACGAGGTCGGGACCATCCAACCCATCCGCGAGATCGCAGGCATCTGCCATGCGGCCGGCGTGCTGTTCCACACCGATGCCGCCCAGTCCGTGGGCAAGATCTCGACTCGTGTCGATGAGCTCGGCGTCGACCTGCTCTCGCTCGCCGGGCACAAGTTCTACGGCCCAAAGGGCGTCGGCGTCCTCTATGTCCGCGAGGGCGTCAAGCTCGAACCGATCATGCATGGAGCCGGGCATGAAGGCGGCCGCCGTGCCGGAACCGAGAACGTCCTTCTCGACGTCGGTCTGGGAGCGGCTTCGGTGCTGGCGCAGGATCTCACCCCGGCCGCTCGGATGCGCGATCTGCGCGATCGCTTCTGGCTTCGCCTACAGGAGGAGTTCGGCGACCGGGTCGTCTTGAACGGTCACCCCGAGCATCGGCTTCCAAACACGCTGAACGTGTCATTCATCGGTCACATAGGGTCCGACATCCTTGCGGCGCTGCCCGAAGTGGCGGCAACCACCGGCTCGGCATGTCACGCAGGATCGGTGAAGATGTCCCCCGTACTCGCTGCGATGCGGACGCGTGAGGATGTCGCTGCCGGAACGATCCGCTTCAGTCTCGGGCGTTCGACGACATGGCCCAATCTCGACTACGTCGCCGGTCGGCTCGCAGAAGTGCTCAGGAGCGAGTAACCATGCTCGACAAGCGCTACGCCGAGCCCTCCGTGTTCACGCCCGAGAACCTGCTTCGCGAAGCTCGCAGACAGAAGTCCATCGCCGTAGGAGAGGTGCCGCGCGTCTGCGGCGCGCCTCGTGCTCACTGAACTTTGCGTTGCGCTTGGCATTGTGCTCATCGATGCGGCTACCGAGATCGAGCCTCCCGACGATGCCGGCAAACTCATTCGCTATGGGGGCCGTGTTGTTGTGGCGCGCCCCGGTGACTACTGCCTCATGTGCGCCGGGCAAATCGATCAAGCAATTGCTTCCGCGGAACTCTTGGACGAGGCAGCGGCACGTATTGCCGATCGTCACGGCTATGGCCTCGGGGAAAGCGAACCATCGCCCGCTGTCATATCGCTCAACGGGGTCGTGGCGAATCTGGCAGTGACCGAGTTCCTCGTCATGACCACCGGGCTCCGCGAGCCGAGAAGACAACTCACGTACAAGGCCGAAAGGGGCGCCGTCCTCGACTCGAACGACACTCACGACGATGATTGCTACGTCTGCGGGTACTTGGCGAAGAACCCTTCGATGTGCAGGCCCGAGCGATATGTTCGAAAGCAAACCTAGCCTAGGACGTGGGCCGTGCCCCGGTCAGCGACGCTGGATTGGCGCGACCTCTGAATGGCTCAGGCACGATAGACGTTCAGGCGACACGCAGCTCCGCGATACCCGGCTCACCTAAGCTGTCGTGCTACTCGCCAACCGCCGACTCCATCGTCCCGATCAATCCGGCCATCACGGAGAAGGCGTACTGCCTGAACTGCTCGTCGCTCAGGCCAGGGAAGGCCGTGGGCGGCTTCTGGTTGAGGAGCGCATCGACACCGCCGGACTCCGCACTGTCGAAGATCGCGCTCAGGTTCTTGAGGCTCTTCTTGAACCATGCCGTCTTCTGCACGGCAAGCCGCCCGAGTTCTTCAACGATCGCGTCTCGCCACTCCGGGAAGGTATCGAGCACGAAGAAGATGTAGTAGAGATCCTTCTCCGCTTTGAGCCGGTCTCGGCGATCCTTGAACACGAGGGACTTGTGGAAGATGAAGGCGCCGGGCCTCGGGACGAGGATCGTCAGCTCGACCTCTCCATCGGTCAGATCGGCTAGGTCAACTGGCCAGGGACTCTCGAGCAGCACTCCGACGTAGTGCAGCTCCTGCGCGGTGAGATCCGGCTGCACCAAGATCGCAGCTTCGGAGGCACCGGGTGCATCGGTAATGAACTCGATCTCTATCGTGTCGTCATCGTCCTGGGTCGCGACGTACTTGGTCACCGGCGGCGAATCCAGCGAGTGGAACTCGCAGCGGAAGTCGGCGCCCTTGAGCAGCTCATCGATGCTCCGATCCCTGACCGGCACCGAGCGGGGCACAGCCAGATCGATGTCGCGGGTTCTGGGGGATCGACTCGGCAGGGTCGCGTCGTAGAGAAGCTCGTAGATGTGCGGCACCCATCCCCCGGCGACGACGACCACATCGAGATAGGGCTCGATGGCACCAAGCCCGCGCGCAAGTACGGGGTCGAGCCGGCTCACGAGCGGTCGTCCCGCTCGATGAGTGAACGCAGCCGCCGCTCATAGAGGTGCTCGGCCTGCTCCCGGCCACGGACGGGATAGTCGTAGAGGTCCAGGTAGAGCTGGAGGTCGGAGACCACCTTCAGTCCACCTTTCGACATCTGCCGGTCAAAGAACGCCGCCTCCCGATAATAGGGCACCGAGAGGTTCACGTTTCCGCCACGCTCGACCCACCGTGCGCCGAGGTCTGCCAGCGCCGGCGTCATGTCTTCGAGATCCCTGACGTAGATCTCGGCGACGTCGAAGGCCGTGTAGCGGTCCACGAGGCTCGCACCCGCATGACCTGTGAAGACGTACTCCGCGCCCTTGGCGTCGAAGGCGTCAGCGACGCGGGGCAGAAGGTCTTCGGTGCTCGGCGCGAGGATGAAGTAGCTTGCCGGGACGGGCCGCCGCCGGCCTCGATACGCCGCGGTCCAGTCGTTCAGAAGCTCTCTCGCGTGGCGAAGTACAACCTTCTCGTCGCGCCTCGCCGCGTAACCGCGCCGCGCAAGCTCCCCCACCACCTTGGACACGTAGCCCGGCGTGAGTCTGATCCGCTCGTCTTTCGAGCTGACGGTGCTCGCTATCTCACGCACTCCCATGGGCGAGTCGGCAACCAGGAGCGTGCGCAAGACGAGCGACGCCTTGTCGGAGAAGATGTCGCGCTGCCCGCGCTCCTCCTTGCCGGGGTTTGCGAACCCGCGCCGATCGATGTGGATCCCCCGAGCGGTCAGCCACGCGTTGCCGGCGTAGTCAATGAAGGCGGCGCGCGCGTCGCGCAGCAACTGCTGGCTGGACGGACTGAGGTAGGGCAAGGCGATGACAGGGATCGATGAATCGCCGTCTGGCTTGCCAAGGCGCGCCAGCTCGATGGCGTCAATCAGCTGCGCCTGGCTGGGGGCGTTGAGCAGTTGCACCGAAAGACGCACGCTGCCGCCCGCGAGATGCACCACAGCGAGGGCCGCTGACGCATGACCGCGCGACTGACTCGGACTCACCTCGACAGGTGCACCGGGGAAGACCTCTTGAAGCGCGCGCTCCAAATCCCGATACTCCTCGTCTGCACTGACACTCATGTTTCCTCCGACAAAGCTGTTTCCCAATTCGGAAACAGAGTACTCTTTGGAAACGCCCTAGGCAAACGGCACTTTCTGCACACTCCGAGACGGCTGCGTCCCGTCTTCGGACCTGTTTGAAGCAGTTTGGGCGACAAATCGGGCGACAAGGACATTCTTGAGCAACAGGGATTCCTGAGGAGCACTTGAGCGACCTAGACACCCACTCCGAGCTGGGGTTTTGTCTTCCTTGAAGCTCCCAAGACCCCACGATTTGTAGCCCGCTCTCGCACTCGAGATCGGGCTACTCAGGCCTGTGACCTGCGGAAATCTTGGTGCCCCCAAGGGAATTCGAATCCTGATTGTGCTTGTGACTATTGGTGACTATTGGGACTCGTTGGTACAGCGGAGCTGCGGCGAGTCCCAATAGTCACCAACAAGTACCAACAGTCACCAGGTATTTGGGCGACAAATCGGGCGACAAATCCGGAGCTGCTTCCAGTGCTGAGGACCAGTGCAGTGGCCGAGTGGATCCGAACGATACTAAATGCTCATTTGCATACTAAAGTTCAGGCGTTTACTATGCGTATATCGCTTTAGTATCTAGGGAGGGCCAGCCGTGCGACACAGCGTCAAGAACCTAGAGACATACCTTCGCGAGACACTGCACGCGCCGATCCGACTGGAGCGCTGGCCCGATGCAGCCACGCTGCCCGCCTACCTGACAGGGCAATACGACTTCTTCGACGGCACGGTCGGCGACGTCCACATCCTGTTCCTGCAAAGCGCCGAAGAGCCCGTCCCCAGCGCAGCCAAGAAGCACGAGCGCGCTCTGCAGCAGAACTGGACCGGACCTGTGGCGTTCGTTTTCGAGCGCATCACGCCGCGCACCCGACAGCGCATGATCAGCGAAGGGCTGTCTTTCGTGGTGCCCGGCAATCAGATCTACCTCCCCGTCCTCGGCGTGAACCTCCGGGAGAGGTACAACACCCGGGTGCGGACCACGGATCGGCTGCGACCCTCGGCGCAGGTGCTGTTCTTGCACGTGCTCGCAAACCGCTCCCCCGCCTCCGGCACTCCGAGTGGCCTGGCGAGGCGGCTGGGCTACACGGCGATGGCGATGGGGCAGGCTCTGAACCAGCTCGAGGATGCGAAGCTGGTCAACGTGCACAAGGAGGGTCGCGAGCGCCTGTTCGAGCTGGCGGGTGAGCCTGCTGATCTCTGGCACCAAGCCCAACCACTGCTCGCAAGCCCTATCAGCCGCAGGCGCTACTTGGTCGGTGTCGCACCGTCGGCGCGCAAGGGACTGGCTGCTGCTGGCCTCAGCGCGTTGGCCACCTACTCCGCCCTGGCAGAGCCGACCGTCCCGGTAGTGGCACTCGACAGGGTCAAGGCCAAGAGCTTGCTGGACGTTCGCGGCGTCCAGGAACTGCCCACCGCCGATGAGGCCAAACTCGAGGTGGAGGTCTGGTCCTACAAGCCCGGCCTGCTCTCGGAAGGAGCCGCTGTCGACCGGCTCTCGCTCTACCTCTCTCTTCGAGACGATAGCGACGAAAGGGTCCGTTCGGCGCTCGATGAGATGATGCGAGGCGTCACGTGGTAAGGGGTCTGAACGTCTTCCGCGGGCGCTTCGCCGGGTTCGAGGACCGCTACGTCCTCATCGGCGGAGCTGCCGTGGAAGTGGCGATGGACGCGGCGGGCTTGCAGTTCCGCGTGACCAAGGATCTCGACATCGTCTTGCATGTCGAGGCGCTCGATACGCAGTTCGCGACAGCTTTCTGGGCGTTCGTCGCCGACGGAGGCTACGAGTTCAAAGAGAAAAGCACGGGCAAGCCGACGCTCTACCGATTCAGCAAGCCGACGGACGAGAGCTTCCCCTACATGCTCGAGCTGTTCTCCCGCAGGCCCGAGCTGATCGAGCCATCGGCAGACTGTCATCTCACACCTCTGCCCATCGCCGAGGAGGTCTCGAGCCTCTCGGCAATCCTGCTCGATGACGATTACTACGACTTCGTCCAAGAGGGCACCCGCGTGGATGGCGGATTGTCGGTGCTCGCGCCTGAGTACATCGTGCCGCTCAAGGCGCGCGCGTGGATCGACCTGACCGACCGGCACGAGCGCGGCGAGGCCGTCTCTCGTGACGACATCAAGAAGCACCGCAACGACATCACCCGGCTGAGCCAGCTCATATCGCCGGGAGCGCGGATCGCACTTCCAGATGCTATCGGCGGCGACCTGAAGGAATTCGTGGCGCGGGCGTTGCACGACGGTGCCGAGCCCAAAGTCTTCGGTGTCATCGGGATGACGCTGGAAGACGTGCGGTCATTGCTCGACGCCGTATACGACCTCCCCGGAATGGCCTCCGAATAGAAGGTGTTTCAGCTCCGGCGTGATGGCTCCCGCGCGGCATAGGAGTTACCGCACTTGTCGACAACTGTGGTCGTTCTTATGCCAACTCACTTTGGGAACAAATCGGACGACAACTCAGTCTAACGACAAAAGGGACTGCTATTTGGCCGCATCAAGGCATCTACACCCCCTCTGAGCTGCGCCTTTACCCCGCGCCCGCCCTCCGCCTAGAGACATTTGTAGCCCGATTTCACGCTCGAAATCGGGCTACTCAGGCCTTTGACCTGCGGAAATCTGGTGCCCCCAAGGGAATTCGAATCCTGATTGTGCTTGTGACTATTGGTACTCGTTGGGACTCGTTGGTACGGCGGAGCTGCGGTGAGTCCCAATAGGTACCAACGAGTACCAACAGTCACCATGTATTTGGGCGACAA
>CAKMKD010000052.1 GCA_927439865.1 uncultured Coriobacteriia bacterium | reverse complement strand
CATGGGCCCGAACTTCTCGAGCTCGGCCATCGGCTCCGCGCGACCCGGGGCGTTGTCCACAGAGCGACGGAACAGCTCGGCGGCACCGGCCTTGTCCCCGGCCTCGATGAGGATGAGTCCCATATCGAAGCTGTCCAACGGTCTGGTGAAGTCGTTCCAGGTTGTGGGGGTCGAGTCTTCGGCGCATCGTGACACCACCTGCGTGCAGTGCCACGTCGACTTCACCTACGGACCCACCGCGCCGAAGCCCAAGACGAAAGTCTGGAGCATCAACGCAGGTATGGCCTGTGCGGACTGCCATGACCATGACTCGCAGAAGCTCGCCTACGACAACTCGGTCCATGCCGAGCAGATCAAGGCAGGCAACCTGACTTCGGCCACCTGCGGTTCATGCCATGGAGGACACACCATTCCGCTCACGGACACCAAAGAAGCGAGCATGACCGTCCATGCCGCCGCCTACGAGATGTGCGGGAAGTGCCACAAAGACTACTATGAGAGCTACGGGGACTACTATCACGGGGCTGCCTATAAGGCCGGCGCCGAGGATGCGCCCGCGTGCTGGCAGTGCCACGATTACCATGAGATTCAGCCGAAGGCCGACAAGGCATCGGCCATCTACCCGGCCAACCTTGCCGCCACGTGCGGGTCAGGGACATGCCATGACCAGCACGGCACCGCAAGCGAGGATTTCGCACGCAGCGCGGCTGGCATGATCCACGGCAAGACCGAGGCCCGGGCGAACAACCCGATCCTGAAGCTTATCGGTGCGATCTTCGGAGGCGGCTCGTAGATTCATGACACGCACTCGCACAGCAAGGAGCATAGTGCTCGCGGCGGTCGCCGTGATTTCGACCGCCGCGTTCCTTGCTGTTCCGGCCCTGCAAGCGCGAAGCGTTGTTGATTCGCCGCCGATCAACCTGACCGCGCCGGTTACTGCTCGCAACTGCACCCCGTGCCACGCGGTCATCGGCGCATCCAGGAACCCTAAGGTCATCTTCCAGCACGCCGCGCACCTCATCGCGGACTGCTCGGCGTGTCACTTCGTCAATCCGCACGAGAACGGAAAGACGACCCCGCCAACGATGGCATCGTGCTTCGCATGCCACGGACTTGAGCATGGACCTACCGGCCAGATCGCGAGCGGCGAGTGCGCCGACTGCCACCCTAAGGCGTTCACCCTGCGTCCGGTCACGCACGTGAAGGACTGGGAGGCCAAGCCGCACGCCGTGAAGAGCAAGCAGATTGGCGTCAACGACTGCCTGCTCTGCCACGACCCGGTCACAGACTGCGACGACTGTCACGCGAAGGAGGTACCTGGCCTCGGCGCGATGCCGGCTGTGTACCTGCGCACCGTTCCGGTCAAGGCGGAGCAGCCAGCGAAGTACGTCGACCCTGATAACCCCACGAGCATCGGGCAGTGCAACTTCTGCCACCCGAATGTTGACGGAGCCAGCCAGGAGCGCGTCATCTTCGCGCATGAGGACCACCTCAAGCGCGACTACCAGTGCACCGTCTGCCATCCGCGGTTCGCGCATCAACCGCTCGGCACAGACAAGAACACCATGCAGTCCTGCTACCGCTGCCACGGCCTCAGGCACGCTTCGAGCGGCGAGGTGGCGACCGACAAGTGCGAGGCATGTCACCCGAAGAGCTTCAAACTCGAGCCGCCCACGCATACCGTCAAGTTCTTGAGTGGCGAACACACTGACCAGGCGAGTGAGGGTGTTTCCTACTGTGCGATGTGCCACAAGTCGCAGTCTTGCGTGAAGTGCCACAACGGTGGCACGAAGCTTGCCGATGGTAAGACGGGAGTCAAGGTGATTCCCGGCGATCACAAGAATCCAACGTGGACGTCCGAGCACGGCGGTCTCTACCTCGGCCAGAAAGGGAACTGCGCGATATGCCACGATTCGCCTTCGTGCCAGCAGTGTCATCAAACGACGATGCCGCATCCCACGGAGTGGCTAGAGGCCCACGCGAAGAGCACTCAGGGGCTGCAGGGCGCGGACTGTCGCGTCTGCCACAAGGACCGGGAAGCGTGTCAGGACTGTCATCACGCAACCGTGCGCTCGACCGAGCTGATCGCGGCCAATTGCGTGAAATGCCATCCCGAGATGAAGACCGAGCCCGCAACGGACATCAAAGTGGCAGGTCTCGCCGAGCATGCAGTCCATTTCAACGTGGCCACAAAGGCTCAGTACAAGAAGGACAAGCCGTACGTGTGCGATGACTGCCACATCGGGTTCGGTTCGACCGGCGTGCAGATCAACAATCCGCTAACCGGTCCGCACGACATGCGTGGCTGCTACGACTGCCACGGTGCGCTTGACATCAGGAGTTTGCGAATCGCGCCATGGCCGGGTTCCGAACTCTGCAGGCGTTGCCACAAAGACCTCAATCTCTAATCCGAGCAAATGGAGTGACTCCTTCGTGAAGCTACGCCTGAACACACATGTTCTCGATATCGCGGTCAAGGTCGTCGGACTACTCGTGGTCGTCGCGCTCGTTTACCTCGGCTACACCGTGTGGTCAACGCAGCGCGGCGTGCAGGAAAACTCCGTGACCGGTCGGGCGATACAGTCGCTCGTGGAGCAGGTCAAGGAGAATCCGAGAGATGCCGGTGCGCGGGTGCTGCTCGCCCAGGCGCTTGCCTCGGCGGGGCGACTCGATGACGCCGTCGAGCAGTTCCAGAACGCGATCAAGATCGAGAAGGACAATGCGGCGGCGCTTGAGGGCCTCGGCCTCATCGCGATGAAGCGTGAAGAGTGGCGCACGGCGGATGGCTACTGGCAGCGGTTGGTCGACAGCCTGAAGGGCGGCCAGTTCGCCAGCCAGGACCAGCGACTTGAGCGCGCCTACTACTATCGCGGTGTCACGCTCATCTCGCTCAAGTCCTACGAGGATGCCGTACTCTACCTGAAAGAGGCGCTTCGCATGAAACGCGCTGACGCCGACACGCACTACGCGCTCTCCGTGGCGTATCGCGAGCTTGGCTCGGATGCGAACCAGCGCAAGGAACTCGAGACCGCGCTCGCCTTCGTTCCCACGATGGCCGAGGCCAACTACGATATGGGACTCATCCTCATCGAGGCCGGGGACAAGGCCGGTGCCGCCGAGCTGTTCCGTCGCTCTGTGGACAACGCCCCGGGTCGCGCGGAGCCGATGGCCGAGCTCGAGAAGTTCGGGCCCATGCAGGGGTATCTCGACGAAGCGAAGTCGCTGAAAGAAACCGATGCTAAAGAGGCGCTCGTCCAGGCGCGCATAGCCATCGCTCTCGAGCCCACGAACCTCGAGGCCGCTCGGCTGGTGGCAGCGCTGCTCGAGGAAGTCGCCACGAAGGCGGAGGCAGCCACCGCGTACGAGCGGGTGCTCCAGATGGTACCCCAGGACCCCGAAGCCACCGAGGCGCTCGCGCGTCTCGCCAAGTAACCGCATCGCGATGAACACGGAGCGTGAAGAGTGACCGAATCAGATCGCAAACTCTCGAACTTCCTCGCTGAGCGCGAGCGCCGCGGACGGGTCAAGAAGATCGTCGCCCTGGTGATCCTTGTTGTGCTGCTCCTGCTCTTGATGTGGTCCACCTTCAACTACCTTGAGAACGGCAGGATCGTCGTGCCGTTCCTCGGCGCCGGCAAGGAGTCCGTCTCGCCTCCGGAGTATCTCTACTCCATCGCGGGTCCGGAGGGGGCGAACGCGCTTACGCAGCCGATTGGCGTTGCCGTGACGGAGAGCGATTTCGTCTACGTTGTGGACAACAAGAACGAGCTGATCCGCTCATATGACGTAGACGGCTCGTACAACTTCTCGTTTGGCACCATCGAGAGCGCTGAGGCTACATCGCTCGCGCAACCCGGGCGCGTCATGATCAACCCCAATGGCGAGGTGTGGGTCACCGACCGCCTCCTTCGGGGCATCTTCGTCTTCGACCGCAATGGAGCCTTTCTTCGCGAGTTCGTGCCCGAGGGTGATGCGTCCGAGACCTGGGCGCCCATCGCCGTGGCGTTCGACAGCGTCGGGAATGTCTACGTTGCCGATATCGGACGCACCAAGGAGCACCGCATACTGAAGTTCGACGCGAACGGCGTCGAGCTCGTGCGCTGGGGTAAGACGGTGCAGACGCAGCGTATGGATGAGTCCCCGGGTGGTTTCTACTACCCCAATGGTATAGCCATCGCCAAGAACGGTGATGTCTTCGTCTCGGACAGCAACAACCGCCGCGTGCAGGTCTTCTCGGCTGACGGCGAGTTCAAGTACATCATCCCGACGTCTGGCACACCTCGCGGCATGGTCATCGATAAGGAGCAGCGCCTGTACGTCGTCGATGCGTTCGCTCACGCTGTGGACATCTACGACCTTAAGGGCAAGCGCATCGCCGGCTTCGGTGGCAACGGCGTCGCCCTCGGCCAGTTCCAGTATCCGAGCGATGTTGCGCTGGACAAGCGCGGCAGAATCTTCATCTCCGACCGCGAGAACCACCAGGTTCAGGTCTGGGGATGGCCGAGCGTCGGCCTCATCCCGACCATCGAGACGCCACAGACGCCCATCCAGTGGACGATCTGCCTCTCGCCGCTCCTGCTGCTGCTCATCCCGCTTCTGCGCCGCAAGCGCTCGATCGTGGTTACCAGCGACTTCGTCGAGGGCATGGCTCTTGCCGAGAAGATGACCATCATGAACGACAAGCGCTTCAAATGGGTCGTGCCAGCGGAGAGTTTCGGGGAGTATGAGGGCCGGGTGCTTGACGGCGTTGCTCTCGGAGATCTGCTGAAGCCCGAGCCGTATTCGGAATCCGATGTGTCGGAGTTGATCGAGAAGGGCGGCATCTCTCGCGCCTCCGCGATTCTCCTTACGATGTCACAGCGGGTGGGTAGACTTGCTACTGAGGATGCCGATCTTGCGAAGTCCGCTCGCGCCATGAGCGTCGAGGTATTCGATCGGCGCACGTTCCTGGATTCATTCGGCGGAGGGTCTGCGTGATTCACAGTGCGGCACGGTATTCGCAAGCATTGACACGTGCCGAGCGGGTAGGTACGCTTGTTAGAGAGTGTTTGTAACTCTAGTTACAATCTCTGGAATCAGGAGTCCCGGCAGGTTCCTCCAGAGCAATCGAATAGGCAGTTAGTCTCCGAGCCCCCCGACCTACAGCGCGGCCGTGCGCCAGGGTCCTTGGGCCGATAGGGTGCCACTGTAAACGGTGACGCCTCCCCCCTTGGAAAGGAGACAACGCCGACAGGCCCCGGACTGAGGGGTCTGAGGCGTGTCATCTCAGGGGTAAGGGAGGCGAAAGCCTGACAGAACCGGTTACACACGCAGCGTTGACGCGTGAGTAGACCGGTTTTCCTTTTTTCCCGAGACGGCCATGAGCACGAAGGAGGTGGCAACAGGCAGGTCGGTTTGGACCGGAGGTTTCTTCGGACCATCGTGGGTCACCAAGGATCCACGAAACAGAGAGGGAAAGGTATGGCTACACACGATAAAGAAACAGAAGGGAAGTTCGAGCTTTCACGGCGAGACTTCCTGAAGGCGGGCGCCGCAGCGGCCGTCGTTGGGGCGACCGGTGCCGACATGGTATTCACCGCGTCCCGCGCGCTTGCTGCGGATGTCGCTGCCACGTATCAGACCACCTGTCCGTACTGCTCAGCGCAGTGTGGGCAGCGCGTTGACGTAGATGCCAGCAACAACGTGCTCGACATCTACGGTGACTGGAACAACCCGACCAACCGCGGCGGCCTCTGCTCCAAGGGTGCAGGCTCCTATCAGTTGGTCAACAACGTCCGCCGTCTCGGCGTGCCGGAGCACACAGCGAGCGTGGACGGATTCGACTTCACGGGTACCGCATGGCGTCGTGTCGGTAACAAGGCATGGCAGCCCATCACGCTCGATGAGGCAATGACGGGTATCGCTTCCGGCGCAACGTTTAACGATCCCGACGCTGTCTCCGTGACGCATCAGGGTCTCGTTGCCATCCGCGGCGCAGTCACCCCCGGTGCTACCGCAGCTTCGAATGCCAAGTCAGTCATGTTCTTCGGCTCCTCGCACATGAACAACGAGGGCAACTACATCTACCGCAAGCTTATCGCCGAGTTCGGAACCAGCCTGGTCGAACATCAGGCCCGTATATGACACTCGTCCACAGTGGCCGGTCTTGGCCGCACATTTGGACGAGGCGCCATGACGAACAACTGGGTGGATCTTGCTAACTCCACCATGTTCTTCGTTTGTGGAGCCAACCCGGTAGAGAACCACCCCGCGTCTGTCGGTCACATGAACACTGCACGTTTCGACACCAACGGTCGCGGCAGGAACGCCGCCCTCGTGGTCGTCGATCCGCGGCAGACCCGTACCGCTCGCATGATTAACAGCGGCTACAACTCCACCAACGCAAACGACATGCGGAAGTACGATCGCTACGTCCGGATCCGCCCGGGAACCAACATCGCCTTTATCAACGGCGTGCTGAACTCGATTATCACCTGGATGTATGCGAATCCCACGAACCAGGCGTCGATCAACTTCTTCGCATGGCACAACAGCACCTCGGCGAACCACAGGTCCCTCGGTCGTGCGTACATCGACGACGGTGGATTCCACAACCGTACGCTGAACGCGGCGGAGCTTGCCGGTGCGATGTACTCGCATGACGGCGGCTCCACATGGACAGCTGCGCCGATCACTAACGGTTGGCCGAAGTACTGTGACTCGCGGATCATGGTCAACGACACGACTGACGCCGTTGGCGTCGCAGGTCCGATCCTGACCCAGACGCAGATCAAGGACGACTACAAGCGCGCGATTCTCAAGACCGCCAGCAATGCTGGCGCGGACTACCGGTTCAGCAACATGCCGGTTTTCGCTGCGAACGTCGACACCCCCGGGTGCGTCTTCCAGAAGCTCCGTAACCACGTAGCGAAGTATGACGCCACCACAGTTGCCGAGATCTGCGGCTGCACGGTCGCCGATATCGCTGCGGTTCGCGATGCGTTTATCGCCAACAGCCGCATCTCGAGCAGCGACTTCGACGCGGCATCTGCGACCATCGGTGCTGCTGGTTACCGCGCCGCGTGCATCATGTACGCGATGGGTGCCACGCAGTTCACGAGCGGCTCGCAGGGCGTTCGGTCCTACGCCATCATCCAGACCCTCCTGGGCAACATGGGACGCGCTGGCGGCGGCATCAACGCCCTCCGCGGTATCCACAATGTTCAGGGTTCGACGGACATGGGCGTGCTGTACGACCTGATTCCTGCCTACTCGGGCAACCCTGGGGTTGACCAGACGTATGCCGACTACAGCAACAAGCTGTTCGGTAACCGCGTTCTTGGCACCACATCGAAGAGCGCCTACACCGAAGGCGACATCGCCTGGCAGCAGCGCGGCTTCTTCAACATGACGCGCGAGTGGTTCGGTAGCCGGGCACTTGGCGGCACCGTGGCCACGTCTGCCGTGTTCGACAAGATGTACGCGTGCTGGCCCAAGGGCAACGGTGTGCCGCACATCGAGGCATTCCGTCGTATGGACCCGGTGTGGGCGACGGCCAAGTCCGTGCCGCGGATCAAGGCAGTCGTTGTGTGGGGCCAGAACCCTGCGGTCACCGAGCCGAACCAGAGCGCGGTCCGCAAGGGCCTTGAGGAACTCGATCTCCTGGTCTGCACCGACATGTTCGCCAACGAGACCGCGCAGTGCAAGCGCAAGGCCACCGGCGTTACATACCTTCTCCCTGCGTGTTCGCACGTTGAGGAAGCCGGTTCGGTCTCAAGCTCCGGTCGTTGGATCCAGTGGCGCGACAGGGCTTGTCCTCCGAAGGGCAACAGTAAGTCCGACCTCGAGCTCCTGCATCGCCTTGCATCCGCCCTTAACACGGCTAACGCGTTTAGCCACATCAAGGGCCAGTGGGCCGATACGGTTCTCGCAAGTGCGGACGCGTACGACACCCTCTGGGCCAAGTACGGCTGGAACGGCACCGGCGATTTCGAAGCCGTCACGGGCAAGGATTTTGAGGGCAACAACCTTGTCGGCAGCGAGTATGTGGCAGAGCAGATCTTCAAGGAGATGTGCTCACCGCTCGACGGTTACACAGCCGCCGGAGCTCCTGTTGGCTTCGTCAGCGGTCATAAGGGCACGATGTGGATCTACTCCGGTAACAAGGCGGCCGGCCACGGCGCTGCGTATAACCCGGATGAGAAGACCAACGTTCAGCCTCCGGCCGTCGAGCTCGACGACAACGGCGTCGCAACCGCTACCACGATCCCGTGGGGCATCGCGAACCGCGCGAAGTCACGTCTCGGCGCACCCAAGTACGCTGCGGCGAGCCTGCAGTACCCGCGTTACGGCTGGGCATGGCTGCTCAACCGCAGGATCTTCTACAACAACGGTGAGCTTCCCGGCGACGTCGGCGACGTCTTCGTGGCTCCCGGCTACCTTGCGCGCCTGTGGACGATCGCCGGCACGAACACGCTAGCCGACTGGTCATGGCTGTACCGTGCGTACAACCAGCTCAAGGACACGCCGGACGTTGTCTCGGCTAACCACGTGCATCCCGGGCGTTTCCCGGCCTTCACGGAGCCCTACGAGTCGCCGTACGATGGCTTCACAACGGGCAAGCCGAACCTGGTCGCATCATGGGGCCGCAACACATCTGGTGGTGTTGCAAGCGACCTGATCTTCTCGGACAGCGCACGTGGCACGTCCAATGACTTCCCGCTTGTGATGACGTCCATCCGGTGCGTTGAGCACTTCCAGGGTGGCCCAATCA
>CAKMKD010000051.1 GCA_927439865.1 uncultured Coriobacteriia bacterium | reverse complement strand
CGGTATCGAGTACCACGTCCGCGATCTGGCGAACGCGCTGGCCGCCCGCGGTCACGGCGTGCGCGCGATCGTTGCCAACGAGGGTCGTCAGGAACTCGTCCAGACCATCGACAAAGTCGAGGTCATGCGCCTCGGCCGCACGTTCAACATCTCCTCGGCACCCATCGCGTTCGGTATGGCCGGTGCGATGCGCGCCGAGGCGACCCGCCCGGAACCCGCCGACGTCCTGCACCTTCACGCGCCGTACCCCTGGGGTGAGCTTGAGTGGCTGCGCGCGAAGGCCGGTGTGCCGACCGTGCTCACCTATCACAGCGACATCGTGCGCCAGCGCCTCATGCTCAAAGGCTACGCGCCGTTCCTCAAGCGGGTCCTCGACCGCGTCGATCTCATCATCGCGACGAGCCCCGACATGATCGATCACAGCGACTTCCTCGCCCCCCGTGCCGAGAAGTGCCGCGTCGTGCCGTTCGGCATCGACGTCGACGCCTTCGCGTCCACGCCGGCTGTCGAGGCGCGCGCCGCCAAGATCCGCTCGGCACACAAGCGTCCGATCGTGCTCTTCGTCGGCCGGCTCGTGTACTACAAGGGCGTTGACGTGCTCGTTCGCGCGATGAAGGACGTGAACGCGGACCTCATCATGATGGGATCCGGCCCGCTCGAATCGCAGCTCATGGCAACTGCCGTCGGTCTTGGCGTCAACGGCCGCATCACCATCGTGCCGCCGAGTCCGCTCGAGGAACTCGTCGCCTACTATCATGCCGCGGACGTCTTCTGCTTGCCGAGCGTCGCCCGTTCCGAGGCGTTCGGTCTCGTGCAGCTCGAGGCGCACGCCTCGGGCACGCCAGTCGTCTCGACCACGCTCACCACCGGCGTCCCGTTCGTGAACCTCGACGGTGTCACCGGGCTCACCGTCCCGCCCGGCGATGCAGCTGCCCTCGCAACTGCGCTCCGGACGCTCGTAGAGGACGCGCCGCTGCGGCAGCGGCTCGGACGTCAGGCGCTCGAGCGCGCACGGTCCGACTTCACCATCGATCGCATGGTCGATGACACGCTGGCCGTCTACGCCGAGGCGAGGGGTGAGGCCTGATGTCGCGAGGCAGGTTCATCACGCTCTCGGTGCTGCTCGACGCCGCCTTCGTCAACCTCTGCTTCGTCGGCGCGTTCATCCTGTGGTTCCACGGCCGCCTGCCAACCTTCAACTACAGCGCATACGTGGGGCTCTGGCCGATCATCACCATCGTGTATCTGGTGTCCGGGTACATCTACGGCCTCTACGAGCCGGAGCGCACCGAGGGAACCTGGGCGCTCTCCCGTGCCGTGTTCCAGGCGGCGACGCTCGGCATCCTGCTCACCGCCGCCGCTGCGTTCTTCCTCGGCCCGCGCTTCTTCTCATTCAGCCGAGCCGTCATCGTCATCGCGTGGCTGTTCCAGATCATCGCGCTCGTCGGCTGGCGTCAGGCGGTCCTTCGCATCACGCCGATACGCTGGCCCGAGCAGCACGTGCTTATCGTCGGCACGGGTGACCTTGCGGTGGAGCTGGCGGCCGAGTTCTCTCGTCGTTCCGACTGGGGCTACCGGGTCGTCGGGTTCCTGAGGCGCGAGGGGGACACGCCGCTGCCGCCCGCAGTTGAGGCCCGGCACCCGATCCTCGGCAACGTGGGCGAAGCCGCACGTATCGTCGCAGCCGAGCACGTCGACCGCGTCATCATCGCGTCGCCGGTGGCGCTCCGCGAGGTCGTGGAGGATCTTGCGCTTTCCGATGAGGCCGAGGTGCGCGTCGAAGTCATCCCGGAACTCTACGAGATCCTCATCGGCACGGTCGACAGCACGGTCGCCGACATCCCGCTCATGCAGCTCACACATACGCCGGTTCCCGGCTGGTTCACCGCGCTCAAGCGTGCGCTCGATCTCGTCTTCGCACTCGTCGCTCTCGTGGTGCTTTCGCCGGTCCTGCTGCTGATCGCGCTCTCGATCCTGCTCTCGATGGGATGGCCCGTCTTCTTCACGCAATCCCGGGTCGGCAAAGGTCTTCGCGAGTTCAATGTCATCAAATTCCGCACGATGGTGCGTAACGCCGAGGCGCTCTCCGGACCCGTGCTTGCCGAGCATGACGACTCGCGTATCACGCCGCTTGGTGCGTTCTTGCGCCGGTACCGGCTCGACGAGATTCCGCAGCTCATCAACATCGTGGTCGGCGACATGAGTTTCGTCGGCCCGCGTCCTGAGCGGCAGTTCTTCGTCGACCAGTACCTCGCGAGCATACCCGGCTATCGCGAACGATTCCGGGTCAAGCCTGGCGCCTCGGGACTCGCGCAGGTCAGCGGCACATACGCAACGACTCCTGAACGCAAGCTGAAGTATGACCTCATCTACCTGTATCATCAGAACCTGCTCATGGACATCCAGATTCTCGTCGAGACTGTCAGAGTCGTGCTGACCGGTCGGGGAGCTCGATAGGAGGACGCGTGGGAAAGAAGAAGCGGACACCACAGGGGACACCGCAGTCGGCGGTTGCGTTGAGGGCGCCGATGAGCGTGACCGACCGAATTGTCTGGGTGTGTCTGCACCTGCTCGTCATCCTCGTACCGATCGCCATGTCGAACCTGACCGTCTTCGGTGGAATAGGGCTTCCTCTCACCTACGACCAGTTCGACATCGTGAAGGTCTTCCTCCAGCGTGCGATCATGCTGGTCGCGGTGGGAGCGTGGGTCTGGGGCATCCTGGTGAACGGTGGTCGCATCCGATTCACGAAGGTCGAGTGGCTCGTTCTCGCATTCCTCGGCTGGCTCGTGCTCACCACGGTGATCTCCATCCATCCCGCCACGGCCGTCTTCGGGAAGTATCGCCGGTTCGAGGGTCTCATCTCATTCGTGAACTACATGGCCGTCTTCTTCCTTGCGCTTCAGGTAGCCGACCGGCCGTCGCGCATTCGCGTGCTCGCGCGCTCGCTCGTCATCGGCGGCGTGCTCGTGTCGTTCTACGGCGTGCTGCAGTTCCTGGGCGCCGACCCCGCCAACTGGGGCGCGCTGCCATTTGAGCCGAACCGCGCCTTCTCCACCTTCGGGAATCCTGACCTGCTTGGCGGGTACCTCATCTTCCCGCTCGCCGTCTCGCTCGGACTCGCGTTATCCGAGGAGACCACGTGGGCGCGGGTGACGTACTGGCTCTCGTTCTTGCTGGTCGCGTTTTGCTGGCTCGTCGCCTTCGTGCGTGGCGCCTGGATCGGTGGCGCATTCGCAATCGGGGTGCTGGTCTTCGCGGCCATCTGGGCCAGGTCTAAGATGACCGCGGTCGACTGGAGCTTCTCAGGAGCTGTCGCGGTGATCTTCGCCGCGGTCACCGCCAAGAGCCTCACCTCGCCCTCGGCGGTCACCAACGTCATCGCCCGGCTCACCTCGATCTTCGAGTTCAACGAGGGGAGCGCGCTCACCCGCTTCCAGATTTGGGAGGCGGCGCTCGCGGCCATCAAGGCGCGTCCGATCACCGGCTGGGGTGCCGATACGTTCCGGCTGCTTTTCCCGAAGTTCAAGCCGCTCGCATACACGCAGACGGCCGGGTATCTGTCGGTTGCCGACAACGTCCACAACTACCCGCTGCAGCTGGCGACTGCGCTCGGCATCCCGGGGCTCATCATGCTCTACGGCCTCTTCATCTGGGGGCTCATCGCCTCGGCTTCGCAGGTCTTTGTGCGCGGGAAGGGCATTGAGCGGCTTCTGCTCGCCGGCTTCTGGGCGGCTGCGGCGGGTTATCTCGTGCACCTGTTCTTCGGCCTGTCTGTGACGGGATCCACGGTGTTCTTGTGGCTCTCGGTGGGCGTACTGCTTTCCCCGGGCGCTTCGGTCAAGGAAGTCAAGGCGCAGCCATGGGGGCTTTACGCGGGCGTCGTGGTAGTCGTTCTCTGCGCGATACTCTCGTTTGCGAATATCCGCTACATCGTGGCCGACAATTACTACCTGCACGGTCGTGTGGTCAGTTCCGGGATGGACCGTGTGGCCGACATCGAGAAGGCCATCGAGTACAACCCCTTCAACGATATGTACCGCTCCGAACTCGGCCTTGCATGGCAGGACTTGTTCATCCAATCCGTCACGCAGGGTGCGCTTTCTGACCCGGCACAGCGCGATCAGGCGCTCGGCTACTACCAGAATGCCGAGGAAGGCCTGCGTATGGCCATCGATTTCGTGCCTACCGAGTACGACAACTACGTGTTCCTGGCGAATCTGTACAACCAGGGTGGCTACTACTTCGACATCAACTATGTGTCAAAAGCGATCGAGATCGCCAAGAAGGGCATCGAGGTCGAACCGTACGGTCCGGCGATCCGGGTGCAGCTGGCGTTCGCCTATACGAACCTCGGCGAGTACGACGACGCGATCGCTGCTGCGAAGTCTGCTGCCGAGATGGACCCGGCGTATCTCGAGGCATGGGTTTCGCTCGGCGATGCATATAGGCTGTCGGGAGACCTCGACAAGGCAAAGAGCACCTACGAGAGAGCGCTCGTCATCGACTCGAATCGTCCGGACCTCCAGCAATCGCTTGCCTCGGTGGAAGCCAGTCTGGCCGCGACCGGAACCGCAACAGGCACTGCCCAGTAGCAAGGACACAGAATCAATGGAACGAAATGCGAACGTACCTGGAGCAACCATTCAGCGCCTGCCCGCATATTTGCGGTGCTTGCTGCAGGCGCAGACGAATCAGATGCCCCTCGTGAACTCCGGCTCGATTGCCGAGATGTGCGGCACGAACGCCGCACAGGTCCGCAAGGACTTCTCCTACCTGGGCGAGCTCGGAACCCGGGGCATCGGCTACGACGTCGGCGAGCTTATCGGCCACATCTCTCGCGTTCTCGGTATCGTCGAGCGCCGACGCGCGGCGATCATCGGATTCGGCAAGTTGGGCGGCGCTTTGTTCGGCTACAGCGGCTTCGGTGAGCGCGGTTTCGAGATAGTGGCGCTGTTCGATGCCGATCCCGACAAGATCGGGACCACAGCAGGTGCGCTCACGGTCAGCGGCATGGACGAGGTCGAATCGGTGCTCCGTGGGCAGGGGGTCGAGATCGTGATTCTGGCGACTCCGGCAGCGGTTACACAATCCGCCGCGGACGCTGTTGTGTCGGCCGGAGTCAAAGCTATACTGAATCTCGCTCCGGTTTCCCTGAGCGTTCCCGATGACGTGGCAGTCCGGCAGGTGTGCCTGTCAACGGACCTGCAGATTCTATCCTTTCACCTGGCACAAGGCGGCGCGAGCGAGCGATGAAGAAGAACCAAAGTGAGTCCCCCGAGGTGGTACCTGAAGACGTCGATCTCGGCAGCGACGTCGCGGCCGATGGAGTCCGGGAGGAGGACCTGGTGCCCGGCTGGCTTGCGCTGCTCGTGCTTGTCCTCCTGCTCGCGGTGACTGCGCTCGGTGGCTATGTGCTTCGGGGTGCGCTCGTGAAGGACACCGCCGTCACGCGGTCCGGCTTCGCAGTGACCGAGTGGGAAGCGAAGGTAGCGGCCAGCCCCGACGATGTTGAGAGTGTGCTGGGCCTCGGCTATGCGTACCAGCAAGACGGTCAGTTCGACAAGGCTCTGGCGAATTACAACGAGGTGCTCGAGCTCGACGCACAAAACCTCGCGGCGCTCTACAACAGAGGAGCCGTCCTGTGGGAGCTCGGCAAAGCGAAAGAGGCCGAGCAGTCGTACTGGGACGTGCTCAAGATCGCCCCTGACCACGCGCTCGCCGCCAAGGCTCTTGGTGATATCTACATCGATCAGAAGCACTACAAGTCGGCACTCGTCGCCGTTGACCCCGTGCTTGAGACGCGTCCGGATCTTGCTGATCTCATGTACATCTCGGGATTCGCGAACGAGCAGCTCGGCAACAAAGACAAGGCCATCGAGCGGTATCAGGCGGCGGCTAAGTTCGATCTCGTTGAAGCCCGCGACGCCTTGCGGCGTCTCGGCGTGAAGGAGTAGGCATGGCCCGCATCTTCGACCCGCTCAAGCGTGGGATCCGTCTCACGCCGCGCCAGTGGTTCGGCGTGCTTGCGGCCGTTCTCGTGCTTATCCTCATCGGACTCATTGTCTACCTGCTCAACTTCCTCGGACGACCTGAGCAGCTCATCAGTCGCCAGGAGAAGGCCGGGATCCAGCCGATATGGTCGGTGGATGGTCCGGGCGAGGGCAACAATCCGCTCTTCAATCGGCCAATGGGAGTTGCGGTTGGCAAGAGCGGTCATGTGTACGTGACCGACACCGAGAACAACCGGGTGTGTGTCTTTGACTCGTCGGGGCGCTTCCTCTTCGAGTTCGGCGCGTTCGGGGTGGCCAAGCCGCTTCCCGGAGCGAAGAACACATACGTGCCCGGCAGTCTGAACTTCCCGGTTGGGATCGACATCGATGACGACGGTACCGTGTACGTCGCCAGCTTCCGGAACGACTCCATCGAGGTCTACGACGCTGAGGGCACGCCGCTCAGGAGATTTCCCGATCCGCTCAAACCGGTCGGCAAGGGCGCGTCCGGGCAGGACGGTACCGGCATCGCCGTGACCGACGTCGCCGTTCGCGACGGGCTCGTCTACGCCTGCGACGCGTATCAGATCATCGTCTTCACGACCGACGGCACGTTCGTCCGTCAGTTCGGCAGGCCGGGCACGGAGCCCGGTGATCTCGACCATCCAAACGGGGTGGCCGTTGGCAAGGACGGTACCGTGTACGTCTCGGACTCCAACCACGCGCGTGTCACGGCGTTCACTCCCGAGGGCAAGCCGAAGTGGAACTTCGGGACGGTGCCGAAGGGTATCGACGACAAGACCGAGCGTGAGATCGAACTCCCGCGCGGGTTGACGGTTCTCGATGACGGTTCAGTGCTCGTCACCGATGCGTTCGGATTCTCACTCGTGCGCCTTTCGGCGGAGGGTACGCTGATAGCGCGGTACGGTGAGCGTGGCGTGGATCCGGGTCAGCTCAACTTCGCGAACGACGTCGAGGTTCTGCGCGGTTTCGTCGCCATCGCCGATAAGGAGAACGGCAGACTCCAGGTCGTTCGTCTCATCGGACCATAATTCACGCGGACGCCTCCGCCATCAATAATCGTTAAGATGGTTCAACGGCCCTCCGGCGCGTGGTAGAATCGCTGTTGGGCGTCGACGCGTGCGTGCCAGCATGGAGAATGTCGGTCGCTCCCTCAAAGGAGGGCTCTTGACCGGGTCCGATGTAACGGATACCTCGCTAGGGGACATAGGCGAAGAAGGTCTCGACGGTTCATCTAACCGGCGAGGTCGCCTTCTGTTCGCGGCAATTCTCCTCCTCCTGCTTCTGCTCTGCACCATCACCACCGTCGTCGAAACGCTGGTGAGTCGTTCGCCAGACCAGATCAGAAGCATTACGAAGAACATCGAATGCCTGCAATGCCACACCGAGCTGATTCCGGCGATGTCGAAGGCATCGGTCCACAACCCGTTCATGCTCGAGAGCTGCACGGCCTGTCATACCCCGCATGGGAAGATCGAACAGAAGTCGATCCTCACCGGTGCGAGGCAAACATGGGAGCGCACCAAAACGCTCGTTGAGTGGCTGCCGCTCAAGCTCGTGCTCGATCTGTTCTATTCCGGGGAGAAGACCACCGGCACCGAGGGTGGTACCAAGAGCGTGACCGAAAGCAAGGTCAAGGGCGCAACATCCGAACTCGTCTTGCCCCAGACTGAACTCTGCTTCATGTGCCACGGTAGCCTTGGCGCGATGATGAACATGGAGTACCCTCACTCGCCGTTCGTGACCGGCCATTGCACGAACTGCCACGATCCGCATGCCTCGGACTTCCGGGTGCTGCTGACAATGGACGAACGCGATCTCTGCATCACATGCCACCGCATCGGTCCGGAGCTCGCTCGCACGCAGGTGCATTCGCCCGTTGAGGGCCGTTTCTGCACCAACTGCCACAACCCGCACGCCTCGGAGTACCGCGGCATCCTGGTGGATAACCAGCGCGACCTCTGCTTCACCTGTCACCCGAGTGTGGCCACTCTGAGCCTTAAGGCAGTGCAGCACAGCCCGTTCCAGTTCGACAACTGCACCGGCTGCCACGAGCCGCACGGATCCAACTACCTGCCGCTGCTTCGCAGCGAGGAGCCCGGGTTGTGCTACGTATGTCACCCGGACATCAGTCAGGACTTCCGTAAGCCGAGTCATCATCCGGTCGGCACGGTCCAGCTCAACTGCGCCGATTGCCACAATCCGCATGCGGCTGATTACCCGGCGCTTCTGACTGCGCGTGACAATGCCATGTGCTATCAGTGCCACCGCGTGCAGATTCAGGCGTCATACAGCGCTTCAGCACACAAGGGGCTGCTCTGTATCCGCTGCCATACACCGCACGGGTCGAACTACGGTCCGTTGCTGCAAGAACGAAATCCGGAGCTCTGTCTGCGTTGCCATGATCCCAGATACTATGATGAGGAGAAGGGCAACAACCACCCCATGCGTCAGTATCACTTCGATGTCGTCGCCCAAAAGCCGCTGACGTGCACTACGACGTGCCACAACCCGCACGGGACGAACCAGAACTTCATGTTGCGCAACTATTCGTCCCCGTACGACGGTCAGTGTCTCCAGTGCCACCGCAAAGCAGGTTATCCCAGGGTCGGCATCGATTTCTGATGCTGACCGTGTCCCGAACGCCCGTTAACAAGGAGTTGTAGCACTGATGGCCAAGCTTTCTCTCTCAGGCTTCACGGATCCGGTCCGCCGTCCGCGGTACCTCATCTGGACTGGTGCCGGGCTGCTGTTCCTGGCGGCGTTCATCGTGGTGGCGTTCGCCGCGACGTCCACGTACTGGTTCTGTGCCGAGGTCTGCCATAAGGTCCAGGACGACTCCATCGCGGCGTACGACCGCTCGTCTCACAGCAAGGTGTCGTGCATGTCGTGCCACGAGCCGGTCAACGCGGACCCGATCACCTTTACACTCAAGAAAGCGAAGGCCCTCGGCGAACTCGTCCTCACCATCTCGAACAACTACGAGCTCCCGCTGAATCCCACGAGCCACCTTGCCATGAACCGGGAAGAGATGGGCTCCGTGCAGTGCACGCAGTGCCACTCGAAGAACCGGGTCGTCACTGCAAGCGAAGGCATCATCATCGATCATAAGGTGCACGAGGACAAAGAGATCCACTGCACCGCCTGTCATAACCGGGTCGCCCATGACGAGAGCGGCGACTGGGAGCCCTCGCTGAGCAACCCGAACGGCGGTCCCAAGAGCTTCAAGCATCCCGACTTCATGTCCATGACGGCGTGCTTCCGTTGCCACACGCTCACCGACGAGGTTCCGGAAGGCGGCATCAAGGCGCCGGGTACCTGCTCGGCATGTCACCCCGCCAGCTTCAACCTGAAGCCGAAGAACCACGCCGAGGCTGACTTCTTCCCGAAGGGTCACGCCGAGCTCGCCGCTGAGGCGTCGGAGGAGGCGTCGGCGGCACTGGCCGAGGCCCACAGCGAGGAGGACGGCAAGGAGTCCGAGGAAGTGCTCGCGCTCTCGCCGGTCGCCACCGTGAACTACTGCGCCACCTGCCATAACACCCAGAAGTTCTGCAATGACTGCCACGGCATCGAGATGCCGCATCCCGTCGGGTTCACCGAGAACCACGGCGACGCCGGCAAGAAGACGCCGAAGGTCTGTGCCAACTGCCACGCGCAGGGCGGATCGAAGGACGGCACCGAGTTCTGCAACGCATGCCACCACAAGGATGGCGATCCGAAGAAGCCGTGGATCCCGCAGCACTTCGATGCCGTCAAGAAGAGCGGTGCCGAGCCGTGCTTCAAGTGCCACGAACCCACGTATTGCGCGAAATGCCACGTCCGGTCGGCGCTGTAGCCGGTCGAGCACAGCGACTGCGGTTGAGTGCGCACCGGGCGACTTCGGTCGCCCGGTCGCTTTCCCGGGTGAAGGGTTGCGAGGATGAGAGGTTCCGTGTCACGTCTAGCATGGGTCGCGCTCTGTGGCGTGCTGATTCTCTCGGCCGGGTGCTCAACGCCTCGTAATGAACCGGCGCCCACACCGCCTGCGGTTCAGGCCACAACAGACCTCTCGACTCCTGAGAATGCGGTGCTCGCGTACCTGAAGGCCGTGAGCAGTGCGTACGCAACCGGGAACTCCGAGGTTGCATCGGCGACGATGACGCCTGAAGAGGGCGTAAGGGTCGATGCGTACATACAGTTCAACGCTCAGCAAGAGCGCGCTATCGAGCAGCGATTGCTGGCGTTCACTGTTGGCGATGTGTCCGAGGATGCGACCGGGGCAGTTGTGACCGCTACGGAGGAGTGGGCGTACCGCTACTTCGTTCCGAAGACAGGCGACTACAGCAGCGACGAGCTCAGCGCCAGCTACGACACCACGTACACGCTCACGCTCATCGACCGAGGCTGGATCGTGAGCGCCGTCGAGGCATCGCCGCACGGGGACGTCGAGTGAGCGTCATCCGGGCTGCAGCGCGCTTCCTGGCCTCACGGCGAGTCGCCGTGCGACTCTTGATCGCGTTCACGGTCTACGCAGCTGTGGCATCCGCAATCCCTCAGGGGGCGCCCGACGCTCCTGATGTGGTTGAGTGGGTGGCCGAATACCCAACGTTTGCCCCGCTTGTCTCCGCGTTGGGGCTCTTTTCAGCGTTCACTCATCCCGTTTTTGTGATCATCGCCGCGTGGCTGTCACTCGCGACCGCTGCATGTGCGCTCGAGCGCACGAGGTGGGCGGTGCGCCAGTCTGCGCGTCTGTGGGCACCCGCGTCTGAGGCAATCGATCCCCTCAAATCCCGTCATGACGCGGCCGTCTCGTGCGATCAGGCCCTGACGGAAGATGAAGCGCTGGCTCTCTCAACCGAGGCGCTGCAATCGCTTGGACTTCGAACCACTGCCGCCGGGAGTCTCGTCACCGGCCGCTCGCGTGTGGTGGGCCTGCTTGGCAGCCCGATCTTCCACTGGGCACTCGCCGCACTCTTCGTCGTGATCTCGTTGGGACAGCTGACCCGCTCCGAGGGTCTCATGGGCGTTGTCGTCGGGTACGCGAAGCCCGACGTCGCCACGTCCTATGGATTTCTCAATACGGGCCCGTGGCACGGCGGCCTCTCGGGGCTGACTGTGGCAATCCCACGCATGGAGCGCGACCTGGTGGTGAAAGACGTGTCGTTCGGTCCCACGCCGTACGTCGAGCTGTGGGACGGCGATCGCCCCCTCGGGGGACGGTACGTTCGCTCGAACGCGCCGCTCAGGGCTGGTGGGCTTCTCATACACATGGCCGGCTACGGACGTGCCGCCGTGCTCGAGGTTACGGGAGGCGGAGCACAGGAGACTGCCGAGGTATTCCTCGACGCCGATGAGGACGCGCCCGGGAGCGTACTCCCCGTCGAACTCACGCTTGCCGAGGGCAGCGTTGCTCAGCAGCCAGTCGTCGTCACCACTGCCGAGACCGACGACCCCGCGGTCGAGGTGACCTGGTCGGCAGGGGGTGGAACTGACTCGGTCGTGCTTCGGGAAAACGAGAGTGCAGAGATCGGTGCGCTCACGGTGACTGCACGGCGCCTCGCGATGTACGCACGTCTTTCCGTGGTCGATGACTGGTCGGTGTGGCCGATCTACGTGCTGTTCGGGCTTGCGCTCCTGGGCATCAGCCTCGCGGTGCTCGCACCGACCCGCTCGGCTGTGGTGCTTGTGGAGCGCACCGAGGGTACACTGCAGGTGTTCGTGCGTTCGCGCCATATGCGGTCCGATCCCGATTGGCCGGCAACCGTCAGAACTGCTGTCGCTGCCTCGCTTGCCCGAGAAGAGGAACCTTCATGACACTGGAAATCGTGCTGATGTGGCTCGCCGTCACCGCGTACGCTGCGGGCGCGGTTCTCTATACCCTCGGATTCGTCTTCCACAAGGATGTACTCACTCGTCTCGCGCTTGTGGCTTCGCTCGGCGGGCTCCTGCCGCACCTGGCGGGCATCGCCGTTCGATGGGTCCGACTCGGCCACGGTCCTTACCTCGGCTTCTACGAGGTCGTGTCATCGTATGCGCTCATGACCGTGCTCGCCTTCGGCCTCCTGGCGATTCGTTTTAAGGCGCTGCGGACCATCGGCGTCGTGCTCATGCCGCTCGCGTTTCTTGCGCTTGGAGGTGCGATGCTCGCTCCGAAGAGCGACCTTGGCATCACTGGCACGCTTGCAAGCTGGTGGCTGGGCATCCATGTCGCGTTCGCCAAGCTGAGCTATGGGTCGTTCATCGCGGGGCTGGGTCTTGGTGTCGTCTACCTGCTGCGTTCTTCGACAGGAGCCGAGCGCTGGAACGATCGCCTTACGCGTCTTCCCGAGCAAGACAAAGTCGATGACCTCACGTTCAAGTTTGTGGCGGTGGGGTTCATCTTCCTCGGCATCATGATTGCGGCTGGCGCGATCTGGGCGAACGAAGCCTGGGGCCGTTACTGGAGCTGGGACCCGATCGAGACCTGGTCGCTCGTTTCGTGGCTCGTGTATGCGATCGTGCTACACCTTCGCCTGACGATGGGATGGCGCGGGAGGCGCTTCGCATGGGCGGCCATCGCGGCGTTCCCGGTCATGGCGTTCGCCGCAGTCGGCGTTGTGATCGTGTACAACTCGATTCATGGTGCCTACCTGATCGGATATTAGGTGTCTGAGGATCAGACACGCGCACCCCGCGGTATCCGGCCCCGCACGCTGCTTGTGGCGATGGCGGCGCTGGTGCTCGTCGTCGGCATCGTTGCGGCGGTCCTGCTGCTCGTCCCGCGTGACGGTGTTGACCTTGCAGGTTTCTCCCGGGAGAGCACCGCGACGGTCAGCTTCGCCGGCTCGTTTCCCGCCGAGGACCAGTCGGCGCTCCTGAACCCTCTCGGCATCGCTGTGCGGGCGAACACCCTCTACGTCGCCGAGTCGGACGCCGGTCGTGTTCGCCTGTTCGGCCTGCGCGGAGAGGACATGGGCTCGATCGCCGTGCCGCCGCGCGACGGTGCGCTGAGCGCGTATCCGTCTGACGTGGCCACGCTCGGTGCGGACAAGATCGTCGTCGTCGACAACGCCGGCGAGCGCGTGGTCGTGTTGGACGCTGATCCCGGGGCCGAATCGCCTGCAGTGATTGTCCTCGGCGCGGCCGACCTGGCAACCGCGCCGCAGCAGCCCTCGGCCGTCGCGGTCGAGGGAGAGATCATCTTCGTTGCTGACGGAGCGGACCTGTCGATCAAAGCGTACAGCGCTGACGGCCGTTATCTGCGTACGGTTGTGGCGGGAGCAGGCGAGCAAGGCGCCTTTTCGGGAGGTCTGCTCGTTGCGGGCGGCGTGCTCTATGCGACAGACTCGAACGCTGGTCGCGTGGCAGTCTTCGACGCAAGCACCGGCGCTTCGAAGGGGACGTTCCCCGAACCGTTCGCGCTGCCGCGAGGACTGGGAGCGGGGCTTGGCGGGGGTGTGCTCGTGGTTGATACCTTCGAGCGGGTCGTGCGTCTCACCGACAAGAGCGGTCGCCGCCTGGATGTGATCGAGGGTGAGGCGAACGGCGGTCCGGCGCTTGGGAGTCCACGTGATGTAACGTGGGCCCCATCGACCGCGCGCATCTACATTACCGATGCCGAGTCGGGCCGCGTCGTGATCTTCAACATGCGCGCTCCGCAGTGAGCTCGATTAGCTGTGGTGAACGACCTGCAGCGGGGGTAGAGTGCTAGTGAACAACTGTTACCCGTCCACTTCGGAGGTTAGCCGGTGCCCAGTCGCGTAGCTCCCGATGCCACACTCTATCGGCTGTCGCTCTATCATTGCTACCTGAGCGAGCTCATTCGGGTGGGCGCACCTGAGCGCATCACGTCCCGACAGCTCGCAGACGAGCTCGGAATCAAAGAAGAGACTGTACGCAGGGATATCTCGTTCGTCGGCGATATCGGTCGGCCCGGCGCGGGTTACGACCCCGAAGTGCTCTTCCGGGAGTTCACGTCGTACCTCGGCCTGAGTGACGAGTATCCGCTCATCATGGTCGGCACCGCACGGATGCTCGAAGCGCTGCAAGTCGTTTTCCCCTCCGAGCGCTTCGGCGTCAAGCCGGCGGGTCTCTACTCGGAGTTGCCCGAGGACGCCGGCGCGGTGGTAGGCGGTCTCACGGTCGCCCACCTCACGGATCTCTCACGACTGAACCAGTCGCTTGGTGTGCGGGTTGCGCTCGTGGCATGCTCACCCGGCTGGGTGCAGGTGTCGCTCGACTTGCTCGCGGGCGCGGGCATCACGGGAGCGTTGCTGCTCACGCCGATCATCCGGATTCGCAAACCCGAGGGTATGACCATCACGCAGATGCGAATGCCCTGCGACATCAAGTCGCTCGCCTGCAAGTGCGCAGGCAAGGTCGGCTCTGTGGGCGCCCGGTAGTCTGAGCAGCACACGGCGCAGCGTGGCACTCGCGTGCTATACTTTCGGCTTCTGATGGCTCCGGCAAGCCGTGTCTAACCCCCCAACGGCGACGTGGAGGAGGAGTGCGCTTTGCCCCGACCTGACCTCGTGCTCTTGCACGCCCCGAGCGTGTACGACTTCCGTGAGCGGTCGATTATGTTTGGACCGGTCTCGGACCTGGTCCCGTCGAGCCCGATCTTCGAGATGTACCCCATCGGCTTTACTACGATGGCCGAATACATGGAGCGGCACGGGCTCTACGTCCGTATCCTCAATCTGGCGATGCGGATGCTCGCCAGCCCGAAGTACGACGTCGAGAAGGCGATCCGCGAGATGGATCCCATCGCCTTCGGCATAGACCTGCACTGGCTGCCGCACGCGCACGGTTCCATCGAAATCGCCCGCATCTGCAAGAAGTACCACCCCGACACGCCGGTGATCTTCGGCGGCCTCTCATCCTCGTACTTCCACGAGGAGCTCGTTCGTTACGACTGTGTGGACTATGTGCTTCGCGGCGACTCAACCGAGGAGCCGTTCACGCAGCTCATGTTCGCGCTGAAGGGTCGCGGGAGCGTTGCAGGCATCCCGAATCTCACGTACAAGACCGCCGACGGTTCCGTTGTCGTGAATGAGTTGTCGTGGGTGCCCGACACGTTCGACCACGTGAAGCTCGATTACAGCTTCAGCATGCGTTCGGTCATCCGCGACCGCGACATGATCAGCGCGCTGCCGTTCAAGGGGTGGCTCGGGTATCCCGTCACGGCCTCGCTCACCTGTCGCGGCTGCACCAAGCAGTGCCCCACGTGCGGCGGTTCCGCGTACGCGTTCGCGCAGCACTTTGGCCGAAAGGCCCCCGCGTTTCGCGACCCCGATCGTCTTGTCGCGGACATCGCGCACGTGCAGAAGCACATCCCGGGACCCGTCTTCGTGCTCAACGACTTCCAGCAGGCGGGGCAGGAGTATGTGGAGTCCTTCCTGAAGGGACTGCAGCGGATCAACTTCAGGAATCCCATCGGGTTCGAGTTCTTCACGCCGCCCACCGAGGAGTTCTGCGCGATGCTCGACGAGCATCTCAACGACTGGTCGGTCGAGGTATCTGCCGAGAGCCACGACGACGCCGTGCGAGCTGCGTTCGGCAAGCACTACACGTTCGAGGAACTCTCGGACTCCATCGAGATCGCGCTCAAGCACAATTGCTCACGCTTCGATTTGTACTTCATGACCGGCATACCGACGCAGACCGCGCAGTCGGTGCTCGATACCGTACCCGCAGTGCGTGACCTCTATGCGCGCCTCGGCAATGATAAGCGGCTGCTCGCGTTCATCTCGCCGATGGCGCCGTTCCTCGACCCGGGCTCCATGGTGTTCGACAACCCTGACGCATACGGCTACACGTTGCGCGCGAAGACGCTCGAAGAGCATCGCCAGCTGCTGCTTGAGCCAAGCTGGAAGCACATCTTGAACTACGAGCCCGACGGGATGACCCGTGACGAGATGGTCGACACCATCTACGAATCGGCACTCGGGCTCAACCGCATCAAGGCCGAGGCGGGGATCGCCGACGCCGCGGCCGCTGCTGTGACGGAGCAGCGCATTCGTGAGGCACAGCGGGCTATGAAGCGCATTGACGAGATCATCGAGACCTCGACCGGCGATGCTCGCACGGCGCTGCTCGATGGCTTCCGTCACGAGGTCGATCGTCTGAACGAAAGCACCGTGTGCGAGAAGTCCGAATTGAACTGGCCTGCCTCAGTGCGACCCACGCACGTCTTCAGCAACATAGCGCTCTGGTTCAGGGTGAACTTCGAGTCGCTGTTCCCGAAGATGCGCAAGATCGAGCCCCGACCTGTGGAGCATAAGAGCTGATGGTTTCCGACGAAAATCCGGCGCCAGGCGTACCCACCACGGACCGCGTGAAGGACATCTTCTCCCTGATCGCGCCGTCATACGACCTGTTCAATATCCTGTCGAGCTTCGGCATCGACCGGTTGTGGCGTCGCACGACGGTTCGACTCGCGCGTCCCGACCACAAGAGCGTGATGCTCGACCTCGCAGCGGGCACCGGGGACCTGACGATGGCGTTCGCGCGTCTCGGCAAGCCGGCGTCGATCCTCTCAACCGACTTCGTGCCCGAGATGCTTGAGGTCGGAAAGCCGAAGGCGGCTGCATACCGGGGTCCGACGAAGATCGCCTTCGAGGTCGTCGACGCGCAGGACCTGCCGTTTGATGACGCCCGGTTCGACATCGTGACCATAGGGTTCGGGGTTCGAAACCTGCCGGACCGCGCCGCGAACTTCCGGGAGGCACACCGCGTCCTCAAGCCCGGCGGGCGGTATGTGATCCTCGAGTTCTCCCGGCCGCCGATGCCGATCGTGCGGTGGTTCTATCACCTCTACCTGCGCATCGTCATTCCGAACCTCGGCGGGTTGCTCACCGGCGACAAGCCGTCTTTCCAGTACCTCAACGACTCGATTCGGGCGTTCCCAGCACAGCTGGCGCTCGCCTCGGAACTTCATACAGCGGGCTTCAGGAAGGTGAACTGGCACAATCTCACGTTCGGGGTCGTTGCGGTTCATATCGCCGAGGTCTGAGTCTCGCTGGAAGCACTCTTGCCCGAGCGTGTACGATGAACGTACGGTCTACGACGCACGGAGGGACGCGACAATGCTGCTGCTAGCCCGGTACGTTCTCCCGGTCTCGGGTCCCCATTTCGAGGACGGCGGCGTCGTCGTGCAGGATGGCGCGATCGTCGCGGTCGGAACGCGCGAGGACCTCATCGCCGGCTACCCTGCCGAGGAGATCCACGACTACGGACTCGCGGCCCTCATGCCCGGCTTCATCGATCTGCACACGCATTTCGAGTACGCGTCGTTCCGGGGAGTGGTGAACGACCTTCCGTACTCGCGCTGGAAGATGCAGGTCATGCGTCTTGAGGAGCTCCTCACCGAGCAGGACTGGAAGAACTCCGCGGTTCTCGGCGCGATCGAGTCCGTCCGCTCGGGCATCACGACGTTCGCAGATGTGTCTGACTCGGGCACGTCAGTTGCGCCTGCCTCGGCAGCCGGACTCCGCGGTGTCATCTATCGGGAAGTCTCCACGATGGACAAGTCGCAGGTGCGCAGTGTCGTCGACGCCGCGCTTGAGGACATCACACAGTGGCAAGAATCGGTGGACCCGTCGCTGCTGACGATCGGCATCGCGCCGCATTCGCCGTACTCGTGCCATCCATCATTGTTCAAAGCTGTCGCAGACAAGGCCGGGGAGCTCGACGTGCCGGTGGCACTGCATCTTGCCGGTTCGAAGGATGAATACGACTTCGTGAAGTACGGCTCGTCGTCCCTCGGTCAGGATTACCGGGCCCAGTCCGGCTGGTCGCAGGTCGTGTGGCTCCCCACCGGCGTCAGTCCTGTGCAGTACGTCTACCAGTGGGGCATTCTTGAGGTACCGAACGTGCTTGCGGTTCACTGCGTGCACGTCGACCCTGCCGATGTGGACACCCTGGCCCGCAACGACGTCGCCGTTGCATACTGCGCGCGCTGCAACCTGAAGCTCGGTATGGGCATCGCTCCTCTCCGGTCGTTCCTGGAGCACGGGCTACGGGTCGGCATCGGCACGGACTCACCCGCATCGAACAGCACGATGGACTTCTTCGATGAGATGCGAATCGGACTTCTCGTCCAGCGTGGACTTGCGGGCGAAGCGCAGTTCTATCGGGCGAAGCAGTTCGTGCGCATGGCCACGCTGGATGCAGCCAAAGCCCTCAAGATCGACCATCTCGTGGGCAGTCTCGAGCCGGGCAAGCGGGCCGACATCATCGCGGTGGACCTGTCCCGGAGCCATCAGGTGCCAACTCAGGATCCGTATAGCGCGATCGTGCACACGAGCAACCAGGAAGACGTGGTCATGACCATGGTCGATGGTCGCGTCCTCTTCGAGAACGGCACGTTCATGACGATCGACACCGGCAGTCTGTACAGCGACGTGGAGAACGCGCGACTGAAGCTCAAAGACGGTCGTGCGTGATGATCGAGCACGGAACAATCGTCGCGGTTCGCGGCGGCAACGTGGACGTCGTGCTGCGAAGCTCCGATGCATGTCAGGGCTGTAGCGCCTGCGGAGCTGCATTTGAGAGCGGCGAGTTGCTGCTGCGGGACGTCGTGGATCACAAAGGAACCACTCTCGGCGATGAGGTCGAGGTGCTCATACCGGACAGCCTTCGGCTTAAGGCAGCGCTGGCGGTCTTCGCCGTGCCACTCGCGTGCCTCGTGCTCGGGTATTTGGCTGGCTTCTTGCTTGGAAGGCGAGCAGGAATCGAACCGGATGTGGCGGGCGCGATCCTGGGTGTTCTTGCTGCAACGGTCGCGCTCGCAGGCACGCGTCTCGCCGAGAAAGCGGTCATGCGTGGCGGTCGGTTCTCGCCAAGTGTGCGTGCTATAATCTCGCGGGATTCGGACGGGTAGCACCCGTGGCCGAGGATAACGATATCTAGGAGGTAGCTTACGTGAGCGATCAGGATTTCTTCTTCGACGAGGAAGAGGACGCAAAGCCAGCTCCGAAGAAGGCGCAGGTAGCTCAGAAGCAGTCAGCTGCCCCCGTTGTAGCCTCAGGTGGACAGTCGTTCTTCGAGCAGGATGTACCGATGCTCATCGCCGCGCTGATGACCGCCATCGCACTGCTGGTCGGCATTCTCGTGGGCGTTCTCATCCCGACGGGCAGCAAGGTCGCTAATTCGTCGACATCGGCGCCCACGGCCCCCGCTCCGCAGCTTACCCAGGACCAGATCAATTCGGGTCAGATACCGGCCAACCATCCCGACCTCGGCGGGATGACGGGCTCTGGCGTCGCTTCGGGATCCGCCGAAACCACCGCAAAGTAGCGCGGTTCGATCGAGTGCGGCGAACGTGCCGGCACTCGTGTCCGCTCCCTCTCGAAAGGTGTACGCATGGCAATCAACAAGAAAAGCGCTCCGGCCTGGACGAAGGCCGTCATCATCATCGTCGCAGTCACCTTTGTGGCCAGCATCGCACTCGCGGGCTTCCAGGGCTTCGGCTCGAAGGCCCCGGGCGGATCGAACGGGGCAGCCGGTACCGGCTTCGCCGTCACGTATCAGCCGCAGGTCGATGCAGCGTTGAACGCATCGAAGTCCGACCCGACCAACGCTGCTCTCCTCGCAAACGTGGGTCACACGTACTACGAGTGGGCTGTTGCCGAGTACGAGAGTGGCGCTGTCGACGCGTCGCGTCCGTACTGGCTGTCGGCTGTCACTTACTACGATCAGGCGTTGAAACTGAACCCCTCCGACAACACAGTTGTCGGGAACAAGGCGTTTGCGCTGACGTACGCCGGTAGCCCGGATGCGAAGGTGGCGCTTGAGACGTTCATCGCCACGAACGATGCGGCGCTTCAGCCTCAGATCGCGAACGCGAAGGACCTTCTGGCACAGGTTGCGGCGTCATCGCCGGATACCGCCTCGGCTCCCGCAACAAGCGCGCCGTAGGCTCACACACTGGACGTACAAACGACCGATCGCACCCAGCGGTCGGTCGTTTGCGTTCATTTAGCGGTTCGCGCTAGCTCGCGTGCGTGTCCTCAATCATGGCGGAGGCGTCTGCGAGGTTCCCCGCTGTGGAGAAGATCCCCGAGAGTCTGGTGAGATCGAGGATGCTGTCTACTGCATCGTTCGTCACCAGGACAAGGCGTCCGCCGTGCGCGCCGTACTCCTTGGAAAGCGACAGAAGGAGACCAAGTCCGGAGCTGTCCAGGTAGTCGAGCCGAGACAAGTCCACAACCGTTGAGCCGGGCGAGTCTTTGAGGATTCTGTCGATAGTCAGGCGAAACGCAGCGCACTCGCTGTAATCGAGATCGCCGATCAGCGTGAGCGTCCAGTGCGATTCGCCGGGGTCCAGCTGGATAGTGAGAGGCACGGGCATCCTTTCGCTCGGCGGGGACGCCTTCTTCGTACCCGATTCGCGCTGCCTTCTCACCGGCGTATTCGACGGTTACAATCGAGCAGTCAAACGAACGGCGAACCGAGAGGCACCAGCATGGAACTCGACATTTCGACCGAACGTGACGGATCCACGTGCCGCATCACCGTGAACGGCGAGGTCGACGTCTACACGTCGCCCGTGCTCAAGTCGCACATCGTAAACGCAGTGGAAGACGGCTGCGTCGATCTTGTGGTCGACCTCGATGCAGTCGGTTTCATCGACAGCTCGGGACTTGGAGTGCTTGTCAGCGGGCTGCGACGCGTGAAGGAGCAGTCCGGCTCGATGCGCATCATCTGCACCAGGGAAGGTATCCTCAAGATCTTCCGTATCACCGGGCTCGATAAGGTCTTCCCGATCTTCGCGAGCGCGGCTGAAGCCGAGGGCTTCTAGACCCCGGCGTCTTGCGTTGCCGCTGCGGCGACCCTAGACTCGTTCGAATGGACACGACCGCACTGGTCGTGTCCGCGCAGCATGAGGAGTTGAAGCGTTGTTCGGCATCGGCGGCAGCGAGGTCATCATCATCGCGTTCGTGGTGCTGCTGCTGTTTGGGCCCGACAAACTGCCCCAGATGGCGCGCACCTTCGGACGCTTCATGCGCGAGTTCAAGCGGTACCAGGCGATGATGGAGTCGACATTCAAGGCCGAGATGTACCTCTCGGAGCAAAATGCCATGACCGAGAGGGCCGAGAAGGCCAAGAAGGCGGTTGACGGCGCAGAGCCAGGAGACGCCACGGAGGCCGAAGACGCCCCGGTGTCCGAGAACGCTGACGCCGACCCATACGCGAAGGCTCGTGCGTACCGGGAGATGACAGGGGTCGTCGCCCCGGGCGAGACACCGCCGGAGGAGGCACCGGAGGCGATTGACCCGAGCGAAGACTCGGAGAACGCCTCGATCGCTCCTGAGCACGCAGGATGGGTGCCCGGTTCGCCGGCCGCGCCAGGGATGACGTCCGACGACGATGGAGAGGAGGCGGGGGAGCAGCAGTAGCTGCATCCTCCACACGCCATGCCCATCGCACCCAAGCGGATGTCCTTCTTCAGCCACATCGCCGAGCTTCGTCGTCGGCTCGTGATCGTCGCCTCGGTTCTTGTTGTCTCCGCGGTGGGACTCTACTTTCTCGCGGACCCGATCTTCAATGTGCTCATAGAGCCGGTCCGGGCAGCGCTCGGCGAGCGGCCCATCATCGCGCTGCGCGCATTCGATCCCATGATGGTGCGATTCAAAGTGGCACTGTGGGCGTCGCTCGTCCTCACGAGTCCGGTCACCATCTGGCAGACGATGAGCTTCTTCCTGCCGGCGCTGCGGCCCAAAGAGCAGAAGTGGTTCCTCGGCACGTTCATCGCCACGGTGGCGCTGTTCCTGGCCGGCGTGGCGTTCTGCTACTTCGTCATCCTGCCTGCGAGCTTCGAGTGGCTCGTGGACCAGTCCGGCAACATCATGGAGTATCAGGCGCAGGCGACCGACATCATCACGGTCATCGCGTACTTCCTGATCGGCTTCGGCGTCGCGTTCGAGACGCCCGTCATCGTGTTTTACCTCACCTACTTCGGCGTGGTTCCGTATGCCAAGCTTCGTCAGAACTGGCGCATCGTGTGGATCGTCATCATCGTCGTCGCGGCGATGATCACGCCCGACTGGTCGCCGGTGAGCATGGGCTTCCTCTCGGCGGCGATGATCGGCCTCTATGAGATCAGCATGCTGCTCGTCAGGATCATGATGGCGAAGAAGATCAAGGCGCAGCGCGCTGCCGACGCCGAGCTCGAAGACGAGTCCTGACGCCGCACTTCGGAAGGAACAACCGTGCATGAAATGGGTATCTGCGACGGCATCGTCTCTGCTGCCGTCGAGGCCGCGAACGACGCGAAGGCGAGCCGCATCAACAGCATCGATGTGACCATCGGCGTCCTCACCGAGATCCAGGAAGAGGCGCTGCAGTTCGCCTTCGGCGTGCTCAGCAAGGACACGATCGCCGAGGGCTCCACGCTCGCGGTCACGATGCTCCAGTTCTGGCGAAGCTTCGCATACGGAACCACGCCGAAGTAGGTGAGGTAAAACACGATGACGGGCGTCTCGAACGCAACGC
>CAKMKD010000050.1 GCA_927439865.1 uncultured Coriobacteriia bacterium | reverse complement strand
GTCCACCTGCCGCTTTCGACCGAGGCTCAGGCCGAGGCACGCATCCTCATGCTCTCATTGAGGCCGAGCAGCTCATCTTCCTTGCCGGCGATGGCGGCGTCGGTGAGGACGCGCGTCGTCTCCTGGAAGGACGCTGCCGAGAGGAAGCTGTCCGTTGCGAGCGATGCCTTCGTGATGCCGAGCAGGACCGCGTGACCCGTTGCGGGGTCACCGCCGTCGGCGATGATGGTCTCATTCTCCTCGGCGAAGACGAAGCGGTCGACAAGCTGTCCGGGAAGGAACGTCGTGTCTCCGGCCTCGGTCAGTGAGATCTTGCGCATCATCTGGCGCGCGATGACCTCGATGTGCTTGTCGTTGATGTCAACGCCCTGGCTCGCGTAAACCTCCTGCACCTCGCGGACGATGTAGGCGTGAACCGCCTTCGGACCGCGAACCTCGAGCAGGTCGTGCGGGTTGACGGAGCCCTCGGTCAGCTGCGTGCCGGCCTCGACGGTCATGCCGTCAGTGATGCCAGGACGCAGGCGTGCACGACGCGAAGCCGTGTAGGACTTCTCGTGCTCGTTGCCGTCACTGACGGTGAACTTGCGGGTCTTGTCCTCATCCTCGATCTTCAGGACACCAGAGATCTCGGCAAGGAGCGCCTGGCCCTTCGGCTTGCGGGCCTCGAAGAGCTCGGTTACACGCGGGAGGCCGTGGGTGATGTCCTCACCCGCGACGCCACCGGTGTGGAAGGTACGCATCGTGAGCTGGGTGCCCGGCTCACCGATCGACTGGGCCGCGATGATGCCTACAGCGGTTCCGATGTCGACAGCGCGTCCAGCCGCAAGGTCCCAGCCGTAGCACATCTGGCAGATACCGTGCTTGGCGTGGCACGTCATGACGGTGCGGGCTTCGACGGTCTCGACGCCGGCGTCCATCAGGCGCTTGATGTCGGCGTCTGAACTCAGGTACTCGCCGGCCTCCTTGAGGATCTCGCCCGTCTCGGAAGCGACGGCCGGAGTCAGAAGGCAGCGTCCGACGAGGTCGTGATCGGCCTGACCGGTCCGGGCGTCTGCCAGCACGAAGGCCATGCCCTCGTCGGTGCCGCAGTCGGACTCGCGGACGATAACGTCCTGCGCGACGTCTACGAGACGGCGGGTCAGGTATCCAGAGTCGGCCGTGCGGAGCGCCGTGTCGGCGAGACCCTTACGAGCGCCGTGGGTCGAGATGAAGTACTCGAGCACCGACAGTCCTTCGCGGAAGTTCGCTTTGATCGGGCGGTCGAGAATCTCACCCTTCGGGTTCGCCATCAGGCCTCGCATGCCGGCCAGCTGGCGGACCTGCTTGATGTTACCGCGGGCGCCAGAGTTCGCCATCATGAAGATGGGGTTGAACTTGTCGAAGTTCTCGGCCATGGCGTCGCCGACATCGTCGGTAGCACGCGTCCACACATCGACGATCTGGCGGTGACGCTCATCCTTAGTGATGAGGCCGCGATCGTACTGGTGCTCGATACCGACGACCTCGAGCTCGGATGCCGCAATGATCTCGGCCTTCTTCGCGGGAATCTTGGCGTCGAACACACCGACGGTCACACCGGCGCGCGTGGCGTAGTGGAAGCCGAGGCGCTTGAGTTCATCAAGCGTCGTCGCCATCTGCGTGGTCGAGTAGGTGTTCGAGCACTCCTCTACGAGGCGCGAGACCTGCTTCTTGTCCACGTCATGATTGACGAACGGGTGGTCCGCGGGCATAGAGCGGTTGAACGTGATGCGTCCGACCGTCGTCTCCAGGCGCTCCCCTGCCGTGCGCTCGCGCAGCATCGGCTTGTTACCGTCCATGTACTCCTCGACGGTGTCGCTCTTGAGCCGGACGCTGATCATGGCCTGCAGATCAAGGTCCGCCCTGTTGTCGTACGCGAGGAGGGCGTCGCTGGCGTCACGGAACGCACGGCCCTCGCCGGTGGCACCTTCGCGCACCGTCGTGAGGTAGTACAGACCGATGACCATGTCCTGCGACGGCACGGTCAGCGGACGACCGTGTGCGGGCGACTTGATGTTGTTGGTGGAGAGCATGAGGATGCGTGCCTCGGCCTGAGCCTCGGTCGAAAGCGGCAGGTGGACGGCCATCTGGTCACCGTCGAAGTCCGCGTTGAATGCTGTGCACACGAGCGGATGCAGGCGGATGGCCTTGCCCTCAACGAGGATCGGCTCGAAAGCCTGAATCCCGAGGCGGTGCAGGGTAGGCGCGCGGTTGAGCATGACGGGGTGATCCCGGATGACCTCTTCCAGCACGTCCCACACGACGCTCTTGCCGCGGTCGACCATACGCTTTGCGCTCTTGATGTTCTGCGCGTGGTCGAGGTCGACCAGGCGCTTCATGACGAACGGCTTGAACAGCTCGAGCGCCATGACCTTCGGCAGCCCGCACTGGTGGAGCTTGAGCTCCGGTCCGACCACGATGACCGAGCGGCCAGAGTAGTCGACGCGCTTGCCGAGAAGGTTCTGGCGGAAGCGACCCTGCTTGCCCTTCAGCATATCGCTGATGGACTTCAGCGGACGGTTGCCGGGGCCCGTGACCGGGCGACCACGACGGCCGTTGTCGAAGAGCGCATCAACAGCTTCCTGAAGCATGCGCTTCTCGTTGTTAACGATGATCTCGGGCGCGCCGAGATCGAGCAGCCGCTTGAGGCGGTTGTTCCGGTTGATGACTCGGCGGTAGAGATCATTGAGGTCGCTCGTCGCGAAGCGTCCACCATCAAGCTGCACCATCGGACGGAGGTCCGGCGGAATGACAGGGATCGCGTCGAGGATCATCCACTCGGGACGATTCTTCGAGGCCTTGAACGCGGCAACGACCTTGAGACGCTTGATCGCCTTCTGGCGCTTCTGACCCTTGCCGTCACGGATGATATCCCGAAGCTCGGTCTCGAGATCGGCCAGGTCGATGCGCGACAGGAGGTCCTTGATCGCCTCGGCGCCCATGCCACCGCGGAAGTAATCGCCGTAGCGGAGCTTCATCTCACGGTAGAGCGTCTCGTCGTTGATGAGATCCTTGACCGAGAGCTTCTGGAATCGGTCGAACGCCTCGCGCAGAATCTCCTTGCGCTCGGTGTACTCCTCATCCAGGTCCTTGAGATCGCGCTTCGCCTCGGCCTCGAGCTTCTTGATGCGGTCGGCCGGGTCGACGTCCTCGTCAAGCTCCTCGCCCTCTTCAGGCGTGATCTCGCCCTTGGCGATACCCACAAGACGGTCACGCTCTGCCTCGATGGCAGCGCGCTCCTCGATTGCCTCGGCGTCAAGCGCCTCGACATCGACGAGGATCTCGTCCTTGAGCATGTCGAGATTCGCCTCGCGCTCCTCCTCGTTGACCGAGGTGATGATGGACGACGCGAAGTAGAGGACCTTCTCAAGATCCTTGGGAGCTATGTCGAGCAGATAGCCGAGGCGGCTCGGCACACCCTTGAAGTACCAGATGTGCGAGACCGGTGCAGCCAGCTCGATGTGACCCATGCGCTCACGACGCACCTTGGCACGAGTTACCTCGACACCGCAGCGCTCGCAGATGATGCCCTTGAAGCGCACGCGCTTGTACTTACCGCAGTAGCACTCCCAGTCCTTCGTCGGACCGAAGATCTTCTCACAGAAGAGTCCGTCCTTCTCAGGCTTGAGCGTGCGGTAGTTGATCGTTTCAGGTTTCTTGACTTCGCCACGTGACCACTGCCTGATCTGCTCCGAAGAGGCCAGGCCGATCCGCAGTCTATCGAAGTTGTTGACGTCGACGTCGAGCAACGTTCACTCCTCCATCCGCCCCGGCCACACGGCCGGGGAATCGTACGCGGTGGCCTACTCCCCGGCCTCGGAATCATCGAGCTCAAGATCCAGGTCGAAGTCCGACGTATCAAGGTCGGCAAGCGATACCTCTTCGATCACGTCGGATGCAGCCGGCTTGGGGCCGCCTTCCATCCCAGTGAGGTCGAGGCCCAGTTCCTCTGCGGTCTTGAAGATGTCCTCGTCCTGCTCCTTGAGTTCGATCTGCTCGCCAGACTCCGAGATGATCTCAACGTCGAGGCAGAGCGACTGCATCTCCTTCACGAGAACCTTGAAGCTCTCGGGAATGCCGGGCTCGGGGATATTCTCGCCCTTGACGATAGCTTCGTACGCCTTCACGCGGCCCACGACATCGTCGGACTTGATGGTGAGAATCTCCTGCAGCACGTAGGCAGCACCGTAGGCGTAGAGCGCCCAGACTTCCATCTCTCCGAAGCGCTGACCACCGAACTGCGCCTTACCACCGAGCGGCTGCTGGGTGATGAGCGAGTACGGTCCGGTCGAACGTGCGTGGATCTTGTCATCGACCAGGTGGAGGAGCTTCAGGATGTAGATCTGTCCGATAGTGACCGGCGAACGGAACGGCTCGCCGGTGCGTCCGTCAAAGAGCTCCGTCTTGCCGAGCGAGTCGATCGTTGGGATGACCCCGTCAAGCGTTTTCTTGCCGTAGCGCTCTATGGCCTTGAGACGCAGGTTCGCATCGGCCTTGTTGAGCGTCTCGGAGATTTCATACTCGCGGGCGCCGTCGAACACCGGCGTCGCAACGTGGATCGGACCCTGGACGGCCTTCGTTGGCTTGGCCTCATCGCTCCAGCCCACATGGGCAGCCCAACCGAGGTGCGTCTCGAGCAGCTGCCCGATGTTCATACGGCTAGGCACACCGAGCGGGTTGAGAATGATGTCCACCGGCGTACCGTCGGCCAGGAAGGGCATGTCCTCGATCGGGAGGATCTTGGAGATGACACCTTTGTTTCCGTGACGACCGGCAAGCTTGTCGCCCTCGTTGATCTTGCGCTTTTGCGCGACGTACACGCGCACCAGCTCGTTGACGCCGGGAGACAGGTCGTCGCCCGCGTCACGCGAGAACTTGTGCACAGAGATAACGCGCCCGGTTTCACCGTGCGGGACCTTGAGCGACGTGTCGCGAACCTCACGGGCCTTCTCACCGAAGATGGCGCGCAGGAGGCGCTCCTCGGCGGTCAGCTCGGTCTCGCCCTTGGGCGTGACCTTTCCGACGAGCACGTCGCCGGGGAAGACCTCGGCGCCGACGCGGATGATGCCATCCTCGTCAAGGTTCGCAAGGACGTCTTCACCGACGTTCGGGATCTCGCGGGTGATCTCCTCGGGGCCAAGCTTGGTGTCGCGAGCCTCGACCTCGTACTCCTCGATATGAATCGAGGTAAGAAGGTCGTCTTTGACAAGACGCTCCGAGAGGATGATGGCGTCTTCATAGTTGTAGCCCTCCCACGGCATGAACGCGACGAGGAGGTTCTGACCGAGCGCAAGTTCGCCGGCCTCGGTGGAGGGGCCGTCCGCGAGCACGATGCCCGCCTCGACCGTCTGGCCCGGCGATACGATCGGGTGATGGTTGATGCAGGTGCCCTGGTTCGAGCGCTGGAACTTCGGCAGCACGTAGGTGTCGGTATCGCCATCGGCGGTACGGACGACGACCTTGCGCGAGTCGACGAACTCGATGACTCCCGGGCGTTTCGCGACGATGATCTCGCCGGTATCCACTGCAGCGCGGCGCTCCATGCCGGTCCCGATGAGCGGAGCCGACGGCCTCAGCAGCGGCACCGCCTGGCGCTGCATGTTCGAACCCATGAGCGCTCGGTTGGCGTCGTCGTGCTCGAGGACCGGGATGAGCGCGGTCGCCACCGACACCATCTGGCGCGGTGAAACGTCCATGTAGTCGACATCTGCCGGGATACGCTCCTCCGGGTCGCCGCCCTTGACACGGCAGAGCACCGTGTCGCGGTCGAAAACTCCGGTCTTCGCGTTGAACGTCTCGTTCGCCTGGGCGATGACGTGACGCTCTTCAACGTCCGCGGTGAGGTACTCGATGTCGTCGGTGACCTTGCCCTTCACAACCTTGCGGTACGGCGTCTCGATGAAGCCGTACGGGTTGATCCTGGCAAATGTGGCGAGCGAGCCGATGAGCCCGATGTTC
>CAKMKD010000049.1 GCA_927439865.1 uncultured Coriobacteriia bacterium | reverse complement strand
ATGCCGAAAGCCTCGCCAAGCGCCTGGAGAAAGCCAGCGGCAGTACTCTGGTGGTGACCGATGGCGTGTTCAGCATGGAGGGCGACATCGCCCCGCTGCCCGAGATGATCACGCTCTGCAAGGAGTTCGGAGCGCGGCTCATGGTGGACGATGCGCACGCGAGCGGGGTTCTCGGACCGCTCGGCGAAGGCACGTCGGCGCATTTCGGCGTGACCGACGAGGTCGACCTCATGATGGGGACGTTCAGCAAGAGCTTCGCGTCGCTCGGCGGATTCATCGCGGGTGACGCAAACACGATCGATTACATCCGCCACAACTCGAGGCCGTTCATCTTCTCGGCAGCGATGGCCCCAGCAAGTGTGGGCGCGTGCCTTGGTGCGCTCGATGTCATGGAGAGCGAGCCGCAGCACAAGGAGCAGCTCTGGAAGACCGTGCGGCGCATGCAAGACGAGTACCGACGCCTAGGCTTTGACACCGGCACGAGCGAGACGCCCGTCATCCCGATCATCCTCGGCGATGAGATGCTCGTCTACGCGTTCTGGCGTCGGCTGCTCGAGGAAGGCGTGTTCGTGAACCCTGTGCGGCCGCCGGCCGTGCCACCCGGACGCGCGCTGCTGCGCACGTCGTACATGGCAACGCATACCGAGGAGCAGATGGACTTCGTCCTCTCGGCGTTCGAGCGGATTGGCCACGAGCTTGGCGTGCTCACCGCCTAGGCGCCCACGCGCTAGCTGAGCTGCTCCCTTTCGTCAGTCGACGGCCTGCGCGCGATGAGAATCGTAAGCAGCACAGCCACGACTGCTGTCGACCCCACCATGCCGAGAAATCCCCCGATGAACGCCCAGTTACCCGACTGGAACACGGGGCTGTCGGGATGAAACAGGTTGGGCAGCACGACGATGAGCGTCCAGAGCGTGCCCGAGAGCAGCGCGTCGAGCGCGGCGGTCACTTTCGGCGCAGCGAACAGCATCTGCACTGCGAAAATCGCGAGCGCTCCTCCGAGAACGCCGAACGTCATCCCCAGCCGCGGTTCGCTCCACAGGATGCCACCCCAGATGAGCTGCATGGAGAGAATGCCGAGAATGCTGTTGATGATCCACAGCGGCAGCGAGATCCAGCGCAGCGCCTCGCCCCAGCGCCGAGCGCCGCGTACGCCGGCCAGAAACGCCACGCCGCAGATGCCGGCCAGCGTGAACGTCGCCATATTCACCCAGGTGGACGCGCCGTGGAACATCACGAAACGCACCATCACGCCGAGCTTCTCGTCGGGCGGGGCGCTCAGGACGGCTACAACACCGCCGATCACGGCAAGAGCGATTCCGGACAGCAACATAGTGCGAGTACGGGGTGCGAGTGGGCGCACAAGATCTCCTCTCGGCGGTGCGCGTTACGGGCATCGATACCCGACGGCGACGCGGCACCTACTTGACCGACATGCCCTGCGGAAGCGTACGGCGCGTGAGCGTAGCGGACTTCTTGCCGTAGCGGTCCATGTAGAAGCAGTCGATCGTGTTCCTGGTCGTATTGAACTGGACGATGATAGTCCCTGCAAGCCGTGTGGGGTTAGTCCCGATTGACTCATATCGATATGTGGTGGCATTCGTAATGAAGACGGCCGGCGGCGTAGAGGCCGACGACACGTTCACGGTGTTCCAGTTGAGCACGTTCTCGCGCCGCGAGAAGGGATTCTGGAAGCCCTCCTTCGTGCCGTACTTCCCACCGCCGAGGTCAAGCTCGAGATCCGTCTCCAGCCTGGTGGAGAGGTATGTGTCGGGGCTTCCGGCATCGCTTCTCTTGTAGAGCGTCTGGTATCCCGAGTAGATCAACGCATCGATCTTCGTCTCGATGACGCGCTGGTTCACCTTGAGGACGGCCGCTGCGGCGCGGTCACGGGAGTCTATATAGCGCGGGATCGCGATAAGCATGAGGATGCTGAGGATCATGACGACGGCCATGACCTCCGCCAATGTGAAACCGGCATCCCGGGTGTTCGCTTGCGTGCGATTCTTCGAGGTCATGTCACTCTCCCGCCGTCACGACGCCAGAACCCGCGTCGACCGACAGGGATTTCAACTCATGTGCCGAGGGGTTCGGGCACCCGATTGTCATCGCGCCAAGCGACTCACGGGCGATATAGGGACGCGACGACGAAGGGCAGGCGAGCTGCTCGTCGAGCACACCCGTACTGGCGTACTCGTCCGCTGCGATCGCCAGGTTCTCGATGCACTCATCGGTTGCACGATCGGTAGCCTGCACTCCCTCACGTGGGGGTTGATCGCTCGCCGGCAACATGGCGCGGACGATTCCCGGGCCCTGTATGGCGATGAGAACGAAGAACGCAACGACCAGTACGCCGAGAAACGCCGCCTCGAACCGCGCTCTGCGATCGCTTTGAGGTCCCGGGACATCCGAAACGGGCGCGTCAGGGATGCGCTCCTCGGCACCCTCGATCGCACAGACGCTGCAGAGAGCATGGCTGCCCTCATCCTCGTTCAGGAGCCGGCCGCATCGCAGGCAGGTCGCGGAGCGCATCTCCCGACTCGGCGAGTCCTGATCGGTCACGGCTACCACCTACCTCCGTTCGAGTACACGTCGCACCCGCAGCAACAGGACATCACGCCGAACAGGTTTGCGGATGAAGTCGACCGCCCCGAGCCGCAAGCAGGTCGCCTCGGCTTCACCATCCTCAACACCGGTGAGCATGATGATGGGCGTTGTGACGCCGGCCTGCATCATGCGGTCGAGCATCACGAGCCCATTGACGCCCGGCATGTTGATGTCGGCCATGATGAGGTCGAATGTCTGCTCGGCGATGCGATCGAGCGCCGTCTGGCCGTCGCCCGCGAGTGACACCTCGTAGTCGCCATCTGCGAGCACGCGCGCGAGCAGATCACGCGTGGGCGGATCGTCATCGGCGATGAGAACCCGCTGCCGGTGCGACGCTTCCGCAACGCCGATAACCATCTCGCCGCCGGATTCCGAGGTGCCGATAAGCATCTCGTCGCCGCCTGACCCACCCCACGGCTTCGGGAAGCTCACGCGCTCGCTCACGGATGCGTCCGCCGCTGGCGCGTCCTCCCACGCCTGCGCCTGGCTCTCAGGCGCGTGTTCCTCCTCCACAAGCACGCGCTCGTAGACGTCGCGCACCGTGAAATCGAGTGACCGCACCTTGTCGATCGCGCTATCGAGCAGCAGGTACGATCCGCGGTCGCGCAGTCGCTGCCTGATCGTTGCCACGGGCACGCCGGTCCGGATCCACTCGGCAACATCGCGGTCGAAATCGAGAATCTCCTGCACGCCGATGCGACCCTTGAACCCCTCGTGACACTCGGGGCAGCCGACAGCGTGTGCGACCTCCTCGGGAATGTCGTCCGTGAATGGCGCCAGCAACGCCCGCTCTTTCTCGGAGATGGGGGCAACCTCCCGACACACGGGACACAGACGTTTGAGCAGGCGCTGAGCCACGATGCAGAGCACCGAGTCCGCCATCATCCCGCGCTCGATGCCGAGGCGCTCGAGACGGAAGATCGCAGTCGTAGCATTCGAGGTGTGGAGCGTGGTCACTGTAAGGTGGCCCGTTGACGCGAAGTCGAGCGCCGTTCGTGCCGAGAAGGTGTCACGAATCTCGCCGAGGTACAAGACGTCGGGATCCTGACGCACGGAGGACTTCAGGAGACTCTCGAACGTGACGCCCGCCTTCTCGTTCACCTGC
>CAKMKD010000048.1 GCA_927439865.1 uncultured Coriobacteriia bacterium | reverse complement strand
AGTCGCGTTCGGTGCGGCGCGTGAGGCGCTCTCATGCTGCGAAGACGACAACGCTCCGGACGCGGATTCAGGGCTCTGACAACGCCTTTGATATGCGATTATGCCGTTCGTCGTGCTGTCGATTCTCTTGACGCGAACCCCTCTTCACGACTACGATAGCCGCGGCAAATGTGATCGAGACGACAGCCGGTTCTCCGGACGTCGATTTGTATGAGTTCTCCGGATAGTCGCCATTCGTTCCTGCAGGGCAGATGCCCTGCTAGTAGTGCATGCGCGCGGTTTCCGAACCTCGTACTGGCTTCATCGCAGTTGCCGGGCGCCTTTGTCGTCCGGCTTGACGCAGCAGGCACCGGGACTTGTCCCGTTGTGCGCAAGACGGACAGCGGATCGACACAACGTCGCGACGCCGGCGCCCCTCTGAGAGAGTGTGTTCACGACTAAGGAGGGAACCGTGCCCGATTTCGTCATCATCATCGCCTCCCTCGTCATCGGCGTCCTTGTAGGGTTCGTCATCAACCGCTTTGTGGTGATCGGCAAAATCAACCGCTCGCGCGAGTCCGCGGAGCGGCTGCTTGCAGACGCAACGAAGCAAGCCGAGACGACAAAGAAGGAACTCCTGCTTGAGGCCCGGGATGAGATCTTCCAGCTCAAGGCGACGGCCGAAGAGGAAGCTAAGGAGCGCCGTAAGGACCTTAGTGCCCTTGAGAACCGCCTGCTGCAGCGCGAGGAGTCTATCGAACGTCGTGCTGACTCCATCGACAAACGGGAGCATCAGCTATCAAGCCAGGCTGGACAGATCGCGAAGCAGGAGAAGGACCTCGAGGACGCAATCCTTGAGGAGAAGCACCGTCTCGAACAGCTCGCTGGCATGAGCACCGACCAGGCTCGCGAGGTACTCCTGGACCGTGTGCGCGACGATACCACGCATGACGCGGCAATCATCATCCGCGAGACCGAAACGCGTGCCCGCGAGGAGGCGGACCGCAAGGCCCGCAACATCGTTGGCATCGCCATACAGCGGGTAGCGGCCGACCACACTGCCGAGTCGACGGTCTCAGTCGTTCACATCCCGAGCGACGATCTCAAGGGTCGCATCATCGGCCGCGAGGGTCGCAACATACGCGCATTCGAGCAGCTGACCGGCATCAATCTCATCATCGATGACACCCCTGAGGCGGTCATCCTTTCCAGCTTCGACCCCGTTCGTCGCGAGATCGGTCGGATCACCCTTGAAACGCTGATTGCGGACGGGCGCATCCATCCCGCTCGCATCGAAGAGATGTTCAACAAGGCAACGACACTTGTTGAGCAGCAGGTCCGCGAAGCCGGCGAAGCAGCCGCCTTCGAGATGGGCATCCCGAACCTCCACACCGACATAGTGCGGACGCTCGGTCGCCTGCGGTTCCGCACATCGTATGGCCAGAACGTCCTCAAGCACTCGCTCGAGGTCGCTCACCTCGCCGGTGTGATGGCCGCCGAACTAGACGTCGACATCAAGCTGGCCAAGCGTGCAGGCCTGCTGCATGACCTTGGCAAAGCCATCGACCACGAGATCGAGGGTCCGCACGCCGTCATCGGCGCAGACCTTGCTCGTCGGCTCGGCGAGCCCAAGGAGATCCTCCACTGCATCGAGGCTCACCACGGCGACGTGGAGCCAACGACCGTCGAAGCGGTACTCGTTCAGGCCGCTGACGCTATCTCCGCGTCACGCCCCGGTGCGCGTCGCGAGACGCTCGAAAGCTACATCAAGCGACTCGAGAAGCTCGAGGCGTTGGCCGAGTCGCACAAGGGCGTCGAGAAGACGTACGCGATGCAGGCAGGTCGCGAAATCCGCATCATGGTGAAGCCTGATGAGATCTCAGACGCTGAGTCCGTCGTGCTTGCACGGGACATCGCCAAGCAGATCGAGGAGCAGCTTCAGTACCCCGGTCAGATCAAGGTCATGGTTATCCGGGAGAGCAGGGCCGTCGAGTTCGCCAAGTAGCCGCACGCACTGGAGACGGAGGGATGAAGAGCGATGGCGCACGACGCTGATAGCCTCATTGACTTCATCTCATCCGTCTCCGGTGATGCGTATCTCAAGGTCGAAGAGGACCTTGGCGAAGGCTTTGTCCGGCTCAAGATTTCCGAAGCTGAGCGCAGGCAGGCAAAGCACGATATTCAGTCGTTCGAAGACGTTGTGGTTGAGTTGCTACGAAACTCCCGCGACGCGCATGCTCAGCGTATCTTCATCGCCACGGGTCGCGACGGCGACACCCGGACGATGACCGTGATCGACGACGGAATCGGGGTCCCGCCGCAGCTGCACGCCGCGATCTTCGAGCCTCGGGTCACCAGCAAACTCGAGACGATGGTCATGGACCGCTGGGGCGTTCACGGACGCGGCATGGCTCTGTTCTCGGTACGCTCCAACGTGTCCTCCGTCCAGGTTGCAGCGTCTGATCTTCACCGCGGTATGGCTCTGCAGGTGGTCGCCGACGTTGTCACTTCGCTTCCAGAGCGTGCAGATCAGTCAACGTGGCCGGTGGTTGAACGCGATCCTGAGGCTGCGCGCCTCAAGGTCGTACGCGGGCCGCACAACATCGTGCGGCGCGTGGTCGAGTTCGGCTGCGAGCACCCGGAGATCGACCTGTATCTCGGTTCTCCGACCGAGATTCTCGCTACGCTGCACTGGATTGCCAGGGAGTTCCTCGACACCTCGGACCTGATGTTCTGCGACGATCGATCCCGTATGCTTGTCTGGCATCGTCCGGCTCTCGGTGCCGATGCGGCCGAGCTCGTTGCAATCGCAGCCGAGCTTGGGCTCTCGATCTCAGAGCGGACCGCGCACCGTGTGCTTGCGGGTGACCTCGCGCCGCTCGACCCGGTGGTAGCCCAGGCGATCGTCGAGGACGAGCCGCCGACGCCTGCTACGCCCGACATTTACAGAGACCGCCGTTCCCTGCGGATACACCATTCGGATCTTGATTCGTTCCGACGCGAACTCGAGAAGGCGTTCGATGTCATCTCTGAGCGGTACTACCTGAACCTCAAGGGAGAACCGAAGGTCTCTGTCGGGTCCAACGAGATCAGAGTCCGCTTCTCTGTGGAGAAGGACGACTAACGCACACCACAGCACCGCGCACGCTGCCTATTCTGTCGGCATGCGATATACTGCAGGGTACGCTCTATCGCATTCTCAGTTGAACCAGTAGTCACACCAGCCACATCGCAATCATCGAACCAGCGTCGAGGCACATTCGCAGCGCGGGAGGCACCAGTGGAAGTCCTCAAGGTCTCGAGCAAGTCCAGCCCCAATTCCGTCGCCGGCGCGCTCGCCGGAGTGATACGTGAGGACGGCGTCGTCGAGATTCAGACGGTCGGGGCGGGCGCCCTCAATCAGGCGATCAAGGCCATCGCTATTGCCCGGGGCTTCGTTGCCCCCACTGGCTTCGATCTTGTGTGTAGCCCGGCGTTCGCCGACATCGAGATCAACGGCGAAGAACGCACGGCTATCCGTCTCCTTGTGGAGCCGCGCCCGATGCACCATTCCTGAGGGGTGCCTCGGTGTCTGTTGATCTTCATATCCACTCGAGCGCATCTGATGGCACGCTGACCCCTGACGAGCTCGTAAACTTGGCCCGTGCCACTGGCATCGGGACAATTGCGATCACTGATCACGACTCCGTGCAGGGCATAACCGAGGCGCTCAGCTCGGGTGCCCGTGCTGGCATCACGGTCATCCCAGCCGTCGAACTCTCTGCAGAGACAGACGGGCGTTCCGTGCACATTCTCGGCTACTTCATCGACCACCTTGATCAGGGGCTCCTTCAGCACCTCGCGTCGCTACGGGAGACACGATTGGCGCGAGCGCACGAACTGGTCCGGGTGCTGGCCGACGGTGGCTACCCGATCGCACTCGAGGATGTCCTTTCACGTGCAGCCGGGGGCAGTGTCGGTCGCGCCCACGTTGCCCGCGCCCTCGCCGACGCCGGGCTCGTTCCGTCGCCCGGCGCCGCGTTCGACCGCCTGATTGGCCGAGGCAAGCCGTACTACGTCTCGAAAAGAGTGGCGTCTCCGGAGTCGGTCATAGCGACCATCCGGCGGGCTGGCGGAATCGCCGTGCTCGCGCACCCCGCAGTCAGCGAATCGGAGGACCTCATTGGTCCGCTTTCTGCAGTCGGACTCGAAGGAGTCGAGGTCTTTCACGCACAGCACACACCAGCCGATCGTCTTCGGCTCTCTGAGATAGCAGTCAACCTCAACTTGACGGTTACTGGTGGATCGGACTTCCACGGCTCCGGTGACGGGCGCACTCGTCTCGGTAGCGGCGATATGCCCGACACAGCGCTTGCCGACTTCATCCGATTCGCTGAATCGCGACCAGGCCAGCACGCGTGAAGACATACTTCGTCCGCACCTTCGGTTGCCAGATGAACAAGCACGACTCCGAGCGCATTGCGGGAATGCTCGAAGCCGATCTTGGTCTGTCAGAGGCGTCATCACCCGAGGTGGCAGATGTGGTCGTTTTCAACACGTGCGCAGTGCGCGAGGGCGCCGAGGAAAGACTGCGGGGACACGTGTCGTCGCTCAAGGCTGCGAAGACCGGCGACAACCCGAATGTGATCATCGCGGTGGGAGGGTGCATCGGTCAGCGCGATGGCGAGACGCTGCTGTCGTATCTCCCGCACGTAGACATCGTCTTTGGGACGCACAACGTCGGGCGTCTTCCCGCACTGATTGCCAGCGCGCGCGAATCACGCGACGTGACGGTTGAAGTCCTTGCCGAGGCCACGTCGTTCGCGAGCGAGCTCCCCGCGATTCGCGAGCGCGCATGGCATGCCTGGGTGCCGATAACGGTGGGATGCGACAACTTCTGTACCTACTGCATCGTTCCGCACGTTCGGGGCCGGGAACGCTCCAGGCCCCTGGACGAAATCGTCGCCGAGATCGCAGCGCTCGTGGCCGATGGCGTTGTTGAGGTCACCCTGCTCGGACAGAACGTCAATTCGTACGGCCGGGACCTCTACGGCGAACCGCGTTTCCCGCAGGTGCTCAAACACGTGGCAGCGAGCGGCATCAGCCGGGTGCGGTTCGTGACCAGCCATCCAAGAGACCTCTCCGATGAGACCATTGCGGTCATGGCGACCACCCCGGGCATCTGCCACTCACTACACCTGCCAGTGCAGAGTGGGTCAAACCGCATTCTTCACGCCATGAATCGCCATTACACGCGTGAGTCCTATCTTGCGCTTGTCGAGCGCCTGTACGCCGCGATGCCGGACCTTGCGCTGTCGACCGACGTTATCGTCGGCTTTCCCGGTGAGACCGAAGATGACTTCGAGCAGACGCTCGAGGTCGTCCGGAAATGCACCTACGACCAGGCGTTCACGTTCCTCTACTCCCCGCGAGAGGGCACTCCCGCAGCGTCTCTTGAGAACGCTGTCCCACGGGACGTCATGCAGGAGCGGTTCGACCGGCTGGTGACGATCGTGCAGTCATCGGCGTTCGCCAAGAACCAGCGCCTTATCGGCACCGTGCAGACGGTTCTCGCCGAGGGCACATCACGGCGCGACCCGAACGTGCTGACGGGCCGCACCGAGGGCAACAAAGTCGTTCATGCCCCGATGCCTGAAGGTGCGAGCTCCGCGTCGTTGGCGGGCACGTTCCTGAACGTTTCTATCAACGAAGCGCAGACGTGGTTTCTCTCGGGACACATCGAAGGGTAAGAACGCACAAGACCCCCGGAGGTGTCCTCATGGCCGAGATACTTGGAATCATCGCTCCGCATCCGCCGATCATGGTCGGTGCCGTAGGCGGCGCCGACTCAGACGTCACGTCCGCATCGCGCACTGCGCTCATCGAGGCGGCACGGGTGCTTGCCGACTTTGCGCCGGACACAGTCGTGATCATGTCGCCACATAGTCCTGCCGCTCAAGACGCATTCATCGTCGACACGGCGATGCAGGCCCGCGGGAATTTCGCGCAGTTCGGCGCAGCAGGGGCACAGTTCGACTACCGAACCGATGTCGAATTTGCCCGCGCCCTCGTGGCCGAGCTTCAGAACGAAGCTATCGACGTCATCGATCGCTCGATATCGCCGGCTCTTGAGCCCGGAACCCTCGATCATGGCGTCCTCGTACCTATGAGCTTCCTCGACCCGGACGGTCGATGGCCAATCGTGAACGTTTCGCTGTCCTGGTTGTCGCACCGGCTTCACCGACGGTTCGGCGCCGCCATCGCGCATGTCGCAGAACAGCTTGGTCGTCGAATCGCGTTTGTTGCAAGCGGCGACTGCAGCCACCGGCTGAAGGAGGGTGCTCCCGCCGGCTTCTCTCCCCGCGCCGCCGAGTTCGACGCCACCCTCGTCGAGCTCATCCGTTCGGGGGACTTCGCGGGTCTGATGGAGATGGAACCAGCACTGGTCGAAGCTGCAGGGGAGTGCGGTCTGCGCTCATTCGTCACCCTCGGCGGCGTGATTCCGACAGCGGCCACTCGGATTCTGTCATACGAGGCACCGTGGGGCGTCGGCTACCTTACCGCGCTTGCCGCTGAGCCCGGGCTTCTCAATGCGCTGATCACCCCGCAGTCCGGGTCAAAGGGCGGCTCGCCGGGCAGTGATGAGTCCGAGCTCGTGGTGCTGGCACGCAGGGCGGTCGAGGCGTATGTGCGAGGTCGCCGGGTCGTCGATCCCGTACCGGTCGAGGGGCTTCTCGGCACGCGGGCTGGCGCCTTCGTTACACTCCACCGTGAGCACGACCTGAGGGGCTGCATTGGCACCACGTCGCCAACAGCCGATACGCTCGCCGAGGAGATCGTCCACAACGCGATTCAGGCAGCGACCGCTGATCCGCGCTTCCCAGAACTCACTGCGGGCGAGCTGGCGGACCTCGAGATCTCTGTCGATGTCCTGCACGAGCCCGAGCCGACCACGTTCGAGGAGCTGGACCCTGCGCGATTCGGCGTCATCGTCACTGCGGACTGGAGGCGGGGGCTGCTGTTGCCGGACCTCGAGGGTGTCGACACACCTGAACAGCAGGTCGCCATCGCCATGCGGAAGGCCGGTATTTCACCCGGCGAGCGGGTTCATCTGGAGCGCTTCCTCGTGGATAGGTACCACTGACGTGACGAATCACCTCAACGAAGCCACAGAGCGCCCGACCGTCATCGCAGTCGTCGGGCCGACCGCTGTCGGTAAGACCGACGTTGCCGAGCACCTCGCGCTGGCACTCGGGGGCGAGTACGTCAGCGCTGACTCGATGCAGGTCTACCGCGGCATGGACATCGGAACCGCCAAGCCGGCGCGGGATATCCGTCGTGCTCCGTACCATTGCATCGACCTCGCCGACCCAGGGGAGCCGTACTCGGCCGCCCTCTACCAGCGTGATGCCCGAAGCGCCATCGACGACATCGCGCTGCGCGGCATGGTCCCCATCCTCTGCGGAGGCACCGGTCTCTACGTGCGCGCGGCGCTCGACGACTGGGAGTTCCCCGCAGGCGATCTCGTGACGCCCGCGCGCTCCCGCCTTGAGGCCCTCGCCGAGGAACTCGGGCCCGTCGGACTCCACGACCATCTCGCGGCAATCGATCCCGCCTCGGCGGCACACATCCATCCCAATAACGTCCGGCGTGTGATTCGCGCACTCGAGATGGCCGAGCAAGGTGCGTCCTATGCCGAGCAGGCCGACCGATTCTCGGCACGGGTCTCCTGGTACCCCACAGCCATGCTCGGACTCACTATGGAGCGCACTGCGCTCTACGAACGAATTGACGCACGGGTGGATGCGATGATCGATGCGGGACTCGCGGCCGAAGTAGCCGGTCTGCTCTCGGCAGGGTATCGAGAGGCGCTCACTGCCGCGCAAGCCATCGGCTATAAGGAGCTTGTGCCTGTCCTGGAGGGGGAATGCACGCTCGCGGAGGCGGCAGCCGCCATCAAACAGGCAACTCGTCGGTACGCGAAGCGGCAGCTGACCTGGTTCCGCGGTGACCCGCGCATCCAATGGCTCGATGTCACCGGACTGTCAGATGCAGAGCGGACCGAGGCTGCGCTCAAGCTGCTAGAATCCTCGGTACCGGAACTAGTGCGTCGGAAGTAGCAGAGCAAAGACGAAGGGACGACACGTGGATCTCACGTTCACCAAGATGAACGGTCTCGGCAACGACTTCGTGTTCGTTGAGGATCTCGATGAGCTCTGGGACCTCGACGCCGATGCCGTCGCGTGGCTCTGCAATCGTCACTTCGGCGTAGGTGCCGACGGCGTGATCCTCGTCCGACCGGCGACAGACCCGGCCGCAGACTACTACATGCTTTATCACAATGCTGACGGCTCGCTCGCGGAGATGTGCGGCAACGGCGCCCGGTGCTTTGCCAAATACGTGGTCGATCGCGGCCTCGTAAGCCCGGATGCGGACTCGCTCGTGATTCAGACGCTTGGCGGCCTCAGGCCGGTCACGTTCACCCGGGACAACGAGGGCAAGCTCTTCTCGGCAACCGTGGACATGGGCGAACCCATCCTCACGCCTGCGCTCATTCCCGCAGCGTTCGATGGCGAGATGGTCTACGACTGCGCGGTCGAGACCGAGCTCGGTTCGTTCAACATCACCGCGGTCAGCATGGGCAACCCACATGCCATCATCTGGGTCGATGACGTGGACACCGCTCCGGTAACGACCGTGGGACCGCTCATTGAGACACACCCTTCGTTTCCTCGGCATACGAACGTGGAGTTTGCACAGCTCGTCGATGTTGAGACGATCCGCCTTCGCGTGTGGGAACGAGGCGTTGGAGAGACACTCGCCTGTGGCACCGGCGCGTGTGCCACGCTCGTTGCAGGAGTACTCAGCTGTCGGACCGGACGTGGCGCCACAATCGAGCTTCCCGGTGGCGAGCTGCTGATCAGGTGGCACGAGAATGACCACGTCTACATGACCGGTTCGGCGACCGAGGTATACACGGGCGCCCTCAGTGTTCCTGAAGCTGACGATAGCGAGTGCGAGTAGACGTCTCACCCGCATGTAGAACACGCTTCTGCTACCATGTTCCGAACACCGGCGGGCCGCCGGCGTACAGCCGACTGTGAAGGGGAGCCACAACCGTGAGGACCGCTCAGCGCATCGCCAATCTGCCGCCGTATCTGTTCGCCGAGATCGACCGTAAGAAGGAGGCGAAGCAGGCGCAGGGCATCGATGTCATCTCGCTCGGTATCGGCGATCCCGACACTCCCACGCCCAACAACATCGTCGAAGCCATGGCCAAGGCCATCCGCGATCCAAAGAACCATCAGTACCCGTCTTATGTAGGCTCGAAGGCATACCGCCAGGCGGCCGCGACGTGGATGATGAATCGATTCGGTGTCACCGTCGACCCTGACACAGAGACGCTGGCACTCATCGGCAGCAAAGAGGGAATCGCACATCTGTTCCCGGCGTTCGTCGATCCCGGCGAGTACACGCTCGTTCCCGGCTGCGGCTATCCCGTCTACCACACCGGCGGCATCCTCGCGGGCGGACTCACGCACTGGATGCCGATGACGGAGGAGAATGGCTTCCTCGCCGACTTCGCAAGCACGCCTGCAGATGTGCTGGCCATGGCGAAGATGATGTTCCTTTCGTATCCGAACAACCCCACTTCGGCCATTGCTACTCCTGAGTACTTCGACGCCGCTATCGCGTTCGCGAAAGAGCACGACCTCTTGCTTGTTCACGACAACGCCTACTCGGAGATCGGGTACGACGGCTACGTCGCGCCGAGCATCCTTGAGCGCCCTGGTGCGATGGATGTGGCGATCGAGCTTTTCAGCTGCAGCAAGGCGTACAACATGACCGGCTGGCGTGTCGCGTTCGCGGTCGGCAACCCGATGGCGATCAAGGCCTTCGGTACCGTGAAGAGCAACATCGACTCTGGTGTGTTCACGGCGGTACAGGACGCCGCCATCGAGGCGCTCACCGGCCCGCAGGATTCGATCGTTGAGCTCAACGCCATGTACCAGCGTCGGCGCGATCTCGTGATGGATGCTCTCGGCAAGATCGGCCTCGAGGCCGCAACGCCGAAGGCGACCATCTACGTGTGGGCGAAAGTCCCCGAGGGGTACACCTCGACATCCTTTGCCTCGAAGGTGCTCGAAGAAGCGAATGTAATCGTTGCACCGGGCAGCGCGTACGGACCGAGCGGTGAAGGGTACATTCGCATTAGTCTTACGACTCCCGACGCGCGCCTCGAAGAGGCCATCGAACGCATCAAGAACACACTCTGAGGAGACGGCGTACGCCGAAACCATGAGCACCAACCCGAAACGCTTCACCCCACACGAAGTCATCCGCGAGGTCGTCGACAAGGCGATCCTCGTAGGCGTCGACCGCGGTCGTGAAGACGGCTGGGCGCTCGAGGACGACCTCGAGGAGCTCCAGCGGCTTACAGACACCGCCGGCGCCGTTGTGGTGGGTACCGTGACGCAGCGTCTGGAGCGCCCGAACCCGCGCACGTTCATCGGCAAAGGGAAGGCCGAAGAGGTCGCGGCGCTCGTCCAGGAGACGGGTGCCACCCTGGTCGTGTTCGATGACGATCTCACGCCTTCTCAGCAGGCGAACATCGAGCTGATGCTGCCGGAGATCAAGGTGCTCGACCGAACCGCGCTCATACTCGACATCTTTGCGCTGCATGCAAAGAGCCGGGAGGGGCGCCTCCAGGTGGAGCTCGCCCAGATGGAGTATCTGCTGCCGCGGCTTCGTGGGCTCTGGCGCCACTTCGGCCAGGCCGCTGCTGCGTCCGGAGGTGCGGTGGGCATCGGGACCCGCGGTCCTGGCGAAACGCAGCTTGAGACCGATCGCCGTCTTGCGCGCTCCCGCATCCAGGAGCTCAAGCGCGAGCTGAAGCAGGTCAGCAAGAACCGGGATACCCAGCGCCACGCGCGTGCGCGCTCGGGTGTCTTTCGTATCGCGCTCGTCGGCTATACGAACGCAGGGAAGTCCACACTCCTGAACGCGCTCACGGACGCCGACGTGCTTGTCGAGGACCGCCTGTTCGCCACCCTGGATGCAACAACGCGCAGACTCGATCTCCCCGAAGGTCGCGAGACGACGATCACCGACACCGTCGGCTTCATCAACAAGCTTCCGCACGGTCTCGTTGAGGCATTCAGGTCGACGCTCGATGAGGTTCGCGAAGCGGACCTGCAGCTCCATGTGGTTGACGCGTCCCACGAACGTGCAAGCGCTCAGATTGCGGCGGTCGCTGAGGTTCTCGGCGAGATCGACGCCAGCGGGCGCCCACAGGTGTTGGTGTACAACAAGTGCGACCTGACTCCGGCGCACGAGCTCGATCACCTCAAAGCCACCGAGCCGAATGCAGTGTTCGTCTCCGGCGTCACCCGGGAAGGGCTCGACGCGCTCCTGGAGCGCATCGCCACAGAGGCCTCGCGCGCGGAAACCACGCTGGACGTCTTGGTCCCGTACACCAGGGGAGAGATGGTGCGGCTAGCGCACGAACGCGGCAGAATCATCACCGAGGAACACACGGCCGAGGGAACCCACCTCGTGTTCACTGCGAGTCCTGGGATCGCTTCGCAGTTCCGGTCGCTCGAGGCCGTTACGCCACCCGAGAATCGCTCCTAGAGCCGACGGAAGAGCGCAACGACCTTTCCGAGGATTGTCACGTCGCGCGAGTACATGGGCTCCATCGATGAGTTCTCCGGCTGGAGCCTGACGCGATCGGCTTCAAGGAAGTACCGCTTGACGGTCGCCTCTTCGTCGATCATGGCGACCACGATCTCACCATTCACTGCGGTGGGCTGCTGCCGCACCACGACAAAGTCGCCGTCGAGGATCCCTGCCTCGATCATGCTCTCGCCTTTGACCCGAAGAATGAAGGTCGACTCAGCGCCACCAAGCTCGGCGGGGAGTGAGACTGTCGACTCGATGTTCTCGGCAGCGAGGATCGGCAAGCCCGCCGCAACCGAACCCACGAGCGGTACAGCCTGCACGCTCCCGTAGTCAACCGCGCGCTCAGTATCGCGATAGTCGAGCACTTCGAGTGCGCGAGGCTTGCTCGGATCACGGCGTACGAAGCCCTTGGCTTCGAGCGCGGCAAGATGCGAGTGAACTGTCGATGAAGAGGAAAGGCCTATTGCCTCGCCGATCTCACGAACCGACGGAGGATAGCCACAGCGGTGTATCTCGGCGCGAATGAAGTCGAGTATCTGCCGCTGGCGTTTGGTGAGCTCAGAGCGGTATTCCATCGAGGCCCCCTGACGAAAGCACGTTCGTACTGTCAGTGTACGACCAACTCCCGAGCAGTGCAAACATGCGTTCGGTTATGTGCTTGCAAGCGAACGCCTGTTCGTATACCATCACATAAGAACATACGTTCGCTTTGACTGCGCTTGATGTCAGACCCGGCTGCTACGTTGCACTGAGCAACCGAGTGCGAAGGGGAGTATTGAGATGCGCGCATGCATGACTAGAGTTGCAACGCTCGAGCCGACTAGGCTGGTTTCCGATTCCGTGCGTCGTCCACGAACACGCAAGACAAGGCGCCTTACGAAGGTGGAGGCACTCATCCTTGCGGTCGTACTCCTGTTTGTGGTCGCGGCTGCGATTCTTCCGCTCCGCAGCGCGTCAGCCCCTGCGTGGCAATCATCTATCACGGTCAAGGTTGCGCCCTCCCAGACCCTCTGGGGCATCGCCCGTTCACACCCCGTCGACGGTCAGACAACCGCCGAGACCGTGGAGGCTATTCGTGAGGTGAACGGACTGGTGCGAAGCGACCTCAGCGAAGGGCAGCTGCTGCTCGTTCCCGGCGACGCCGGTTCGGCCGACGCAATGGCGAGCCGCTGAGCGTCAGTCCCGATCTTTGAAGCACTCGCGGCTCCTCAGTGTAAACTCTTCGTTGTAGCCCCATATGTTGTGTGCTAGGCTCAATCAAAGCCTAGATGTGGGGGTGCGGCCATGCGGTGTCCGTACTGCGGTCACGCAGAGACCAAAGTCGTGGATTCTCGGGTCTCAGAGTCAGGAGACGCGATTCGACGACGCCGGGAATGCCTCCAGTGCGAGCAACGATTCACAACCTATGAGCGACGTGAAGAGATGCCACTCATGGTGGTCAAGCGTGATTCCAGTCGCGAACCGTTCGATCGGGCCAAGCTGCTGCGCGGTCTAATCGTTGCAACCGCAAAGCGCAACGTGACACCGCAACAACTCGAGGCGCTGATCGATGGCATCGAAACGGAGATGCACAACGCGTTCTCGTACGAGGTAAGCGCTAAGCATCTCGGCGACATGGTGCTAAAGCGCCTGCTCGAGGTGGATAAGGTGGCCTACATCAGGTTCGCTTCGGTCTACAAGCAGTTCCAGGACCTCGATGAATTCACCTCCGAACTCAAGAAGCTCTAGTTCGCGGTCGTTTGAACGTGTGATTGCAGGCATTCGTCCGGAAAGGCTTGATATGGTTCTTGAACGTGTGATCAATGTGATCAGACCTGTGGCATCTCCCCAGGGCGCGGACTCCATGGATATCGCCCTCCTCGTGTCCACGACATCACGGCAGGAAATCGACACATGGGACCGCTCCAAGATCGCTCAGTCGCTTATCAAGGAAACCGGGCTGGCCGCGCGCCTTGCCGAGGAGATCGCGCTTGCGGTCGAGGATCGCATCGACCGGACCAACCTGATGACCGTCACGACGGCTATCATCCGTGAGTTCGTCGACCTCGAGCTCCTCGACAGAGGACTCACGACCACCCTTAAGATGCACACCCACATCGGCCTGCCTATGTGGGATGTCGAGCAGATCATCACAAACGCGAACAAAGAGAACAGCAACACGACTCACAACCCCGAATCGATCAACCTCACACTCGCTGAGACTATTCTCAAGGAGTTCGCCCTCCGCAAGGTATTCAGTGATGATGTGGCTGAGGCACACTATGTGGGCGACATCCACCTCCACGATCTCGGTTTCATCATCAGGCCGTACTGTGGTGGGCACAGTCTCGAATACATCAAGAAGTACGGCCTGAAGCTGCCGAACATCACCTCAGTGTCGAAGCCAGCGAAGCACCCGGAAGTCCTTATCGGACACATGGTTAAGATGGCGAGTGCACTCCAGGCGCATTACGCGGGCGCCGTCGGGTGGGAGGCCGTCAACATCTTCCTGGCTCCGTATCTGGTCGGCAAGACACCAGACGAACTCGATCAGCTCGCGCAGATGCTCATTTTCGAGTTCAACCAGCTCGCCGGCGCACGCGGATCCCAGGTCGTCTTCACCGACTTCAACCTCTATTACAACGTTCCCCGGCACTTCGCCGACACGCCGGCAATCGGCCCCGGCGGGGAGTACACAGGGAAGACCTACGCCGAGTACCAGCCCGAGGCGCAGGCGTTCCTCAAGGCGATGTTCAACGTGTACATGCGCGGAGATGCGCACGGCAAGACGTTCGTGTTCCCGAAGCCCCTGCTTCACATCAGCGAGGATTTCTTCCGTACCGAGGGGTACGAGGAGTTCCTGAACCAAGCGTGCTCAGTTGCCAGCAAACAGGGCATCACGTACTTCGTCTTTGACCGCGGTGACGAGGTCACTGTCTCGCAGTGTTGCAGGCTCAAGCTGAAGCTGAGCCAAGAGCAGCTGTCCGAGACCGTCACCCCTGAGAAAATGAGATTCTCCGCGCTGCAGAACGTCACAATCAACCTGCCGAGAATCGCGTACAAGGCCCACGGCAGCGACCAAGCGCTGTTCATGGAGATCAACCGGACGCTCGAGCTGGTCGGAAAGGCACACGCGCAGAAGCGATCCTTCATCCAGTCCCTGTTCGATCTTGGTGACGACGGGCCGCTCGGGATGCTAACCCTCAATCTCGACGGTTCGCCGTACCTGAAGATGGACTCGCTCACGTACCTTGCCGGACTCATCGGCCTGAACGAACTCGTCCAAGTGCACACCGGGCAACAGCTCCACGAATCTGACGAGGCCCTCAGGTTCGGGCTGAAGGTCATCTCGGCAATGAGCCTCAAGTGCCGCGAACTCTCGGAGCGCTACGGGATCAACCTGGTACTTGAGGAGAGTCCCGCAGAATCTGCAGGGTACCGGCTCGCCAAACTCGATATGAAGTACTGGCCGGATCAGACCGCTGCGGTACTCAAGGGCGACCTCACGTCCACCAACTACTACTACACGAACTCCATTCACCTTGCCGCAGACGCGCCCATCGACTACATCACACGCGTCGAGAAGCAGTCGCGCTTCCACCCCCTCATCGAGGCCGGGGCGATCGTCCATGTGTGGCTCGGCGAGAGTGAGCCTGACCCTGGCTCGATCCGCTCGTTCGTTGAGAAGACATTCCACAACACGCAATGTGCTCAGCTGGCGTTCAGTCCCGAGTTCACGGTATGCGAATCATGCAGGCGTACCAGCCGGGGGCTTAAGGCTCAGTGCCCCCTGTGCGGGTCTATGGAGGTCTACGGAGTTACCCGGATCGTCGGCTACTTCAGCAAGGTTCAGACCTGGAACAAGAGCAAGGTCGGCGAACTGTACGACCGCGTCCGTACCAACCTCGGCGATTCGCAGTCTGCCTCGGCATAGACGAGAGGGAGCATTCGGTGGAAGTGAAGCTTTTCATCAAGCAGGATTGTCCCCGGTGCCCTGCCGCCAAGCAGGCATGTGAAGGGCTTTCGAACGTCTCCATCTATGACGTTGGGTTAATCGATGGACTTGCCGAGGCATCCTTCTACGGGATCATGGCCACGCCAACCATCCTGGTTCTCGACTCCACCGGCCATGAGGTCGCCGGCTGGCGCGGCGAGGCTCCTCGCATATCTGAACTGCACTCCGTTCTCGCAAACTGAAAGGCCGCACGTGAGCGTTGTAGCACCGAGAGAGTTCCAAGGGACAACGGCTCCCACGAGACGTCTGACAGGCTGGCTCCCTGTGGGGATGCTGGACTGGTCCGGACGCCTTGCGGCAACGATCTTCCTCGGAGGTTGTGACTTTCGGTGCCCCTTCTGCCATAACGGGGCGCTTTTGACGCCTCCGTCCGAGCCGGCTTCATGGGATGCCTTGTGCGCTCATCTTGAGTCCAAGCGAGGCTGGCTCGACGGTGTGGTGATCACGGGCGGTGAGCCCACGATGGACCCGGCGCTGCCGGACGTCCTCGAGCACTTCGCTGCGGTAGGAGTGCCAGTGAAGCTCGATACGAACGGCAACCACCCGAACGTGCTCGACTCAGTGATCGATAGCGGTCTGGTGTCATACGTCGCGCTCGACATCAAGACGACCTACGACCGCTACCCGGAACTCACGGGCGTCCGTGAGTCAGGCACCAACGTCCGGCGATCCGTCGATATCATCGTGGCGAGCGGCGTGCCGCATGAATTCCGTACGACCGCGTACCCGGGGGCAGTGTCACTCGATGACATCGATGCCATCGCGATTTCACTTGAGGGTGGAGACCGCTACGCGATTCAGCAGTTCGCACCCGGCTCTACACTTGATCCGCGCGCGTCCGGGGTACTCCCGTACTCACCAGATGCACTTCACGATGCGGCAGCCCGGTGCAGCGCATACATTCCGACACTCGTGAGAGGTGCCTGAACGTGCGAATGGAGATACTGCAACTTGACGATGGCCTTCCGCTCCCGGCATACGCCCATCCGGGAGACGCGGGTCTCGATTTGTATGCGGCCGAGGACTGCACGCTGCAGCCGTTTCAGCGCGCACTTGTCGGTACCGGCATCGCAGTAGCGATTCCCGCAGGTCACGCTGGCTTCGTGCAGCCGCGGAGCGGGCTTGCCATCAAGAAGGGCCTTAGTCTGGTGAACACCCCCGGACTCATCGACAGCCACTACCGAGGTGAGATCAAGGTCATCGCCATCAACCTCGATCCAGAAACCCCGATTGAGATCACCCGCGGGGACAAGGTGGCACAGTTGGTCATCCAGCGGGTGGAGAACGTTGAACTGCTGAGGGTTTCGAAGCTTGATGAAACCGCGCGTGGGGAGGGCGGCTTTGGCAGCACAGGCGTCTGACCGCCCCCGCGTTCGAGTAGCAGCAATCATCATCATCGATGAGGCGGTGGTGCTCGTCCGCCAAAGCCGCGGAGCCGCGCCATACTACCTGCTTCCCGGAGGGGGAGTGGACGCAGGCGAGACCCTCGTGGAGGCGCTCGTCCGCGAAGTCGCCGAGGAGACAGGCCTACAGTGTCGCCCCACGCGTCCGCTCTTCATCAGCGACACCATCGCTCCCGCGGGCGACCGCCATCTCGTCAACATCACGTTCCTTGCTGAGAGAACTGGCGGCGAGCTGCTCACCAAGCCTACCGACCGGACGATAGACGCAATCGAACTCGTGCGCGTCGAACGTCTTTCCGAACTCGACCTCAGGCCCTCGATAGCGCGCAACATCCAAGGTGCCTACGCCCAGGATTTCCGAATCGATGCCGCGTATCTCGGCGCGATATGGACTCCGGAAGACGCTTCACGATGACTACGCGACC
>CAKMKD010000047.1 GCA_927439865.1 uncultured Coriobacteriia bacterium | reverse complement strand
GGTCGGCGACGGCATCAACGACACGCCGGCGCTGGCGCAGGCCGACGTGGGTATCGCCATGGGCGCGGGTACCGACGTGGCCATGGAGACCGGCGGCATCGTGCTCATCAAGAACGACCTGCGCGACGTCGTCACGGCAATTGAACTCTCTCGGGCAACCATGAAGAAGATCCGCTGGAACTTCGTGTGGGCGCTCGGCTACAACACGCTCGGCATCCCGGTGGCTGCTCTTGGCCTGCTTCGTCCGGAACTTGCCGGCGCGGCAATGGCGCTCTCCTCGGTGAGCGTTGTCACGAGTTCGCTCATGCTCAAGCGATTCAAGCCGAGCATGTCGAAGGTTGGATAAGTACACACTCCGCGGGTGGCACCCGTTGCCACCCGCGCACATCTTGAAAGGACGACCTCAAATGAAGAAGATCATCATGGCCGCTCTTGCCGCGGTACTTGCCCTAGCCGTGCTCGGCCTGGCAGGTTGCTCCACCGGCGAAAAGGCCGAAGAAGAGACGATGGGCGTCTGGGGCTACGTGGCCTCTGGCGACAGTGCGTTGATCGAAGTCGGCGAGTCGCAGCCTGACGTTGACGTTCTCGTGGTCGACCGCGTTGTGGCGCCCGAGGACTCCTGGCTCGTGGTGCACCTTGAAGTGGACGGGATGCCCGGAGAGCGTGTCGGTCTGATGGCCGTCGCCAAGGGCGAAAGCACCGACATCGAGATTCCGATCGAAGGCGTTACCACGCCGAACGTGATCGTGGCGCTCCACGCCGACCGCGGTGTTGAAGGCGAGTTCGACTTCGATATGGACGCGAAAGAGACCACACCTGACCGCCCGTTCTTCGTAGACAGCAAGGAAGTCGCGAAGGTCATCGCGGTCCGCGAGTTTGGCGTGAAGGCCGATGCTGGCACAGCCTCGATTGAGGTCGCAGACCAGCCCGGCGCCACCACAACGCTCAAGGTCGACCGCGCACTCGCGCCCACCGGCGCGTGGATCGTGGTTCACCTCGACGACAATGGCATGCCGGGCAAGCGCGTCGGTCTCCTGCAGATTCCGGCCGGCGAGTCGCTGGACGTGACGGTTGAGCTAGATTCATCCATTGAGCTCACAGACAAGGTGTTCGTCGCGGTGCACGCGGACCGTGGCGTTGCAGGCGAGTTCGAGTTCGATATGGATGACAAGGTAGGCAGCCCCGACCAGCCATTCTTCGTCGATGACGTCGAGGTGGCAACGGCGGCGGTCGTCAAGTAGCACGCTCTGTTCGATCGGTTCACGAGGGCGGCACCCGAGACGGTGTCGCCCTCGTTCGCTGTGCGGGTGACTCACGGAACCTTCGGCGGGTATAGTTCACGTACGCACGAACTTCATCACGTCTGGGGAGCGAATGAGCAAGACGCCGATCATCGTCGCCGCAGTCATTGTCGCCGAGGTACTCCTCCTCGGCACGATCGCTCTTGGAGCCGCCGGCATTCCCTCCGGTATTGCAGTCCGGGCGAGCGACGTGAGCGTTTCTGTCCGCGACCAGAGCGTGTGGGATAGCGTTGTTGTGGAGAGCGTCAATATCCCGGTGGACGGATGGGTCGTGGTGCGTGCTGCGGGCTCCAACGGTCAGCCGGCCGCAGTGCTTGGCTACCGGGCCGTCACTGCAGGTACGAGCGCTAGCCTGGCTGTCCCCGTTGATCGAACCGACGGGCTTCCGGGCGCCGTTTACGTCTCACTCGCTGCCGACAAGGGCGAACCCGGCGTCTTCGAGTTCGATGCCGGCTCAAGCGGCGGGATGGGCGGCGGGATGGGCGGTGGGGGTTCCTCGGCGGTGGATGACAGGCCGCTCGTCGCCAACGGCGCGCTCGTCCAGAGCCGCATCCGCATCAAGCACTACGGCATCGGAAGCCTCGCCAGCGAGGCCACACTCGGCACTGCGCGCCTCTCGGCTGCCGGTGACGCCGTCATCGTATCCGGTGTGTCGGCTCCCGGTCCGTCATGGCTCGCAGTGACCGAGGCCGGTGTGTCCGAGAGTGGCGCAGGCGAGATGCTCGGCATTCTGGCAGTGGAACCGGGGGCGGGTGAGTACACGGTGAAGCTCGATGTGCCGGCCGGTTCCCGGCAGCTGAGGGTGTCGCTCCACGCGGACCTCGGCATTCGGGGTACCTACGAATATGATCCCGGAGACGTGCTGAACAGCCCCGATCCGATGTACTACACCGAAGCGTCGTACCTCGCGGTGACGGTTTCGAAGTAGGCGCTCTGAGCGTGGTATAGTCCTCAAACAGTTCGTGCGCCTGAGGGGACGTGCATGACCGGGCACCGTAGCATCGGGATTCCGCGCTCGCTGCTGTATCACAAGTTTCATTCGCTCTGGTCGACGTTCTTCGAGGAACTCGGCTGGCGCACCGTGACGAGCCCTCCCACGAACCGGCGCCTGCTTGAGCGCGGCGTGGCGCTCGCCGTCGACGAATCCTGCCTCCCGATGAAGGTCTTCCTCGGCCATGTCGAGGCGCTTGCCGGACGTTGCGACGCCGTATTCGTGCCGAGGATCGAGTCGCTTCACGACGCCGAGCATGTGTGCGTGAAGTTCATGGGCGCGTACGA
>CAKMKD010000046.1 GCA_927439865.1 uncultured Coriobacteriia bacterium | reverse complement strand
AGATCGCCGCCAGGAACCCGCTTCGCTACCGCAGCTACTACCTCGACGCCGAGACCGGCCTCTACTACATGCCCGCCAGGTACTACGACCCAGCCACGGCGCGGTTCCTCTCGGTCGACCCCGCAGCACCGAGCGCAGGTGACCCGAGCAGCCTGAACGCCTTCGCGTACTGCCTCGATGACCCGGTCAATGCGACCGATCCGAGCGGGGCGGTGATCGACATCCACGGGGACGGGAAGCTCGGGGTTGAGGACTCCCTGCAACAGAAGGCGACCTACAGCGGCGACGATGCTGATCAGGCGGCTGCGAATGCGGCTGCTAATGCGGCAGCGAGCGGCGGCAGCGCGGCCAGCATCCGGGCTGCCGCGAAGAAGGCGCGAATCCCGTACGAGACGGCTGGCATGTCAAACGCGGAACTAATGCAGTACTACTTCGGACCGTTCGGGGACGTGAAGTACGCTGATCTGTCGAAGCTCCCATGGCCCGATGACGCGTCGTACACGGATGTCAACCTCTCGGCTTTCTGGGGATTTGGTTTCACCTGCGGACTGATCACCAACCGTATCAAGTATATGGACGGCCATATCGTGCGTGACGAGCACCTCTATGCGGGATTCGGCCTTGACGCACCTGTTGGTCCCGGTGGCAGCTGGACAACTGGCAAAGGCAGAACTGATCCGGGCGCCTACGTCGAAGTGGCCCTGGGGGCCGTCGCTGGCTTCACTATAGGGCGGAAGCTCGGCCAAGGGTTCGTGCAATCCCAGTACAAGCAGGGTGGAATTGCGACTCCAGGGGGTTCACTATGTGTGTTCATTGTTCACTAGGAGAGTGAATTGACCATGTTCAACGCTGAGATCGGCTGGTTCACGTTGCTCGGTGGAGCGGCACTGTGGCCGATTCGCCGGTTGATGGTGCGCTCGCGGATGGAGCGGCTTACCCCTGAGTGGAACGAATGGGCAGTGATTCAGGCCGAGCTTACGCTCGAGGGGTTCATCACGTTCGGTATCTTTGCGCTGTTCGGGGCGCTTTTCGATCGGGTTGTACCGCGATGGTCCCTAGGCTTTGACCCGATGGCCAGCACGGGGCTGCACATTCTCGCTGCAGCATCCGCAGCCGTCGCCATTGAGGCCGTCCGTCACCCGGGGTTCGTTACACGACTTGCAATGGTCCTCCTCGGAGCGGCGTGGCTCGTGGCCAGCGCTCTCGCAGCGCTCTCCGCGTACAAACCCACGCCGCCGAGCGATCTCACCGGCGCTCTTCCTATCGTGATGCTCCTGGGACTGGGGGCATACGGGTTCTCGTGGTGGCGAGGTCTGCGGAGGATCGCGGAGCCGGAAGCCGAATGATGTTGTCGGCGAATGCGGATGTCTACGGGGTCTGATTCTGACCATACGACAGGCCCGCGGAAGCGACGGGCGGCTGCTGTACCCGTTTGATGATGTCGCCTTTGGGACTTCGTCTTCGTGGGGCTGGCGTCTCTGAGCGTGCTGGCACTGAATCCCTTTGGTCCGCTGTGGACTGCAAGGACGAGTGACATCCCGTTCCTCATGCTGCTGTGGCTGGTCTTTGCATGGCCGTTCGTGCGTGCTGCTCGCGCGGCTCGGCGCAGCGGTACTTGTGCAAGTGCCTCAACGGGCACCGGCCGAACCGGAGTCAGAGCATCCCTAGCGACCGCACTGGCTCGCGGCGTTGCATCTGCCCCCTCCCCGGCGGTACACTCTAGAGGTAGTACCCCAAGGTAGTACCTTTGGAGCACCGATGGCGAAAGTGAACGTCTACATCCCGGATGACCTCCTCGAGCAAGTCGACGTCGACGCGCTTGCGATGGGTCGCAGCCGAAGCTCGATCGTGCAAGAAGCGCTTGCGGGGTATGTCGCCACGCGCGGCGAGGCCGAGCGGCGCTCGCGCGTTGAGGGCGCAATCGAGATTGCAGATCGCGTCGCCGCGATATGGCCGGAGCACGATGCGGCTCCCGCTGTGAGCGCGAGCGACTTCCTCGTCGGCCTGCGGCACGCCACCGATGGCGACAGTGATGCCGAGGTCGTTCGGCGGATCCTCGAAGAGCGTGCTGGCGAGGACGATGAGTAGTCGCCTTGTTGTGGCGGACGCGTCGGTCGGCGTGAAGTGGTTCGTCCCTGAATCGGGCCGCGGCGAAGCGATGGAGCTCTTGCGCTACGCTGCTACCGGCGAGATCACCCTGGTCGTGCCGGACCTGTTCGTCTACGAAGTGCTTCGTACCATCCGGCGTAAGGCGGGAGACGAGCCGGCGCGTGTGGCGGTCGCGTTCTTCTCGGCAGCGGGAATCGTGACGGTACCGCCGGTCGAGCGCGTGCTGGAGACCGCGCTTGATGTCGCCGAGGACCTCGGCTGCGACGTCTACGACGCGTGCGCACCGGCGATCGCCACGCTGTTGGATGCGCCGCTCTACTCGGCAGACCGCCGCGCTCACGCCGGATACGCGAACGTGCGGCTGATCGGGTAGGGACGCAGCCCATGCATCGAATGCGTCCCGTCTCGACCAGTGACATTGTACGAGCATCCTAGATGTGGGATACTCGACGTATGGATTCCAGCTTACGTGCTTCACTCGTTCCAGAAGAAGTCGAAGAAGGGCGCGGAGACCCCAAAGCATGAGATGGATGTAGTGGAAGCGCGGCTGAAGATGGCGACAGATGACTACAAGAAGCGTAACCAGACGAAGGGCAAGTAGCATGAGCGCTACGAGCGAGCATACACGGAGCAGTGGAAATGTGTTCGAGGACCTGCGGTTGCCTCAGTCAGATGAGCTGCTGGCCAAGGCCGCACTCGCGAACCAGATAGCGAGCATCGTCACTCACCGGCACCTCACACAGGCACAAGCAGCAGAAATCCTGGGGACAGGTCAGCCAAAGGTATCGGATCTTCTGGCGGGGCGCCTCTCAGGTTTCTCCATCGAGCGCTTGATTCGATTCCTGAATGCGCTTGATCGTGATGTGCAGATCGTCGTCAGTCCAAAGCCACGCAGCCGCCAGGCGGCGACATTCAAGGTCACTGGACGGTCTCGATCCGCGCGCTTTAGTAACGTAGCGTGCGGCGGGTAGCGCAGCTGTACGAGCGGAAGCCTACTCCTTGCGTCCTCTCACTCACGGGTTATACTTTCGGTATGAAGACAGCGATTTCGATACCGGATGACGTGTTCTCTGACGCCGAGCGGCTTGCCCGGGAGCTCAACCAATCCCGCAGCCAGCTCTACAGTCGCGCCGTGCGCGAGTACGTCGCCCGGCACTCCACGGACAGTGTCACTGCTGCGCTCGACCACGTGTGCGCGGAGGTTCCCGCAGAGAGCGGCTTCACCACATCGGCAGCAAAGCGCACGCTCGAACGGACCGAGTGGTGATTTCCCAGGGCGAGATCTGGTGGGCTGACCTGGGCGAGCCGGAGGGTTCTGCTTCGGGCTTCCGGCGGCCGGTCGTCGTGGTTCAGAGCGACTCGTTCAACCGCAGCCGCATCGCAACCGTGGTGTGCGTTCTCCTTACGAGCACCATGCGCTGGGCCGACGCGCCCGGCAACGTGGCGCTCGACTCGGCAACAAGCGGGCTCCCCAAGGACTCCGTCGCGAACGTGTCGCAGCTGGTGACCAACGATCGCGCGAGCCTCACTCAGCGCGTCA
>CAKMKD010000045.1 GCA_927439865.1 uncultured Coriobacteriia bacterium | reverse complement strand
TGCACACACCCGGCCACACGCCCGGCAGCATGTGTCTTCTCGGCGACGGGCATCTCTTTTCCGGTGACACGCTCTTCGCAGGCAGTGTGGGGCGGACCGACTTCCCGGGCGGAGACGGCCAGGCGATGCGTCGTTCGATCGTGCAGCTCTCAGCGCTGCCGGATGAGACGCGCGTCCACTGCGGTCACGGTCCGGACACCTCGATAGGACGCGAGCGGCGGGTCAACCCGTTCTTTCCGAGAGCGTAGCCACCAGGCCGCATCGAGGTTCACCGCGCCCCCTGCTTGGCGTATAGTTCTCTAACCGTACGAAACGTCCCGAAAGGCCGTTGATGAACGCCCGCGCACCCAAAGGTACCGCCGACATGCTTCCCGACGTCGCTCGCGCCTGGGAGCACATGCAGCGTACGGCGCAGCTTCTCTTCGCGCGGTACGGGTATGAGCCGATCTACACCCCCACATTCGAGCACCCCGAGGTATTCACCCGCGGCATCGGAGAAGCCACCGATATCGTGAGCAAAGAGATGTACACGTTCGAGGACAAAGGCGGGCGCTCCGTCACGTTGCGTCCGGAAGGCACGGCGAGCGTTGTCCGCGCCGCCCTTGAGCACAATCTTGTGGCGAACGGGCAGTCAGCGAAGCTCTACTACGCCGGACCGATGTTCCGCTACGAGCGTCCTCAGAAGGGCCGCATGCGGCAGTTCTGGCAGATCGGCGCCGAGGCGATCGGGATGGCCGAGCCCGGCATCGACGCCGAAGTGATCGTGATGCTCATGCGTTACTTCGAGGAACTCGGAATTCCGCGCTCGAACATGCGGCTCCTCATCAACACCATGGGTGACCAGGCGTGCCGACCCGCGTATCGCGAGAAGGTCGCAGCGTTCATCCGCGACCATTCGTCGGTGTTGTGCGAGGAGTGCAACCGCCGAGCGGAGACGAACCCGCTGCGGGCGTTCGACTGCAAGAACCCCGGCTGCAGGGACGTCATGTCGGCCGCCCCGCTGCTTCGCGATGAGCTCTGCGACGACTGCGCGGCCCACTACGCGGCTGTCAAAGTGCACCTCGACGACCTCGCGATTCCTTACGTGGAGGATCCCTCGCTGGTGCGTGGGCTCGACTACTACACGCGCACGGTCTTCGAAGTGCAGGTCGACGCGGGTCTCGGCTCGCAGAACGCCATTGGCGGCGGCGGGCGATACGACCGCCTCATGGAGGAGTACGACGGGCCGCCCACGCCCGGCCTCGGCTTCGCGCTCGGTTTCGAGCGAACGCTCCTCGCGCTCGAGGCTGCCGGTGTCGCGGTCCTCGGGCACCCGACTGCCGAGGTGTACGTGGCGCGCGTGGATGCATCGCTTGGCGAGGCCGTCTTCGCGATCGTGCAGGAGTTGCGCGATGTCGGTATTCCCACCGAGACCGACTACCAGGCCCGGAGCCTGAAGTCGCAGTTCAAGCAGGCTGACCGCCTCGGCGCGCACGCTGTCGTCGTCGTGGGGCCCGATGAGCTGGCCGCGGGCGAAGTCACGATCCGCAATATGGCGACCAAAGATGAATCACGAGTCCCGCTCGGCGAGATCGCCGAGCGGTTGAAGCAGCTGCTCGGCTAGACCGGGCGAGGGAAGGACGCACATGTTCGACGCACGCTATTCGATTCGTTCGCACGTCGCAGGGGCGCTGCGCGCCGCCGACGTTGGCGAGACGGTCACGCTGGCCGGTTGGGTGCACCGTCGCCGGGACCACGGTGGCCTCATCTTCATCGATGTACGCGACCGCAGCGGTCTCGTGCAGTGCGTCTTCGATCCCGACGCCTCGGGCGTGGCGTTCATCACGGCCGAGCGGGTTCGTCCCGAGTGGGTCGTGAAGTTGACCGGCACCGTCCGGCCGCGTCCGGACGGCACCGTGAATCCGAACCTCGCGACCGGCGAGGTCGAAATCATCATCACCTCCGCCGAGGTGCTCAACCAAAGCGTGACGCCGCCGTTCGAGATTGACTCGGCGATCGACACCGACGAGACGCTTCGCCTTAAGTACCGCTACATCGACATGCGCCGTCCCGAGGTCATGGACTCCTTCCTCCTGCGCGATCGCGTCACACAGCGCTTCCGCAAGTCACTCGAGCATCGCGGCTTCCTGGAGATCGAGACGCCCATCCTCGGTCGCTCCACACCCGAGGGCGCGCGGGACTTCATCGTCCCGAGCAGGATGTCCCCCGGCGAGTTCTACGCGTTGCCGCAGTCGCCGCAGCTCTTCAAGCAGCTGCTGATGGTGGGCGGCGTCGAGCGCTACTATCAGATCGCACGGTGCTTCCGTGACGAGGATCTTCGCGCCGACCGGCAGCCCGAGTTCACGCAGATCGATATCGAGATGTCGTTCATCACGCAGGAGGATATCCTCGGCATGATGGAAGAGGTCATGCACGAGGTCATGCGTGAGGCCAACGTCGACCTGCACACGCCGCTGCGTCGTCTCACCTACGCCGAGGCGATGTCGCGCTACGGCTCCGACCGGCCCGACCTTCGCTTCGGCATGGAACTCGCCGACGTGAGCGAAGTCTTTGCTGCAAGCGAGTTCAAGGTCTTCGCGGGGGCGCTCGGCAGCGGCGGCGTTATCAAGGGCATCAACGCCCGCGGTGCCGGCGACTGGAGCCGAGGCAAGATCGACGCGCTCAACCAGGTTGCACTCGACGCCGGTGCGAAGGGTCTCGCGTGGGTCGCGTTTCCGACCGAAGGCGACGTGCGTTCGCCCATAGCGAAGTTCTTCAGCGAGAGCGAGACTGCTGGGTTGCGCGAGGCGATGGGCGTCGAGCCGGGTGATCTGTTGTTGATGATCGCGGATGCAGCCGATGTGGCCAACGAGGTCCTCGGCATACTCAGGTTGCGGATGGCCGATGAACTCGCAGTTCCGCGCAGTGGCTTCGAGGCGCTCTGGGTCGTCGGCTTCCCGATGTTCAAGTGGGATGCCGAGGAGAAGCGCTGGAGTGCGAACCATCATCCGTTCACGCGGCCGTTCGACGAGCACATCGACTGGCTTGAGTCGGACCCGGGCGCGGCGCTGTCGTACTCGTACGATCTCGTCCTGAACGGCCTCGAGATCGGCGGCGGCACGCTGCGCATTCACGATGAGGCCACGCAGCGGCGTGCACTCGCGGCGATCGGGATTCCGGGCGACGATGCCGATGCGCAGTTCGGCTTCCTGCTTGAGGCGCTCTCGCTCGGCGCACCGCCGCACGGCGGCATCGCGCTCGGCCTTGATCGGCTGATCATGCTGCTTGCGGGAAAGCACTCGATCCGCGATGTCATCGCATTCCCGAAGACATCATCAGGGGCGTGTCCTCTCACCGGCGCGCCCGGAGCGGTTAGCACCCGCCAGCTCCGCGAAGTCCACCTTCGGACCGAGTAGCCGGGAGAAGAGATGTCACCGACGCTCATCGCCGCGGTCGTCGTCGTAGTCATAGCCTCGGCTGCGACTATGGCTGTTGGAGCCGCGTATCAATGGCAGGTCACAAGCCGCGGCTACGGGCTCTGGACACGCATCATCGGCGTCTCGGCCATCGTGGCGCTGACCGCGGTGACGGTGTGGAGTCGCTGGAGCGAAACCACGACGGCGCTCCTGATCGCCCTCGGTGGAGTGGCGCTTGCGGGCGGGTACTTGTGGCTGCACCTGCGGCTGACCCGGAACCTCAGGGATGCGGGGATCGAATCGTCGTTGTAGCCGCATGAAGCCGCTGATGCTAGGATGAATCAGGCTTCGCCTTGCGCTGCTTCGGCATTAACGGTCGAACCAACACTTCTTTACCGGGAGCCCTACTATTGGTCGGCGGAATGGAATCCCCCGAGAGGGGAAGCAGGAAGCCTACTTGCGGGCACCCACCTGCTGAGGCAGGTTCACCGCGCTGGAGCGCGCGAGGCGGGGTTCACTGGTCGCCATTGAGCGGAGGATGGGGAGATGCGCAAGATCGTCGCAGTACTCGTCGTAGCAGTTGTGGCATTCGCCCTTGCAGGTTGCGGTGGCGGGGCTGAAGAGCCCGCAACGCCAACCACAGGAACGCCTGCGGCGGGGGCGCCGGTTGCGGCCGCGCCACCTGCCCAAAGCACGGATCGGTCACCAATCGAATCAGGAACACCCGAGCCGTTCCCGTCGGTTCTCTCGACGGCTCTTCCCTCGGCAGTACAGATGAAGCTCGACGCGAAACGACCGATGGCACTCTACTTCTTCGACAGTTCGCTTCCCGAGTCGAAGATCATCCGCGCTGAGCTCGACGCGGTGCTCAGTGAGAACCGCGGCCTCATCGATCTCGTCACCTTCGACCTCGGCGCTACCAAGAACGGGGTCGCTACGGACAGCTCCCAGGTCGGTGCCACCCTTGCGGGTGACCTGCAGGTGGTGCGCCCGCCGTATATCGTCCTCGTGGACGGCAACGGGTTCATCGTCTGGCGTTTCATGGGTTACGTTGATCGTGAGATCATCGGCCGAGAGGTGCTTCGCGCCACCGAGTAGCCATGGACGACCTTTTCTCGGACGCCGCAGAACGATCAATCGAACGCTCGGCACCGCTTGCCGCCCGCATGCGTCCGCGCACCCTTGATGAGTTCGTGGGTCAACGCGATGTGGTCGGGCCCGGAACCGTGCTCAGAAGCGCCATCGAACTCGATGCGCTGTCATCCGTGATCCTCTACGGTCCGGCCGGTTGTGGGAAGACGAGTCTCGCCCGGATCATCGCCGGGGTCACGAAGTCGCATTTCACCGAGCTGTCCGCTGTCAGCTCCGGGGTGAAGGACGTTCGTGCTGCGATCGACGCGGCACGCGACCGCCTTGGACAGTCTGGTCGGCGGACCATCGTGTTCATCGATGAGATCCATCGGTTCAACAAGTCGCAGCAAGACGCGCTCTTGCACGCTGTGGAAGACCGGCTGATCACGCTCATCGGCGCCACCACAGAGAACCCCTTCTTCGAGGTGAACGCTCCGCTGATCAGCAGATCGCGGGTGATGGTCTTGCAGCCGCTCTCTGACGAGGACATCCGCGACATCGTCAGGCAGGCGCTCACTGACGCCGAGCGCGGTCTCGGCGGCACGGTGTCGCTTTCGAAAGAGGCCGAGGACCGCATCGTGCTCAGCGCTGGTGGAGACGCCCGCGCCGCGCTCACCTCGCTCGAGCTCGCGGCCAGCGTCGCGCCGGCTGATGCGCGTGGCCTCCGGCGGGTGGAGATCGACCAGGTGGCCGAGGCAACGCAGACGCGGCAGCTCACGTACGACAAGTCCGGCGACGCGCACTACGACATCATCTCGGCGTTCATCAAGTCGATGCGCGGGAGCGATCCCGACGCTGCGGTCTATTGGCTTGCCAGGATGATCGACGGCGGTGAGGATCCGAAGTTCATCGCCCGGCGCATGCTCATCTTCGCGTCCGAGGATGTCGGGATGGCAGACCCGCAGGCGCTGCTCGTGGCGCACGCCGCCGTCAAGGCCGCCGAGTTCATCGGGTGGCCGGAGTGCCGGATCAACCTCGGACATGCAGTTGTCTACCTTGCGCTCGCGCCGAAGTCGAACGCTGCTTACCTCGCTATCGATGCAGCCCTGACAGAGGTGCGGCAGGGGCCGGCGCGCTCGGTGCCAGACCACCTTCGCGACCGCCGACGACCGGGTGGCGAGGCCTACCCGGCATACAAATACCCCCATGACTATCCAGGCGCTACGGTGGAGCAGCAGTATCTTCCCGAGGGCCTCGAGGGTCGCCGCTTCTATCGTCCGAGCGGCACGTAGTCGCACCGACAGGTGTTGGGTCCGCCGCTCGGGTGCTTGCTTTGCTACACTAGCGGGTACGTTCCCGGCGTCGTGAAAGGCCTCTCATGGAGCTTCGGTCAGTGCTCGAAATCGTGCTCCTCGTGCTTGGCATCGTGGCAGCAGGCGCTGGTATTTATGCTGCCGTGGTGCTTGTGACCACGTTGCGTGAGGCGCAAGCAACGCTTGCCGAGTTCCGCGATCGAGCGATTCCTTTGATCGATAAGGCCGATGTCACGCTTGACGCGGTCAACGCGGAGCTCCTGCGAGTGGATGGGATCGTGACCGATATCGAGGAAGTCTCTGGCGCTGTTAGCTCGGCCACCGACATGATTCGGACGCCCGTTGACGCCCTCGCAGGGCTCGGCGGACGCATCGCCAGGTCGTTCGCACGCTCTCGCAGGTCCTGAGCATGCGGTCCACAACAACCGGAGGAACACCGATGTCTTCAGATCGAATCGTACTGACGGTTCCAGCTCGCAGCGAGTATGCCAAGACAGCACGAATGACCGCCGCCGAGTTGGCCAGCCGGGTCGGGATGTCCTACGACGAGGTGGACGACGTACGCATGGCCGCCGAGGAGGCGTTCGTGTATGCGTGCGCGCATGTGGAGCCTGAAGGAGAGATCACGTTCGAGTTCGTCATCGACGCTGGAGCGCTGAAGGTGGTGGTCGGGCCGTTCGACGACGCCGATGAGCCGCAGAGCTCGGAGCCGGACGACCGCTATGCCGCATTCATTCTTGAATCTGTCTGCGATGAGTTCGAGATCGCGCGTGATGGCGTGAGCTGCACACTTCGTCTCGTGAAGCGCCTGACGCCGACCGTGGAGGGGTAGCGGTGCCACGAGCCTCAAAGAAGCCCGGGCGTCGACTCGTCTGGGATAAGCAGCGAACCCGCGATCTGTTCGCGCACTACCGCGAATTCGATGATGAAGAGTCGCGCGACGAGCTCATCACGATGTACCTCAATCTCGTGAAGTACCTCGCCAGCCGCTTCCGAAATCGCGGCGAGCCCATCGACGACCTCATCCAGGTGGGCACCATCGGACTCATCAAGGCCATCGACCGGTTCGACACCGGCCGCGAGGTCGAGTTCACCACGTACGCCACGCCCACCATCGTCGGTGAGCTCAAGCGCTACTTCCGCGACAAGGGATGGGCGATCAAGGTTCCAAGGCGCCTCCAGGAGCTGTCCTTCCGAGTGAACCAGGCAGTGGATCAGCTCACGCAGAAGATACAGCGCTCGCCAACGATCCTTGAGATTGCCGAGTATCTCGGAGTGACATCCGATGAGGTCCTCGAAGCGATGGAGACGTCCGAGGCATACAATTTCGTGTCGCTTGAGAGCGATCGCAACAACGATGGCAACGACTCATTCAGCATCCTCGAGTACATCGGCAAAGACGATCAGCTCATGTCGATCATCGACGATCGAACGACGCTCGCCAAAGCGCTCAAGCACCTCACTCCGATGGAGCAACGCGTCCTGTACCTGCGCTTCTTCCAGGGATTGACCCAGACGGAGATTGCCACGCAGCTTGAGATCTCGCAGATGCAAGTCTCACGGCTCCTGCGCAAGACGCTCAAAGTCCTGCGCGAGCACCTGGTTTCCGAGGAGGGATAGGCATGCCCGATAGTCGTGCCAGAGAAGACCGCTGGCGCCGTGTGTTCATAACCGCATGGGCGCTCATCGGCATTCTCATCCTGGTCAGTGCCGCGTTCTTTGCGCTGCTTAGAGTCGCACCAGCTCTTGTGCCGTTTGCGCTTGCCATCGTGGTCGTCTACGTGTTCCGGGGCCCGGTTGCGGCGCTCGAACGCAGAGGGCTCAAGCGTGGACTGGCAGTGGGACTGTGCTATCTGGTCGCAATCGGCGGGCTTGTGATCGTGGGGCTCTTCATCATCCCGCCGTTGGCCGAACAGGTGCGGCAGTTCCTCATGGCGTTCCCCGGGTACTCCGACAAGGCGTACGCGCTCTGGCAGGATGTGCAGCGGCAGTACAATGCCGTGGCCCTGCCGCCATGGGTCAACGAGGCCTTGCTCAACTTGCGCGATAGCATCTCGACTCGCGTGATGGAATGGTCGAGCGCCCTTGCGACCACCGTGTTCTCCGTGGGCAGCGGCGCTCTCTCGCTGCTCTTCAACTCGTTTCTGGCACTCGTCGTCGGCTTCTGGCTGCTCAAGGACTTCGACGCGATCAAGCGTGAAGTCGTGCTGCTTGCAGGACCACGGCGCAAAGAAGAGGCCGCGATGCTCTCGGCCAGGGTCTCCAACGTGCTGGGTGGATACCTCAAGGGACAGCTCGTCGTCTCGGCCGCAACAGCCGTGCTCGTGGCAATCGGGCTGAGCATCATGGGTGTGCCGTACGCGCTCGTGCTCGGGCTGCTCGCCGGCGTGCTCAACATCATTCCGTGGTTCGGACCCATCGTGGCCGAGATCATAGCTGCCATCGCGGCTGCCTTCGTCAGCCCCTGGCTGGCGCTCTTCGCGGTCCTGTGGATTGCTGCGTCACAGCAGATCACGGACGTGTTCATCACGCCGAAGGTCATGTCCGATCAAGTCGACCTCCATCCGCTGCTCGTGATATTCTCGCTGCTCGTCGGTGCCACGCTGGCGGGATTCGTGGGCTTGCTCCTGGCCATTCCCGTGGCCGCCATCGCCAAAGGGCTCTTCGTTCACTACTTCGAGAAGTGGACAGACTCGAAGCTCACCACTGAAGGCGGAGCTCTCTTCCGGGAGAAGAAGGCCACATGCGAGGCCGATGAAGATCCCGAAACGTCCGATTGCGAAGTCGAAGACCCGGAGGAAACCGCGTGAAGGCTGCTCAAATCCGCGAGAGCTATCTGTCGTTTTTTGAGAGCAAGGGCAGCCACCGGCTTCCCTCTTCGTCGCTCATTCCGGACGACCCATCGCTGCTGCTGACATCGGCCGGTATGGTGCAGTTCAAGCCGGTCTTCCTCGGCCTGCGGGATCTCGGCTTCACACGCGCGACGACCTGCCAGAAGTGCGCTCGCACGACCGATATCGACATCATCGGTACCACGGGTCGCCACCACAGCTTCTTCGAGATGCTCGGCAATTTCAGCTTCGGCGACTACTTCAAGAGCGAAGCATGCGCCTGGGCGTTCGAGTACTCCACGCAGGTTCTGAAGCTCGACGTCGACCGTCTCTGGTTCTCGATCTATGAGGACGACGACGAGGCCGAGGCGATCTGGCGCGACGAGGTCGGCGTGCCCGCGAACCGCATCGTACGGATGGGTGCAAAGGACAACTTCTGGTCGGCGGGTCCCACCGGACCGTGCGGACCGTGCTCGGAGCTCTACTACGACCAGGGCCCTGATGTGGGCTGCGGTTCCGCCGACTGTGCACCCGGCTGCGACTGCGACAGGTTCCTCGAGTACTGGAACCTCGTGTTCATGCAGTACGACCGTGCCGAGGACGGCACGCTCACGCCGCTCCCAAAGCAGAACATCGACACCGGTATGGGTCTCGAGCGCGTTGCCGCCATCATGCAGGGCGTGCACTCGAACTTCGAGACCGACATCGTGCGGGGCATCATGGAAGTTGCCGAGGACATCACCGGCGCGAAGTACGGTGTGACAGAGAAGACTGACACCTCGCTTCGGATCATCGCCGACCATGCACGGGCAGTGACGTTCCTCATCTCCGATGGCGTGTTGCCGTCGAACGAGGGCAGGGGCTACGTGCTTCGAAGAATCCTTCGTCGCGCAGTTCGCCATGGACGGCTTCTCGGCGTCGAGAAGGCGTTCCTCGGCAGGCTCATCGACGAAGTCGTCACCCGGATGGGTGACGCGTACACCGAGATCATCGAGCACCACGACCTCGTTAGCCGCATCGTTGCGAGCGAGGAGGAGCGCTTCGGCACCACACTACGTCAGGGCCTCGCGCTGCTTGCCGAGGAGATCGAGCGCACGAAGGAATCGGGCGGAGCTGTTCTGAGCGGCTCGCTCGCATTCGCGCTCCACGACACATACGGCTTCCCGTATGAGCTGACAGCGGAAATCGCCGGTGAGGCCGGACTTGACGTGGACAAGGCGGCGTTCGACGTTGAAATGGGCGCACAGAAGGATCGCGCTCGCGCGGCGGTGAAAGATGATTCGTGGTCAGCATTCGGCAATGCGTTCGCCGAGGTGGGGAAGCGGCTGACTGGCGGCGTCGAGTTCGTCGGGTACGGTGCCGAGGAAGCCGACTCGACGGTTGTCGGCATCATCGCGAACGGTGAGTCGGTGGAGACGCTCGCGGCCGGTACGCGCGCCGAGATCGTGCTCGCCACCACTCCGTTCTACGGCGAGCAGGGCGGTCAGGTGGGCGACACCGGGACGCTCACTGCTGAGGGCGCGCACTTCGATGTGAGCGACACGCGCATCCCGATGCCGGGCCTTATCTCGCACGTCGGGACGCTCGCATCCGGTTCGCTCTCGGTGGGCGATACGGTCCACGCCGCCATCGACGTGACTCGCAGGGCACGCATCCGCCGGAATCATACGGCAACACACATCTTGCACTGGGCGCTTCGCGCGGTCATCGGCGAGCATGTGCACCAGTCAGGCTCGCTCGTCACGCCTGATCGGCTGCGCTTCGACTTCACGCACTTCGAGGCGCCCGGCGCCGAGCAGCTCGAGAAGATCGAGCGCCTCGTGAACGCCAAGATCATGGACAATCGCCCGGTCCGCAACTACGAGACATCGCTCGCAAGCGCCCGAGAAATGGGCGTGACCGCGCTGTTCGGCGAAAAGTACGGTGACATCGTTCGCGTGCTCGAGGTGGGCAACTTCAGCAAGGAGCTCTGCGGCGGAACACACGTGGGACGCACGAGCGAGATCGGCTTCGTGAAGATCGTCTCGGAAGGCAGCGTTGGTGCCAACCTGCGCCGCATCGAGGCGGTCACATCGTACGGCGCCCTTGAGTATGTCTACGCCGAGGAAGAGGCGTTGGCCGCGCTCGCGGGCGCGCTCAAGTGCCGCTACGCCGAGCTCCCTGCCAAGGTCGAGGCGTTGCAACGCCGCCTCCGGGATACCGAGACCGCGCTCGCCGAGGCGAAGCGTCGCTCGTTCGGCAGCGCAGACGGCGATGCTGTGTTCACCGAGACGCCCGCGGGGTACGACGTGATAGTCTCCAGGCACGATGGTCTTGATTCCGATGACCTTCGTGCCGCAGCCGATGCCCTGCGTGAACGGCAGCCGAACGGGGCGGTTGTGATCGCGAGTGCGCTCGACGGCAAAGTGCTGCTCCTCGCTGCGGGTTCCTCCGGCGCCGTTGAGGCCGGGTTCGACGCGGGAGCCGTGATTCGCGAGATGGCGCCGCACGTCGGCGGTGGCGGTGGCGGCAGCGCCGCTATGGCGCAGGCCGGCGGAAAGAATCCGGCGGGCATCGACGGGGCGCTCGCGGCCGCGCGCGGGCTGCTCGGCATCGGGTAGCGTATGCGATTGCTTGGGCTCGACATCGGCGAAGCACGCGTGGGCGTGGCGGTATCGGACCCTGCAGGCACGATCGCTTCTCCGCTGGCGGTGCTCGATGCGCGGAAGCTTGCGCGTGACATCCGCCCGCTTCGTCAGCTTGCCGAGGAGTACGAAGCCGGAGGCCTTGTGGTCGGCCTTCCGCTCAGCATGGACGGTTCGGAAGGTCGCCAGGCGTTTGCCGTCCGTGCGGTCGGGGAGCGTCTCGGCAAGGAACTTGCACTTCCGGTCACGTATGCAGACGAGCGATTGACTTCCTCGACAGCGTCGCGTGCGATGGGCGCCGGTGGTGTCAGCCAGAAGCAGCAACGGGGACGACTCGATATGGTTGCGGCAGCTATCATCTTACAGGCGCATCTCGACGGCCTACGGAGGTCTGGGGAGCGATGAACCAGCGACATGGTCAGGATGCGGATCGGGGACGGCCAACGCCGGCCGAGCGGAGCCGTAAGGTCCCGGTGATCGTGCCGCCCGAGGGCACGACTGAGCAGGCGCCTCTGCCCACTGCCGCCGAGTCTCGCTCACGCCGTCGCACGTTGAGGCTCGTCGCGATACTCGTGGGCGTCGTGATGGCACTCGGTATTCCCGCGTACGGTGTGTGGAACGTGCTGCTCAAGCCGCAGACGCGCATCGCACCCGGTCGTTCCGTGCAGATCGAGGTGCCGGTTGGCGCTGGCACGAAGAAGATCGCCGATGTGCTGGCCACATCGGGCGTTGTCGAGAATGCATCGATGTTCCGATTGCGTGCACGCATCGATGGCGTGGACGGCAAGCTTCGCCCCGGCGTCTATGACCTTGAGACGGGCACATCGTTCGAGAAGGTCGTTCAGGTGCTGCTGTCGGGGCCTCCGATTCCGTACGTGAAGATCGTGGTGCCCGAGGGCTTCACCATCACGCAGATTGGCGAGCGGCTCGAAAGCGGGCTCGGCATCCCGGCTGCCGAGTTTAATGATCTGGCGCTCACCAAAGGGTCCGAGTTCGCCTCGGGATATCCGTTCCTCGAAGGAGTTAAGACCGGTTCGCTCGAGGGCTACCTCTTCCCGAAGACGTACAACATCGCCGAAGGTGCGACTGCCGACGACGTGATCAAAGTCATGCTCACGCAGTTCGGGCGCGAGATCGAATCGGTTGACATGGCCGATGCGCAGGCTCTGAACCTTACGTCTCATGATGTTGTGACGATCGCGTCGATGATCGAGCGTGAGGCCCGCGTTGCCGAGGAGCGCCCCATCGTCTCCTCGGTCATCTACAACCGACTGAAGAAGAAGATGCGGCTCGAGATCGACGCAACGATCGAGTACATCCTGCCGGGCACGCGGCCTCGGCTGCTTAACCGGCATCTCAGGATAGATAGCCCGTACAATAGCTACATGTACGACGGGCTTCCCCCCGGGCCGATAGCGAGTCCCGGGCTGGCATCGCTCGAGGCCGCGGCACATCCAGCCACGACCGATTTCATCTACTACGTCCTGACAAGCAAGGACGGATCACACACGTTCACGACGAACGTGGAGGATTTTCTGAAAGCCAAGGAGAAGTCCCGAGAGGTGGTGCCGTAGGGTGTCGGATGCAGCAATACGCGTTGACGGAGCGCGCAAGGTCTATTCGTTGCCCGGAAAGCCGAAGCGCACAGCGGTCAGTGACGTCTCCATCACGGTAGAGGCGGGCACGATTCATGGCCTGCTCGGACCAAACGGTGCCGGCAAGACCACCACGCTCAAAATGCTTCTGGGACTCGTGCGTCCCACCGCCGGAACGTTCGAGGTTCTCGGCGCTGACTCAACCAAGCCATCTGGCCGTCGGCGGCTTGGGTTCCTTCCTGAGCAGCCGTACTTCCCGATTCACCTGACTGCCCGCCAGGCAATGAGGTTCTATGCCGCGCTTGCGGGCGTTGATGCAGCCACCGCCGCCGAGCAGACCACCTCGTTGCTCGCCCGTGTCGGCCTCGCCGATGCCGAGAGGACCGAGCTCTCCAAGTTCTCCCGCGGCATGCTCCAGCGCCTTGGGATCGCGCAGGCACTTCTCGGCACACCAGCGGTCGTCATCCTTGACGAGCCCGCTTCGGGACTCGACCCGGTCGGTCAGCGGGATGTTCGCAACATCATGCTCGAGCTTCGTGCCGAGGGAGTCACGGTTCTGCTGTCGTCCCACCAGCTCTCGGAGGTCGAGGCCGTGTGCGATCGCGTGACCATCCTGAATCGCGGGACTGTCGCCGCGGAAGGCGACATCAACCAACTCCTGAATGTCGACGGACGTACATCGGTCCGGGCCACAGGGATGGATGTGCTGCCGCCCGGCGTGGCGAGCGTCTCTGACGACCTGGTCGTCTCCGGCAGCACATGGATCTTCTCGGTGCCTACCGAAGCCACTCGCACCGTCGTAGACGCGATCGATGAGGCCGGCGGCACCATCGTCGCGATCACCCCGAAGCGGGAATCGCTTGAGGATTACTTTGCCGCGCTTCTGGCCAGTGGCTCAGAGGAGGTGGCCTCGTGATACAGCGCGTATGGCCGATAGCCGTCGCCGTGATGGCTGACAGTCTTCGTCGCAAGGTCGTCTACGTGGTGCTCGTGTTCGCAGCGCTCCTGGTTGTGGCGATTCCGGTGCTGCCCGATTACGGACTTGGCGTGCAGAGTGCCGTGTTCCGTGAGGTCGCACTCGCGCTCGCATACGCCACCGGGCTCGTGATCGCACTGTCGCTTGCGGCCAATCGCATACCTTCGGAACTTGAGAAGCGCACCGTATACAACGTGCTTTCAAAGGGCGTGAGCCGCTGGGAGTACCTCGTCGGAACCTGGCTGGGAATCCTTGGCGTGATGGCCGGCGCGATCGCTGCGTTCACGATTGTTGAGATGGTCGTGGGGTACTTTACCCACGGCGAGGTCATGTGGCTCCTGTGGGAGGGGGCGCTCGCCACATGGCTGGAGATGGGGGTCATCTCGGCGTTTGCGGTGGCGGTTTCCTCGGTAGCCGGTCCCGTTGTGGTGGTCGCAGCATCCCTTGCAGCGATTTTCATCGGCCACTCGAGGAGTGCGCTTCTCGGTGGCGAGGGCGCGCTCGCGTTCGAGCCGTTTGTTCCGTCGCTTGATGCCTTCAACGTCGTGAACCCGGTTGCTCACGGAAGCGGCGTCCCGTTCATCTACCTCGTCAGCATGGTCGTGGTCTTCGTCGGACTCGTCGGAGTGTGCCTCAGCATCGGGGTCTTCTTGCTCGGCAGGAGGGACCTCTAAGGTGAACGCGCGTCGGGAGACACTGCTACCACTCGCAGTAGCTGCGGCATTCCTACTCCTGGCCCTGGGGGGTCAGGCGGTTGGCGACAGATTCGTATCCGCGCCCGCCGACTCTCCCACAGCCGCCGTCGGGCGTGCCTCGGCATCGTATCTCACCGGAATTCGCAGGTACGTCGGAGCGGTCCTCTGGGTTCGGATCGACCCGGTCTTGCACGGCTACTACCGCGACGTGCCGCTCGAGAATCAGACGTACATGCTGAGCACCATTGCAGCAGTCGAGTGGCTCGATCCGACGTTCGATCAGCCGTACTTCGTCGGTTCGTGGATTCTCACCAGGAACGACAAGGTCACCGAGGGGCTTGACATGGCGCGACGCGGCACCGAGCGCGTTCCGGACTCCGGCACCCTCCATATGTCCTACGCGCAGATGCTCCTGGTGCTCAACAATGACGTGCCCGGCGCGATAGCCGAGGCCAAGCTCGCCATCGAACCAGGCATGCGCTGGACGGACGACATCGAGAAGATCAATGGCTACGCGGCGATAGAGCAGATGTTCAGGCAGGCAGGGGAGACCGCGCTTGCAGCGCAGGTTGCCCTTGAGATCGACCGGCTTGACGCGGCGATGGGCAATGCTGCCCCCACGGACGTACATGACCATGACGGAGACGGCACGCCCGACCACTAGCCCGGGAGACACATGCGCCTGCTTGCCCCCGATCGCTACCTGATTGACGTTCACGCCATCGACCTTGAGGGACTCAGGGCCGACGGCATCGACGCGTTGCTGCTGGATATCGACAACACCATTCTGCCGAGAGATACGAACGCAGTGCCGCCAGAACTCCTGGCGTGGACGCGTGAGGTCGTGAGCAGCGGTCTCAAGGTGTGCCTTGTCTCGAACAACTGGCACGAGCGGGTGAGGGTGCTCGCTGTCGAGCTGGGATTTCCCCTGGTGGCCAAGGCGGTGAAGCCGTTCCCGTTCGCATTTTGGAGCGCAACGCGCCGACTCGGTGTGCGTGCCCGCAGATGCGCAGTGGTCGGAGACCAACTCTTCACCGATGTGCTCGGGGGAAAGCTCATCGGCGCCCGCACTATCATGGTCCTTCCGCTCTCCGAAACCGATCTTCCGCACACCCTTTTGCTGCGAAGGCTCGAGGCGAGGATAATGAAGGGTGCCCAGGCCGAGGGATCCACCCGGACGACCCGAGGAGTTGACCCGAAGTGACGATCGACGGACGTACGCGCCCTGCCGGCGTCGTCGGGTGGCCGATCGACCACACGCTGTCGCCCGCCATGCACAACGCAGCGTACGAGGAGCTTGGACTCAACTGGGTGTACCTGCCATTTGCCGTTCCCGATCAGGGCGCGCTGCTTCGCTTCGCAGATGTTGCCCGCTCGCTGCCGTTCGTCGGGTTCAACGTGACGATGCCGTACAAGCAGGCGATGCTTGAGCTCTGCGATGAGGTCGCCATGCTGGCGCAGATGGCTGGCGCCGTGAACGCCGTTCACTGCTCAGAGGGACGGCTTATCGGCTATAACACCGACAGCCGAGGTCTGCTCGAATCGCTCGCCGAGGAGGCCGACTTCTCGCCCGAAGGCAAGCGCGTCGTCTTGCTCGGCGCCGGGGGGGCGGCCGGGGCTGCGGTGGCGAGCTTCATCCTTGGCAAAGCGGCTCACCTCACCATAGTCAATCGCGATGTGGCCCGCGCCGAGGCGCTCAAGGATCGTGCTGCCCGCTACCTTCGCGGCATGGAGGTGGCCACCATCTCTCTGGACCAGGGTGCCGAGGAGGCGATCCGCAGCGCGGATCTGGTGGTCAACGCGACGTCCCTCGGTATGAAGCCCGATGATGAGAGTCCCATGCCTGTGGAATGGCTGCACGCTGGCCTTACCGTCTACGACATGGTGTACTGCGCCGCTCCCACAGCGTTGCTCGAGGGGGCGACAGCGCACGGCGCCCGTGCTGTGAGCGGTCTCGGCATGCTCGTCGCCCAGGGCGCCCTCGCAATCGATATCTGGGCCGAGAGCGCGCAGGCGCGCGCTCCTCGCGCGATCATGCGTGCCGCCGCCGAGCAGGCGCTACTGCGCGACGGCGCGCTCGGAGGCGAGGGCGAATGACCGCCGCGTCCGGAAAGCGTCTTGGCAAGGTGCTTGTGCAGTCGGGACTCATCACGCAGGAGCAGATGGAGACCGCGGTCGCAAGCGCCGGTGAGCGTTCGCTCACGGCGGTCTTGATCGAGCAGGGCGTCGCGTCTGATACGAAGATCGCTCAGGCGGTTGCCGAGAGCATGGGTCTCGCCTTTGTGGACCTGGCCGGGTACGAGATCGATCCTGCGGCAGCGATGCTGCTCGGCAATGACCTCGCGCGTCGCCACACGGTGCTCCCCATCAAGATCCAGGACGACGAGCTCGTGGTCGCGATGGCGGATCCGGCGAATATCTTCGCGATCGACGACCTTCGCATCGTCACCGGGTACGAGATACGGCCAGTGGTCGCGACAGAGAACGATGTGCTTGCGGCGATCGAGAAGTTCTCCACCATGAACCAGAACGTCGACCAGATGGTTGGCGATCTGGATGATGGCAACATCGCGGCTGAGCGCGAGGCCGAGGAAGCTGCGGCCGATGAGGAAGCGCCAGTAGCGAAACTCATGAACATGATCGTCACCGAGGCGATCCGGCAGGGCGCTGGAGACATCTACGTGGAGCCGCTGGAGACGGAGCTTCGCGTGCGGTATCGCATCGACGGCGTGTGCCAGGTTGTGATGAAGAGCCCCATAAAGCTGCATCGCCAGCTCCTGAGCCGCATCAAGATCGCTTCGGGCATGGACATCGCCGAGAAGCGCATCCCGCAGGACGGGCGTTTCGGCGTGGTGCTTGATGGCAAGACAGTCGACTTCCGCGTCGCCGTACTCCCGGCGGTCAACGGCGAGATGTGCGTCATGCGTCTGCTGCGCAAAGACTCGATCATGCTCTCGCTCGAGGACCTCGGTTTTCTTGAAGAGCCGATCGGGCGGCTGCTTGATGCGCTTGAGAAGCCGTACGGCTGCATCCTCGTCACTGGCCCGACGGGGTCCGGTAAGTCGACTACGCTCTACGCCGCTATCAACAAGACCACGAGTCCCACCGTCAATCTCATCACCGTCGAGGATCCGGTCGAGTATCGGCTTGAGGGTCTGTCGCAGGTTCACGTCAATGAGAAGGCGGGCCTGACGTTCGCGGCCGCACTACGCTCGATTCTGCGTCAGGATCCCGATGTGGTCATGATCGGTGAGATTCGAGATAAGGAAACGGCAACGATTGCCATCGAGGCTGCCCTCACGGGTCACCTCGTGCTGTCCACGCTGCACACGAACGATGCCCCCTCGGCACTCACCCGACTCACCGAGATGGGTGTCGAACCGTTTCTTTCAGCGTCTGCTATCAACTGCGTGCTTGCCCAGCGCCTTGGCAGGCGGCTGTGCACTGAGTGCAAGGAGCCTTACACGCCCACGCCTGA
>CAKMKD010000044.1 GCA_927439865.1 uncultured Coriobacteriia bacterium | reverse complement strand
TGGTCCACACAGAACCCTGGGGTCCCAAGCGGTACAGCCGAGAATACAGTCCGCAGCCCTATCCCACAACCGCACCATCTAGCTGGCGGTGTTTTCGTCCGAACCATCTTCATGCGCGGGCAAGATCGGACGATTGACGTGGCGGAGCAACGTACTCGGCTGAGCTTCGAACGCCCATACTCTAAAATCGGTAAATTCGGCCATTTCCTCAAGCCCCTCTGTGTATCTGACAGAAGAGGCAAGGTCCAGTTTACCCCCCACGGGAAGCATCTCGAGTCTGCGATACGCGCCGGTGCCCTCGCTGCTGAGCAGTCCCAGCTCTCGAAACACGCCAATGGATGCCGACACACCCTTGTCGTTGAGCATGGTCTTGGGGAGTCGCTTCTTCACGCGGGCGGCGAGATCAGCGTTCGTGACCTCGATACTCCCGCCATTCTCGCCGGCACAGTCTTTGAGCGCCAGGTAGAGCGCAGCGAGGTCATCTCGGGCCGGGGCGAGCGACTGCAATATCATCGCGTTGATTCGGGCATCCTTCTCGCCGAAAAGTAGATGTATGCGCGCCTCGGCTCCATCCCGACCGACCCGTCCGCACATCTGATTGAACTCGACGGCGCTGAACGGAAGATGGTAGAGGACGACATGGCGCACATCCGGGATGTTGACGCCTTCGCCGAACGCGCTTGTGGCGACGACGACGCGCACGGCCCCGTCGCGGAACGCAGCTTCCACCGCGTGCCTCGACTCACGGGTCATGCCGCCGTTATAGAACGCGACCGCGTGTAGAAGCTGGGGGACGCGGGTGCGCAGCTGACGGGCAAGCTGCACCGTTGTCTCCCGAGAGTTCACGTAGATGATCACTTTGTCGCCGGAAGCCGCCAGCGCGGAGACGATTGCCTGCTTGTCGGATGCCGATCGTCGGTCCTCAAGGCGCAGGTTCTCCCGGACGGTCGGGTCGAGCACCACAGCACTGGTTCCGAGCACGTCACGAATCGCCTCGGCGGTGGTCGCGTCTGCCGTGGCAGTTACCGCGAGTACCAGCGGATCGCCGAGCGTTGTGAGCGCTCGATCGAGCCGCGCGTACGCCGGACGATGCCCGGCTCTCGCCAGACCGACGTGATGCGCCTCATCGACGACGACGAACTGAACACGCCCACATGCTGCAAACCGCGCGGCGTGATGATCGAGAAACTCCGGCGTTGTGAGGATCACGTCTGCGGAGCCGGACGCGAGCGCATCGAACGCATCATCTCGCGCGCCGGGGGCAGTCTCTCCGGTGACGGTGCGAACCGCCAGCCCAAGGGAGCCGAAGGAGTCCTTCAGGTGGAATGCCTGATCCGCCACAAGCGCGCGGAGCGGGTAAACGAACACGCTCGCCTCGCTTCGGACAATCGCCGCGCGTGCCGCGTGGAGGTGGAAGATGAGCGATTTGCCTCGGCCGGTCGCCATGACAACAAGCGTCCGCTCCCCCGCCGCAAGGTGATCGAGCGCTTGCGACTGCGCAGCGTGCAACTCTCTCTCGCCGATAAAGTGCCCGGTCAGCCGCCGGTCGAGCTCCTCGGGATCGAGCGCGGCCAGCTCGGCTCTGAGCGTTGCAGCCGCCTCGGCCATGAGCTCATCGGTGTCAGCCGCATCATGCCGAGAAACGAGCACGTTCACGCCGAAGCTCTCGCCCTCGGCGCCACCCGTGACATCCGTGACTTCGACGTCGTACTCGACACCCGCGTCCAGATACGGCGCGAGCGCTGTCGCAAGTTGACGATTGAAGAAGCCGACCTGGTCACCATAGGGATCGAACAGCGCGCACGCGTTAGGGTCATACGGGTTCTCAGGCTGACGCTCGATGCGGAGCGGCGTGCCGGCTGTCAGCCTCGCGACCGTGTCCTGTCGTCCCTCGAAGGTCACGCCAGCGAGCTTCGTGTGAAAAGCATCTGCCTCGCCGATGCCCGCGTACTCGCCGCGAGCGAGGATCTCATCCGCTCGGGCAAAAAGGTCATCGACGAGCGCGGCGGCAGGGCCGGCGGCGGGCATCTCCTGGATTCTGATGTCGCGTGCGAGCAGCTGCAGCCGCTCGGCCCCCTGCCAGACGTCCACCTCGAGTTCGTAGGCGATGTCGACCGCGGACTCGCTATCGCGCAGGCGCTCGACATCGGGGCACCGGAACATGATCCCGGGGACTGCGGCGACGCCGTCGTACGCGGTGAACTTGAGGTGCTCGCTACGCTTGCCCACAGCGCGCCGACCGTTGAGAAAAACTCCCCGCGTCCCCAGAAGCGGGCGCGCATTGCCGAAGCCGAACGGCTCGAGGCGCGTCAGTTCAGCCGCGAGCGACTTGCTCAGCCCGTCGAGAGGCAGCTCGGCGTCAACAGACACGCTCCGTACGAACGATTCAGCCGGGAGTGCATCCATCCACGCCTCGAGGGCAGCCGCGAACCGGCCGAGATCATTCGCCTGCAGCGTTACGCCGACGGCAGCGGCGTGGCCACCGAACCGTATGAGCATCGAGGACGCGGAGTTGACCGCGCTCAAGAGATCGACGCCCGGAACCGAGCGGCCAGAACCCTGCGCTTCGCCATCCTCGACGCAGAAGAGCAGCGCGGGGATTCCGTAGCGCGAAACGATACGCGAGGCGACGATGCCACGGACGCCTTCGTGCCAGCCCTCGCCGGCAAGCACCAACACCCGCGCACCATCGCGATGGACTCGTTCAGCCTCAAGGAGTGCAAGGTCCATGAGATCGCCCTCGGCCGCCTGGCGCAAGCGGTTGTGCTCGTCAAGCGCGAGCGCAAGCTCGGTCGCGCGCTCCGGGTCAGTTTCGATCAGCAGCTCAAGGGCAAGCCCCGGGTCGGCCATTCTTCCGGCGGCATTGAGGCGCGGCGCAAGTCCGAAGGCGATTTTCTCGGCAGCCATCTCGGACGTCTCAACGCCAGCTACGCGTGCGAGCGCGGCCACACCAATACGCGGCGCGCGGCGCATACGCGCGAGTCCGTCAGCAACCAGCGCACGGTTCGCACCCGTGAGGGGGACGATATCGGCGACCGTCCCGAGCGTCGCCAGATCTGTCAGGTGCTTCCAGACCCCGGGTCTGCCGAGTTCGTTGCCAAGAGCGCGCACGAGCGCGAGGGCGACGCCGGCGCCGGCAAGTTCGAGCGCGCCCGGCCCCGCAAGCTTGGGATTAGCGACCGGTACGTCGGTTGGTACCAGGCCCCCGGGCTCATGATGATCGGTCACCACGACGTCGACGCCATGCTCCTTGAGTATCGCCACTTCGGCTGCTGCCGATACTCCCGTGTCCACGGTGATGATCAGCTGCGGCTGCATCGTGAGCAGCCGTTCGATCGCCGGCGGCGTGAGTCCATACCCTTCGCGGAACCGATGTGGCACTGTCGCCTGCACGTTCGCGCCGAGTTCGCGCAGCCCGAGGAGCGCGAGCGCGGCCGAGGAGATGCCGTCGAGGTCGAAATCGCCGAAGACCACGATGCGCTCGCCGTCGCGCACCGCCCGCGCAACGCGAGCAGCGGCCGCAGCCATCCCCGGGATCGCTGAGGTCTCAGGCCAGTCGCGGTCGAGCGATGGCGCCAGGAATGCTCGGGCGTCTGCTTCCGTTCGCATACCCCGGCCAACGAGGATGCGCGCAGTCACGCCGGAGACCCCGAGCGCCGAGGCCAAAGAGCGGACCTCGGCCTCATCGGCCACGGGTGTTGACCATGCAGTGCGTTCGCAGTCTGTCATGACACCATTCTATACGGCGGGACCGACACGCTCACTGCGCATCGGTCCCGTGTGTGTTGCGGTGGTCGCGATGAGGCTAGGATGCCTTCGCGGTCTCCTTCGCGTACTTCTTCTTCAGCGCCTGGAACTTGGGCTCGCGCTCTTTCCAAAGCGCGTAGATCGGGCTGGCGATGCCGACCGATGAGTACGCGCCGGAAAGCTGGCCCACGACGAGTGCGAACGCGAAGTCCTTGAGCGTCTCGCCACCGAACACGAGCAGGCATATCACCGGAACGACTGAGGTCAGGCTCGTGTTGACCCAGCGCATAAGCACCTGGTTGATGGATTCGTTCGCCATCTGCATGAACGTCTGCTTCTGCAGGTTGCGCGAGTTCTCGCGGATGCGATGAAACACGACGATCGTGTCGTAGAGCGAGTAGCCAAGAATCGTGAGCAGCGCGGCCATGGTGTTCGGCGTGACCTCGCGTCCGAAAAGTGAGTAGACCCCCAAGACGATGATCGCGTCGTGCACGAGCGCAAGCACCGCAATGAGCGACATCTTGTACTCGAAGCGCACCGAGATGTAGGCAAGGATCGAGAGAATCGAGATAGCGAGCGCCAGGAGCGCCGAGTTGGTCACGCTTCGACCCCAACCCGGACCGATGGTGGTTACGGTGATGTCTTGTGCCGGCAGCGCGAGATCGGCGACGACCGCGGTGAAGGCATCGGACGCTTTCGTCGGGTCTGACTCGGTTGTACGAACCAGGAAAGTTCCGTCTTGCGTGGACTGGATGGTCGCGTTGCGCGCATCAGCTACGCCAGCCTTCTCAAGGGACGTGCGGATACCTTCGGCGCTCACGCCGCTCTGGGCCTGGAACGTCATGACCGTGCCGCCTTGGAACTCGATTCCGAACACAAGCCCCTTGGTGAAGAGCGAGATCAGGCCGACGACGATGATGATCGCCGAGGCAAGGAAGAACCAGTTTCGCTTGCCCATGAGGTCGATGGCAGTTCTACGCATCGGTACCACCGCCCTTCAGTCCGAAGAGCCAGGGTGCCTTGGGAATCACATTCTCGGCAAGCAGCACCACAACCGTGCGCGTGAACAGGATGGCGACGGTGAGGTCGCATGCAATGCCGAGTATGAGCATGAGCGCGAAGCCCTTGACCGGACCGATCGCGACCAGGAACAGCGCAAGCGCGCTCACGAATGTCACAAGGTCCGCGTCGACGCTCGTGCCGATAGCGTGACGGGTGCCTGACTTCGCGGCCGTGCGGTACGTCTTGCCCATGCGAACCTCTTCTTTGAACCGCTCGAAGATGAGGATCGACGAGTCAGCTGCAAGGCCGACAGTGAGGACCAGCCCCGCGATGCCCGGCAGCGTCAGCGCGAAGGCGCCCATTCGAGACAGGAGGGCGACCACGCCGAAGAGCAGCGAAAGGTACACGGCGAGCGAAAGCCATGACACCACGCCGAGGCCCCGGTAGTAGACGAGCATGAACAGCGCAACGAGCCCGAGTCCGAGCAGACCGGCGAGAAGGCCCTGCCTCAGGGACTCGCCACCGAGCGTCGGTCCGACGATGAGCGTCGAAGACGGCTTCAGGTCAACCGGCAGGGCGCCCGCCTGCAGAACAGCCGAGAGACGCTTGGCCTCCTCGGCACTGAAGCTTCCGGAAATCTGTGTGGAGCCGTCGGTAATCGGCTCTCTGATCTGGGCGACAGACTGAACCACGTTATCAAGCAGGATAACGATGTACTGCCCGACGTTGGCAGTGGTGTACGCACCCCACTGATCCCGACCCTCCTGATCGAAGTCCACGGAGACAGCCGGCTGGTTGGATTGCGTGTCGATAGTGGCGCCCGCACTCTTGACGCTCGAGCCTGCGACGATAACGCCCGAAGTGTCGTAGCTGCCCTCGGGCAGCTTCACGCCGTAGACCAGGTTCTCGCTCGTGTTGATGCTTCGCATATCGACGAAGTCGAGGCGACCGGTTGAGCCGAGCGCATCAAGTGCGTCTTCGGAGTTCTTGATGCCAGGCAGCTGGACGAGCAGGGAGTCGTTCCCCTGACGCTGCACGCTCGCCTCGCTCACACCGAGACCATTGACGCGCTCCGTAAGGATGGCCTCCGTACGGCTCATCGAGTCCTCGGTGAGCTGCGTGTTGCCGATCGGACTGGCTGTCAGGATGACCTGCACGCCACCTTTGATGTCCAGGCCCTGGTTGATCTTCTCGTCAAGCGGCCAGAACAGCCACCAGGACACCGCCACGAGGGCGACGATCGTCACGAGAGCCACGACGTTCCGCGTCTTTGAATCCATGTCTGTGTATCGTCCTGCCTTCCGGTCTTCGGTGCCGAACGGGAACCTACTCGACTTCCTCTATCTTCCGCGCGATCGCCGAGCGGGCCATCGTGATGACCAGGTTCTCGGCCACCTCAAGCTGGACCTGCTCCACGTCGAGCGAGCGAATCGTGCCGTAGATGCCGCCGATAGATACGACGTTGTCTCCCACTTCGAGCGACGCCATGAGCGCCGCCTGATCCTTCTGGCGCTTCATCTGCGGACGAATGATGAGCAGGTAGAACGCGGCAACAAGCACCACGAACGAGATGATCGAACCATACTGGCTATCCACAACGACCTCCACGAGTTCGGGTCCGGCACGAATGAGGCCGGGGGCGTACACGGTCATTCATCATAGCATCACACTCAGCGTGTCGGGCTCAACAAATCGCCTGCCAGGGAGCGGCTCAGTAGTCCTCGGCGCCCGGCCCGCTCATCCATTCCTGCACGAACGTCCCGTACTCCCCCGCTTCGATGGCACGACGTGCCCGCGTTGTGAGATCGATGAGGAAGTGGAGGTTGTGTATGGAGAGCAGCATCGAGCCGAGCATCTCCTTCGTGTTCACGAGGTGCCGCAGGTAGGCGCGTGTGTATCCGGTGCATGTCGAACAACTGCACGTAGCGTCGAGCGGCGAGAAGTCACGCGCGTACTTCGCATTGCGCAGGTTCATGCGCCCCTCGGAGGAGAAGGCTGTACCCGTACGAGCCGTCCGGGTGGGCAGCACGCAGTCGAACATGTCGACGCCGAGCGCTATGGCCCTCACAAGCGTCGTCGGATTCCCGACGCCCATAAGGTAGCGCGGGCGATTCGCCGGCAGCATCTCGCAGACGGGCCCGAGCGACTCCAGCATGAGGTCATGTGGCTCGCCAACCGAATACCCGCCGATGCCGTACCCGGGAAAATCGATCTCCTTCAGGCGCTCGACGCTCTCGGCTCTGAGATCTCCGAAAACCCCACCCTGAACGATGCCGAAGAGCGCCTGGCTCTGCCGCACGTGCGATTCCTTGCACCGCCTTGCCCATGCCGCAGACCGCCGGACAGCTTCAGCTACGACGTCCTTCTCGGCAGGGTACGGCGGGCATTGATCGAGCTGCATGATGATGTCGGCGCCGAGATCCTCCTGCACGCGCATGTTGTCCTCGGGAGTCCAACGGTGCCACGCACCGTCGACGATGCTCCTGAATGTCACGCCGTCATCGTCGAGCTTGAGCGTGTCGGCGAGCGAGAAGATCTGAAAGCCGCCGGAGTCGGTGAGGATGGCGCGATCCCAGTTCATGAAGGCGTGCAACCCGCCGGCCTCGGCGATCAGATCGCTTCCGGGGCGCAGGTAGAGGTGGTACGTGTTCGCGAGAAGAACCTGCGCACCGATAGCCGCGAGCTGGTCCGGGAGGACGCCTTTGACGGTTGCACGCGTTCCAACCGGCATGAAGACCGGCGTGCGTATCGGTCCGTGCGCCGTATGGAATACGCCGCTGCGCGCGGCGGTGGACGGGTCTGTCGCGATGAGATCGAAATCGTGGAGTGTCATGCGCCCGATTCTAACAGGTGCCAGAGAAGGGTATGCTTGCACCGAACCTCCGCGGTGCCGACGGCGTCATAAGGGGCAGATGGTGAGTTCGAAGGTGCTCTCGGATTATGAGCTCGTGGCTGTAGCCCTCTCGGGTGACGAGAGGGCGTTCGAGACACTCGTTCGTGCTCATGCAGATGCCGTGTACGGTCATGCACTCCGCTTCTTCGGCGATCAGGCCACTGCGGAGGATGCAACGCAGGAGGTGTTCATCAAGGTGTTCCGGTCGCTTGCCACATTCGACGGCAGGTCGGCCTTCTCGACGTGGCTTTTCCGGGTGACACGAAACGTCTGTCTCGATCTCGCCCGTGCCGGGAAGCACCGCCCGATACCCACCGATCTCATGGAGGTCGATCCGCCGAGCGTTCGTGACTTCGCGGATGACGTGGTGATGTCCCGGGTCGTCGAGTCTGCCATCCGTGCTCTTCCCCCCGAAGAGCGAGATGCACTCGGCGCGGTCACGCTCTTCGGCATGAGTTACCAGGATGCGGCTGCAGCGTTCAGCGTGCCGGTTGGCACTGTGAAGTCCCGCGTCTTCCGTGCCCGCAGAACGCTCGCACTCATGCTTGAGCCGACGGAAGGAGGTGCGTGATGGAGTGCCTTAAGGCGCAACAGCTGCTCTCCGAGGCGATCGACGGCGAGGTCGCCGAGGCTGACCTTGCCGAGGCCCGCGCGCACTGCTCCGAATGCGAGGAGTGCTCTCGGCTCATGGCCGCTGTCGAGCGCATTGCCGCGCTTCCGGTGCCAGCAGCCGCACCCATGCTTGTCGACACGCTCATCGCGCTTGGCGCGCAAGAGGCGGTCGACGTCCGCGCTTCGCTCGCCGACCAGATCGACACCGCGCCGGTGGCCGACGAGTATCTGCCCGCCAAGAGCACGACGCGATTCCTCCCCTCATGGTGGGAGCCTCGTCTGACGGCGCTCGCGGCGGTCGCTGCAGTGGTCGTTGTGGGGCTCGTGGCGACCGGCATCGGAATCGGTGGCATGCTCACGCCGAAGCAGGCGACCGTCAGCATGTCGGAGGACACGAACGTTGAGATTGACGGCGGCGGCGCGATGACTGCAGCGCCCCCCACCGATGGCGCAACGGGTTCGACGAAGGCGTACGCCGACGCATCGATCGCTCCCCCATACGTGGTCATCGACGGGCTGGTCTACTCACCGACCGGGCAACGGCAGGTCGAGGTGTCCTCGCTTGTCACGGCTACGCCGGTGCTGACCGCCCTCGACACAGCATCTGATCCTGTCTCGCTTCCCGCATTCAGGATCGGGAACACCCCAGGGAACGCGGTGCTCCTGATGCCCGACGACACCTACCTTGGATTCTCGGCGGTGACCCGGGCATTCGGCGGTCGCACCTTCGCGCTCGCGAGCGGATCGCTCCTGACCGCGTACGGCCAGTGGCCCGTTCTCCCGGCGCAGTTCCAGGCTCCCACGGCACCGGATGGCTCACCGACGTTCTCGTTCTTCGGCAAGGATGATGCAGGAGTGCTCATCTACGTGCCGGCGGGCGGACAGCCAACGGCCGGCTTTGCGGTCGCGCCGGGAACCGGGCCTTCAGACCCGGCAGCGGGAAATCCGAACTGGACGTGGTGGCAACCGCTCTAGGCGTGCTTAGACGATCAGCATCGCGTCGCCGAAGCTCAAGAAGCGGTACTTCTCGGCCACAGCTGTCCGGTAGGCATGCATGATCTGGTCGCGGCCGGCGAATGCACTCACCATCATGAGCAGCGTGCTGCGAGGGACGTGGAAGTTCGTCACGAGGGCGTCCACCGCTCCGAAGCTGAATCCCGGCAGAATGAACAGGTCCGTCAGTCCCTCCGATGCCTCGACGAGGCCGGTACGCTCATTGAACGCGCTTTCAAGCGCACGCACCGAGGTGGTCCCGATTGCGATGACCCTGCTGCCCCGTTCACGAGCGGCATTGACTGCCTCGGCAGTGTACTCCGGTACGCGGTAATGCTCCGTGTGGATGTGGTGCTCGGCGGGATCATCGACGCTGACCGGCCGGAACGTGTCGAGACCAACGTCGAGCTCGACCTTCACGAGGTGTACGCCCGCCTTCTGCACACCGTCGAGCATCGCCTGGGTGAAGTGCAGTCCTGCTGTGGGAGCTGCCACGCTGTGCTCCTCGGCAGCATAGACTGTCTGATAGAGCTCGGGGTCATCGAGCGGTGCGGTGATGTACGGCGGCAGCGGAACCTCGCCGATCGCGTGAACCGCCTCCATGAACAGACCCTCACGAGTGGTGAACCGAATCAGCCGGCCGCCGGACTCCTCAAGCACGTCGACGATGAGCCCGGAGAGCAGCCCGTCGCCGAAGATGATCCGCGCACCCGGCTTCAACCGGCGACCGGGCTTCACCAGGCACTCCCAGGTATCTTCGTAGCGCGGACGAAGCAGAAGCACCTCTGCGGCGCCCCCGGTCTCGTCCTTCGCTCCCAGAAGCCGGGCTGGTAGCACACGCGTCTCGTTGACGACGAGCACGTCACCAGCCCGCAGGTACTCGGGCAGGTCGCTGAAGCGCCGATGCTCGACCATGCCGCTCGCGCGCTCAAGCACGAGGAGACGGCAGGCGTCGCGCGGCTCGGCAGGGTGCTGGGAGATCAAACCGGTGGGAAGCTCATAGTCGAAGTCGTCGGTGCGCACCGCGTACCCTCTCATCGCGTCGTTCGGATACCCCGCCAAGAGTGTACCGCGAAGCTCCCCATCGGGTACCATGCCGACATGCCCGAAATGTGGTCGTCAGCAGACATACACATTCACACGTCCATCTCAGACGGCCTCGCCACTCCGGCAGCCGTTCTTGAGTGGGTTTCCGAGAACACCGACCTCAAGGTCATCGCTATCACGGATCACAACGCCGTAGACGGCGCACTCGAGGCGCATCGGCTGGCCTCGGAGTATCCCGTCGAGGTCATCGTCGGCCAAGAGGTCGACACAGTGAGCGGTCATGTCATCGGCCTGTGGACACCCGAGAGGATAGAGCCGGGCGGCTCGGCCCAGGACACGGTTGACGCAATCCACGAGCAGGGTGGGATTGCCGTGGTCGCGCATCCGTTTGCCCCGCGCTGGTGGGCCAAGCACGGTCTCTGCCGAGGCGATGCAGGCGTGTACGATTGCGTGAACTTCGATGCGTTCGAGATCTCGAACTCGACGCCGCTCATCTTCCATGCGAACTGGCTCGCACGGCGCTACATGCGGAATCACGGCCATCGATTCGCCGTCACCGGCGGCAGCGATGCACACATCCTGCCGGCGATAGGAGCTAGTCGCACCATCTTCCCGGGCGCCACTGCAGCAGACCTACGGCGCGCAATCGAAGAGCGAACGACGCGTGCGGATGTGGGGAGCTTCTGGCTCGCCCGGAACCTGCGCTACGCCCGGAACCTGCCGGGAATCTTGCGCCGAGATCCCACGCGCGGTCCCGCCAAGCCCTAGGACTCCGTCGATTCCTGGCGCCGAGCGCGACGCTCGTCTCGGCGCGCCTCTCGGGCATTCTGGGCCTCCAGATCCGAGAGCATACACCCACAATAATTCTGGCGGTACATGCCGAGCTCACGGGAGCGTCGCGTCGCCTCGGGATAGCGATCACGGAAGTCGGCGTCCAGGTACACGATGCCCGCCTCGGAAGCCGCCTTCTCCCCCGCCTCGGCAACGGCGACCTGGTCCTGGTAGGGGCTTACTGTGAGCGTGGTCGCGATCGCATCCATCCCGAGCTCGCTCGCCACCCGCGCGGCGACGCTCAGCCGCAGCTTGAAGCACGCGGCGCAGCGCCTGTCCGGAGTGCGCTCCCGGCCTGCGATCGCCTGCATCCAGGCCGCCGGATCGTACGGCTCCTCGATGACCTGGATGCCGTGACCTGCGGCGTACTCGAGGAGGGTGTCCCGCCGACGGCGGTACTCCTCGGCAGGATGGATGTTGGGATTCGCGTAGAGCACGGTCACGTCATGCTCGGCAACGAGCGCATCGAACGGCTCGAGCAGGCAGGGACCGCAACATGCGTGGAGCAGGACTCTCACATCACACCTCCGGCAGACATCGCGATGATACCCCTCAGCGCGAGAGATACGGCGCGACGATGGTCAGGATGCCGAAGCCGATGAACGCGAATCCTGAGATTCGCGTGAGCAGCCGCTCCGGCAGCCGCTTGCCGAGAAGGTGCCCGACGCCGATCGCGAGCGCATCGGCAAGTACCATCCCGAAGGTCGAGCCGAGCGTCACGCCCCAGAAGCGCGCGCCCTGCGACAACTCCCCGGTACTGGAGATGCCAATCGCGGCCAGCGAGCCTTGAACGGCAGCGCCGGAACCCTTGAGGATGTCGAGCAGCGCACCACCCGGATCGGCGGCGATCGTGATGGTCATGATCTGTGTCTTGTCGCCGAGCTCAGCGAAGAAAAATGCGACCGCGACGGCAAGTACAGGACCAAACCGCGCGCCCCGGCGTGGCTCGGTGTCCTCATCCTCGACAGTGTCGCCGCGAAGCGTCCAGGCGCCGAAGAAGAGGAACAGCAGCCCGCTCACCCAGGGCAGTACACCCTCGGGAATGAGGCCACCAGCGAGCATCCCAAACCCCGTCGAGACGAAATGCACGGCGAAGGTGGCGATGAAGATGCCGAGGAGCACGTGGCCTGCCTTATAGCGGGTGGCAAGCACGAGTGCGAGTAGCTGGGACTTGTCCGCAAGCTCCCCCACCATAATGAGGATGAAGGAGACTATGAACGTGTAGAGCACCAGACCTCCTCGGCGCGCTGACGCAAACAAGAAGGGCGACCCGTGGGCCGCCCTTCTGTGACCTTCGCGGTTCTGCTAGAGCTTGCGAACGTTGCTCGCCTGCATCTTGCCGTTCTGGCCCGTGGTCACATCGAACTCAACGGCCTGACCCTCGTCGAGGGTCTTGAAGCCGTCGCCCTGGATCTCGGAGAAGTGGACGAACAGATCGTCGCCATCCTCGCGAGAAACGAAGCCGTAGCCCTTGTCCGGATTGAACCACTTAACGGTACCCTGTGCCATGCCGATCCGTCCTTCCCTCCCCGCACCTCGCGGGTTCACACTCGTGCGACGTGCTTGTCCGTGCTCTTGCGTCTCTTGCCACGCGTCCTTGCGGGGGTGGACCGATGGCGCTTGTGATACCGACAAACCGTTTCGCAGCCTATCCGGGGCTTGTGCCCCCGACCACGCACATCGTAGCACACTGTCAGAACGTGCAAACGTACCGACAGACGACATGCGACCAGCGCGCTAATCCCAGGTGAATGCTTCGTCATCCGGCTCGTCAGCGCTGGCGTCCGCACCGGGTTCCGGGGTGTTCTGCGAGGAGCGCTTGGCACTCCCTGTCGGACGCGGCTGAGGCGGGGCGGCAGCCGGGGCAGGGCTCTGCTTCAGGAGAACCACCACGAGCGCGAGCACGGTGATGACAAGCAGCCCGAGCGCGCCGAGAAGAAGTGGCGACAGGCCTCCACCTGATGCCGCAACCCCACGACGGTAGGTCACGTCGATCGTGAACTTCCCATCCTTCTCGAGCCGCACGGGCGCGAGCACGTAGAGCGACTCACCGTCGCTGTTCACCTGAGGACTGCCTTCGGCGGTCGGAGAGAGCTTAACGTCGCCGACATTCGGCTCAAGGCGAACCGAGAACGTGTAGGTACCGACATCGGTCGTGTTGATCCAGTCAAGGGTGGCTTCCACCTGGTCACCGGTTGTGGTGGCCTGCGTCAGCTCGGCCTCGACCTGTGCCACCCGCACCTTCTCCAGTGTGAACTCGGCGTACTGCGCGCCGCCTGACGCCGTGAGTGTTGCCTCATGAGCGGGGTCATCACCCGGATCGCCGCCGAGAATCTCGCCCGACCATAGGATCGTTGCGCCCTTAGGCAGCGGAACCCGCACAGTCGCGGGCAAAGGGGTGTCGGGCGAAAGAACAACGTTGACTATGATATCCATCCGGCCCGACAGGCCGATGGGAGCGAACTGAACCTGATACTCGCTCACACCCGCATACGCGAGCGACGGCGCGAACGCCATCATCAACGCGACCACGAGAACGAGCGACGCCACACGCACACGAATTCGGGACATGCTTTTCACCTGCCGGGAGCCGGAGACATCTCGAGGCGGTATTGTAACCTACCGACCGGCCGCTTCGGCAGCCGCAAGCGTGTTCTTCAACAGAATCGCACGAGTCATCGGTCCGACGCCGCCCGGAACCGGTGTGATCGCGGAGGCAACGGCTGCGACATCTTCATAGGCGACATCCCCTACAAGCCGGTCGCCGACCCTGTTGATGCCGACATCGATCACGACCGCACCCGGCTTGACGTAGGAGGCGTCGATCATCTCCGGGCGCCCGATGGCGGCGACGAGAATGTCCGCCTCCCGGCACACACCAGGGAGGTCGTGCGTGCGCGAGTGACAGACCGTGACCGTTGCGTTCGCCTCGATAAGCAGCAGCGCCATCGGCTTGCCGACCAGCACGGAGCGCCCGATCACCACAGCACGCTTGCCGGCAGGGTCGATCTCATATGCGCGCAGCAACTCCATGACGCCTTCTGGCGTACACGCGTGCGCCGAGGGAAGGCCTCGCACGAGGCGTCCTATGCTCACCGGGTGGAAGCCGTCCACATCCTTCTCTGGAGCGATTCGCGCGATGGCCGACTCGGCGTCGAGGTGGCCAGGAAGTGGCAGCTGGAGCAAGATACCGTGGACTGCAGCATCCTCGTTGAAGCCGTCGATGATTGCCTCGAGCGCACCTTGCGATGTGTCGGCGGGCAGTCGCGTGTCGAACGAGCGGATACCCACCTCGGCACAGTCGCGCTCCTTCATGCCCACATACGAGTGCGATGCGGGATCCTCGCCTACCAGGATGACTGCAAGTCCGGGCTCGATGCCGAGTTGGCCGAGCCGCTTCACGTCTGCGGCGACTTCCGCGCGCACGCGCGCCGCAACTGCCTTGCCGTCGATGATGATTTCCGCCATGTCAGAACAACCCCACTACATTGCCGTCGGAATCGATGTCGATCTTCTCGCCCGCGGGCCTGCTCGGCAGACCGGGCATGGTGACGATGTCGCCGCACAAAGCGTACAGGAACCCGGCGCCCGCCGCGAGGCGGATATCGCGAACCGGCAGCCGCCATCCCGTGGGACAGCCGGTGAGCGCCGGATCGTGCGAGAGCGAGAGCGGCGTCTTCGCCATGCACACCGGCAGTCGATCGAACCCCATGCCCGTAAGGACCTGCATCGCACGCTCTGACGCTGCCGAGAAGTCGACTCCGTCCGCGCCGTACACCTTCGTCGCGATCGCCGATATCTTCGCCGAGATCGGGTCAGCCGAGTCGTAGGTGAGCGTAAGGGTACTGGGGATGTCGCACGCAGCCTCGATAGCCAGCGCGAGATCGGTACCGCCCGCACCGCCATCGGCGTGCAGCGTGTGCGAGACGGCCGCGCACGCGCCGGCTTCGAGCGCGATCTCGCGGATGAGTTCGTGCTCGGCTTCGGTGTCGGTCGGGAAGTGGTTGACCGCCACCACGACCGGCACGCCGAACGCCCGCACGTTGGCGATCTGCTTCACCAGGTTGCACGACCCCAGGCGCAGGACATCCAGGTCTTCCTCGGCAAGCGCCGGATCGAGCGCCCTGCCCGGCTTGATGCTGAAGCGACCGGAGTGCATCTTGAGCGCGCGGACCGTGCACACGAGCACCGCGCAGTCGGGCTCAAGGCCGGAGATGCGGCACTTCACGTTCGCGAACTTCTCGAAGCCCATGTCGGCGCCGAATCCCGACTCGGTGATGACGTAGTCGGCAAGCTTCAGGCCGAGGCGGTCGGCGATGATCGAGCTGTTGCCGTGCGCGATGTTGGCGAACGGACCGGCATGAACGAGCACCGGCCCGCCCTCGAGGTTCTGCAGGAGGTTCGGCTTGACGGCATCGCGCATCAGCACCGTCATCGCACCCGCGACCTGCAGGTCCTCGGTCGTCACCGGCCGCCCGTCGCGTGTTGTGGCAACGACGATGCGTCCGATGCGGGCGCGTAGATCGTGAAGGTCCTCTGCGAGGGCGAGGATCGCCATGAGCTCGCTCGCCGCGACGATGTCGAACCCGCTCTCTCTCGGCACGCCGTTGACCCGGCCGCCGAGCCCAACGACGATGCCACGAAGCGCACGGTCGGACACGTCGACGACGTGGCGCCAGGTGACCGAGTGCGGCTCGATGCCAAGCGTGTTGCCGTGGTGCAGATGATTGTCGAGGAACGCGGCGCACAAGTTGTGAGCAGCCGCGATGGCATGCGCGTCGCCTGTGAGGTGCAGGTTGAAGTCCTCCATCGGCAGCACCTGCGAGTAGCCCCCACCCGCGGCCCCGCCCTTGATGCCGAAAACCGGCCCCAGGGATGGCTGGCGGATGGTGGTGATCGCCGAGCGACCGATGGCACGAAACGCCTGCCCGAGCCCGACGGTCGTGAGCGTCTTGCCCTCCCCCAGCGGTGTAGGAGTGATCGCCGAGACGACAACATAACGCCCGGGGCGAGTATCGGCCCGACTGGTGATAGCCGAGAGTGCCACCTTCGCCTTGGTGGACCCGAAGAGCTCGATCTCGGCAGGCTGAAGCCCGACTTCCGCAGCTACGTCGGCTATCGGGCGCGGTGTCGCACGCTGGGCGATCTCGATATCTGAGAGCACGCTGGTAGCTCCGTTCGGAGACGCGCGCCACCTGGGGCGCTCTGTGGATTCATACCCCGCGCGATTCAGGAGTCGGAATCGAGCGCCTTCACGAGTGGCAGGATTGCGCGAAACCGGTCGGTTCCGGCCACGCCGACCAGTTCATACAGGAGTGCCTCTGCCGTCGTGACGCTCACGCCCGCCTGCCTGAGACGGTCGAACGCGATCTCGGCGTCCCGATCGCGCCTGGAACACGTCGCATCCGCAACCACGTGGACATGGTACCCGTCCTCGACGAGCGCGAGCGCCGTCTGCGTCACGCAGATATGAGCTTCGAGGCCGACGAGCACGACCTGACCGCGCCAGGTGTCCGCCAGTATGTCCGAGAACCCGGCATCCTCCCGGCAGCAGAACGCCATCTTGTCGACAGGCTCATGCACGCCCACCACATCGGCGACCTCTTTGACGGTGTCTCCCAGGCCGTTCGGATTCTGACGTGTGACGATAACCGGTACGCCGAGGATCTGCGCAGCGCTCGCGAGCATCACGATGCGGGCAACCGTCTCGTCGCGTCGCCGCATCACCGCAGCCAGGCGCTCCTGGACGTCAACTATCACCAGAACAGTGTCGTCGCAATCGGGGAGCCATGGACTCAAAGACGGCATAGCACCTCCTCGGCAGATGTCCTCACCGATTGTACCCTCGCAGCGGTCGTGCGTCGCGGATTCGGGTATGTATCATCGTGCGCCGACGGGCGCCTACCACGACATCCTTCTGAGGAGGACGAACATGCCCGAAGCCCCGATCCTCGGCTCCATCAACATGGTTGCCGATCTCTCGGCAGCCAGCGATTTCGAGAAGAAGCACACCCCGCACATCGAAGTGAGCTCCGAGACCGGAATCACCCTCGTATCCATAACGGTCGGATGGGACGTGCCCCACCCCAATCAACCGGATCACTACATCACCTGGATCGAGATCTTCGCCGGCGAAGCCCCTGTCGCTCGGTTCGAGCTCTCCCCGGTCGTGACGGCACCGACCGTCTCGATTGTGGTCGATCTTGACCCCGGCACCGTCCTTCGTGCTGTTCAGCACTGCAATCTGCACGGCCTGTGGGCTGCAGAAGTCACCCTTTAGCCGACGTGAATCACTGAACCGAGCGAGCCCCGCGACAACGGGGCTCGCTGTGGTCCTTTACGGCTCATCGCGTCTGCGTCGTGCTGATCGCACACCGAGAAACGTTCCAACCGCGATAATCAGTAGTCCGAGTATGACCCCGGGAAGCGTCTCTGCAGTGAACATGCATGTCCTCTCATGTGTCTGGCTGTCTTGAACCTTGGCTCCGCTACCAGAGCATCGCCCCCAGGTCTGATGCGACCTTTGATGAGACGACAGAGGGCCCTCCAAAAATGTCGACACGCACGATGTCGCTCGCATGGAGCAGGATCTCAGCCCGGGTCGGGGCGCTCAGCTCAGCGGGGTTCGTCATGAGCACGACACCGCCAAGTCGACCGATTGCCGGGCCACCAACAAGCGAATCCGGGAAATCCTGACCTGTAGCGATTCCCACGTGCGCCCACGAAGCCCAACCGCGTGACACAGCGTCCTCGGCAATCACACTGGCAGTGGCGTACCGATTACCACCACCGAGTCGCGTCACCTCGACGTCAGGCATCGCGTCGACTGAAGCGGCAACACCGCTCGACACTGCGGCGGTGCTACCTGCAATGAGCACGTTCTTCGTCGCCAGATCGGTGATCGCAGCCCTTGTGGGGTCAGACAGGGATCCGGGACGGGTCAGAAGCACGGGGACGGTGCTTGCGAACGAGTGCGGTGAGCACGCGAGCGCATCGGGGAAGTCATCGCCGCGAGCCAGGTAGACCGTATCGGCTCCACCCTCTCGGTCGGCGATCTCGCGGGCCACGAGCGCCGCGGTCGCGTAGCGGTCAGCTCCCGCAATCCGGGTGCACGCGACACCGGCGATATCATCGATCGCATCCTTGACTGCGTTGGACACCGCGCTGGTTCCGCCGATGATGATCACCTGCGACGCCCCGAGCCGAATAATCTCATCCCGGACGGCGCCCGGCAGAGAGGTGGGCCGAGTGAGAAGCAACGGCGCGTCATAGCTGCCAGCGAGGCCCGATGCCGACAGTGCATCGGGGAACCGGGCACCTGTGGCCACAAGCACAACGTTTGACGAGACCCAGTTCTTCTTGCTGACTTCGGTTGCAGTCGTGTACCGATCCGAACCCGCGAGCCTGCGCACGGAGTCGATCGTGGAGAACGTCCACTGCGTGCTGAGTGAGTCGCCGTCAACTGAGCTCACGCCGTTGATGACCACGGTGTACTCCGCATTCGACGCGAGCGGCTCATCGAACGTAAGGGACGCCGTCGCGGTCGTCGGGTCGTAATCGATGTCTGCCGTGAGAGCATCGGTACCATCTGATACGTACACAGAAGCGTTGGAGAGGGTGGCGGGGTCAACCCGCTTGGAGAACCGAACGACGATGGGCGGATACGGGCTGTTGACGGTGTCCGCGCCCGTTGGCGTCGCATACTCGATCTCGAACGGATAGCGCAGCGTCACAGGGATCTGGATAGCTGCGGCCGCCTCGGCAGGACCCAGCACGACGAGACCCTCGAAGGTTCCCTCGCGGTCCGGAAGAGCGCCTGAGCGCACCTTCGTCCAGTCAACATCCAGCGTGAAGCCTCCGTCAGCCGGAATCGCTCCCACCGGAATGCCCGAAAGAGCGATGTCATCCCCCATCGGCGAGCTGATCGCGATGTCGAAGCCATCCGTACCGCCGATGACGTCGTATCCGTAGACCTCGACCTGATAGGTGCCGTCGGCAGGCATATCGACGCGCACGTATTCCTCGCCAGAGCTCGATTCCGATGCGCCAATCAGGCGTCCACCGCCGTCGTACACATACAGGTCTATGTCAGATTCCGTGCCCGCTGTCGTGACTTCGAGATAGCCGGCACCCGCAAGCACGACATCGTGCATCCACGACCCGCCCTGGCTGACTTCGTACGCGCCCTCGAACTTCCGTGAGAGACCATACGCGCGCGCGGACGCACCGCTGAGCGCAAGCGACGTCGTGAACTCGATCGGCACAGAGCCGGAGTCCATCGTGTCCACGATGTCGAGTCTGGACGGCGAAACCGTCGCCATGCCGGCTTCCCCGGTGAAGGACAAGTCACCCACGGCGCCCGGCCACACGACGTTGTGGATCATGATCTGATTGAGCCCCCCGGCAAGGGGCGCCGCGACCCACTCGGCAGTCGTGCCGGTGTTCGTCTGCGGCAGCCAGATGCCACCCGAGACGTTCGTGTTGTTCGAGCCACCGGTCAACGTCAGCGTACCCGGTCCGAAGACTCCCGGGTTCTGATCGGAGAACTCGTCGGGCACCGATCCGAACAGCAGCGTGTCGTTGTCAGCTTGCATAGCTGTCGGCGATCCGACATCGGGCCAGTCAGTGTGCACGAGCCACACCGCGCCGTCTTGCAGCGGCTCCTTGATGTCGGTCATAAAGAACCGCCAGTCGCCCGACTCGGCGCGCCACCTCCAGTCCTGATACCCGGACAGCGTGCCATTCGGCATCAGGGTCTCCGGCGCTCCGGGCACGTCGCCGAAGACGAAGTTCGTGCCGGACGCAGCCACGTTGATATGCACCGGCACCACAGTGATGTTCGTGCCGTCATCAACCCGGTACTCCCCTTCGTAGATGCCGACTGGCGCATCTGCGGGTACGGAGATACTCACCGGAAGTTCCCGCGAGGCACCCGCGCCCAGCGCGAAATCGGTCGCACCAGCCGACAGCCAGGGTTGATCCGCTCTCGACCAAAACTCGATGCGGATGTGCACTGCGAGCGTCGGCGAGGCAGCTACACGACTGCTATGCTGCAGTCCGAGGAAGACGCCGTCGATCTGCCGGTCCTGCGGGCGCTGCACGCGAACCTGCTGGCTGTTGGCGAAGTTGTTCGCGTAGGTGAATCGCATGTACTCTCCGACATCGATCTCGCCGGCATTCACGAACCCGTTGGCGTTCGTGTCCGCCCAGAGGCGACCGTCTGCATCCTGGTCCTTCCAGTTGTAGACCAGCAGTCGCGGCACGTTGTGGGTCGATGAGCTGGTGCTGAAGGCACCCGTCGGAGCGAACTCGGCAAACGCCTCGTCGGCTTTGATAACCATGAGGTCCGCATCGGCTGCCTCGACCAGGGCGGTGATGTCGCGAAGCACGTCGGGGCGGTTGAAGCTGTACGGAGATTCGCTCGCGGCGTTGAGGGTGATGGTCGTGGTCTCCACGCTGTCGAGCTGCAGCCACGAATCGCTCACGACGACATCAGCCGGAGCGATCCCTGTATTGGTCACGACCAGCGTGTCGGTGACTGAATCCCCCGGCTCAACGAGGTTGACGTACGAGAGGTGCTCTTCTCCGCGATAGTCCCCGGGGTACCACACCGCAGGCGAGACCGCGAGCCCGCCGCTGTTGGATGCAAGCGACACCGAGCGGCCAGCATCCACCATCCCCGACCCTTGGGTGAGCGTATCGTAGTTGAGATCCCGCGCTCCGTTCATCAGTAGATCGCGGGCAGTGCTCCAATCGGGCCATGCGCCGTGCGTGGCCCTGTACGCCTCGAAGACCAACGCCATGTTGCCTGTGGCCACGGGACATGAGCGACTCGTGCCGCCCCAGATCTGCCAGGAGCTCCACCCATCCCCGAACCCCTGGTTAAGCGCGAGAGCACCCGATGAGTACGCTCCATCAGCGACAACGGCCGGGCCCATGTGTCCGGCAGCGGACGGACCCCGGTTCGACCAGGGAATCACGTCGCCGACGGTGACCTGATCCGCATCGAGGATGGAATCCCATCCCCCGCATGCACCCATCTGGGTGGACGCGCCGATACCGATACCCGTGGCCGGAGTGGGCGGTGCGCTCGTGCCGTAGCCAGGAGCCCCGTTTCCCGTGGAGAACAGGTACATGACCTCCGGGTTCACCTCGGTATTGAGCAAGGTGATGTACCGCGAGCGATAGTCCCACTCGTCGGCGTCTTCGTCGGACTCACCGTAACTGTTGGAGACGCACTGAATATCGTCGGCGGTTCCGGGAGTCTCGTCCATCCCGTACGCGGCGTAGTCATACGCCATGAGCGTTGACGTGAAGTGATTTGGATAGATGTTGGATATCGCCACCAGGTCTGCATCCGGAGCGGCGCCCTGCACAATCCCCGATCCACCGCCTGTCGGAGTCTTGAATGGCGGGTAGTTGCCGCCATCGACGTAGTAGTCCGAGGGACCATCGATCAGCCCCTGGCCGACGACGTTCGAAGCGCAGAGCGTGCCGTGATTACCGGCGAAATCGAGTGCGCCCATGAAGCTGACCATGCATCCGGCCCCCGGCACTGACGCAGGTGCACCGATCATGAAGTCGTATCCCGGGGGCTGGTTCTCGCCATCGGCGATCCAATACACCATGCCACCAGAGAGGTCCGCGAAGCCGTCCTGTCCGAAAACGCCTGCATCCCCGTCCCAGAAGTCGAGATACGAGATCGGGTCGGATTTTGTGCACGGCTTGTCATTGTTGAAGTCGTGATCCATGTCGAGATCGACGTACACGGTGTCGTAGACGCCAGCGGTGTTCTCATCGGCGACGAGAACTGCGGGATACCCCCACCACCAAGCGTCGAGATTCTCATCCCAGAGATAGCCGATGTGATACGTGCCAGACTTACTCGTGCCGGGCAGCACCCAGTCTGAGGAACCACCGAATGTCGGAGACGCGTCAGTCACCGTGGCGGCGCAGTCTGTGAACCACGAGTTCCCGTCTGCCACGAACGAGGTGTCGTAGAGCGCGTCATATGCGTAGAGGAGCACCGAGAACGGGTCGAAGGCCTCAGGCCAGCCGAAGTACGGCGACGCAGGATCCGACACCACCGCCTGGGTGCCCATAAGGTCGGGATGCGCGAAGTCCACACTGTCGTCGGCCACCGCAACCCGGACGCCCGTGCCGTCATACCCTTGCGCCCACGCACCGGACGAGTTGTGGCCTCCCGGGCCAACGTCCCACCAGCCGGTGGCAGATCCGCCATCCGGGGCGGGAATCTTAGGCAGGGTGGTTCCGTCGAACTGCGCAGCAAAGTCATCGAGTACGCCCGCGGCGCGCGCTGACTCCAGTCGTGCCTTCGCCTCTGAAGCGGCGGCGCGCCGTGTGGACTCACTCGGCGGCGTCTTGTCGGGAACTGGTGGCGCTTCCCGTCGGCCGTTCTCGAACACGCGGGCGACCTGCTTTTCCGACGCCATCTTGATCAGGTTGCCTGCCTTCGCGCGGCCGACCCACAGGTCGCTTGTGCCGTCGGCCCTTAGCTTCAGCTTGATGCCGCGCTCGAGCCCCTTGGGCGCAGCTGCCCCCTCGGACACGAGGACTGCCACATCAACGTACTTGGATCGACTCGTCGCGTCCTTCGCTGACCCGGCGACCTTGCTCAGTCGGGCGTCCATCTTCGCCCCGGCGATGTCGCTGGAACCGGAGGAGACTCGCGCGGCACTGGCTCGCGGTAGCACCGCCGGAGTGGCGGGCTTTCCCGCAGCCACCGAGAACCCGCTCATGCTAGCGATGAGCGCCACGCACAGCGCAAGACTCAACCAACGACGCGACACCTGCGAATGGCTCGGCATCGACATGTCCCTTCTGCCTTGGTGGCACGAACGGCGACGCCCTGAACGGCGTACCGCACGGCCCGCGATCCACGGACTCCAGTATGCCCCCCGAACACACCTTCGGCGCAACCCCGGAAAACGCATCCAGTAAGCGGGCGTCCGTCGGAGACGAACAGAGTGGGCCAGACAAACGCGCAGCTACACCGGTCGGGCCGCAAGCCCTTCAGTGCCAAGCACCTCGCGCAGGCGGTCATAGCGACGACGCTCCGTACGTTCCACGTCTGGTTTGCCGCTCGTGGACACGTAGAAGATGCCGTCGTATGAGGCGTCTCCGTCCGCGACTTCATTCGATGATGTGATCGCCGCACGCAGGGCGGACAGCATCGGCTCAGGGTCCTTGAGTAGAAGCATCCCCTCGGCATCCGCCTTCTCGTGCCCGGTACGATGAATCGCCCGACCCCACAGCGTGACGATCCACGCCGCTGAGACAACGGCGGCGTAGGTGAGCGCGATGACGATTGCAGCGAAGATAGCGATTCCGATGGCGCCGAGGCACCCACCTGCGGAGTCGGCATCCCCCAGGCCGTCGAACAGACAGCCGCAGCTGTCGTCCATGCATCCCGGTGACGAACAGCCCGCGTCGGCGCAGCCGAACGCAGCGCCGCCCGCAGCCGCCTGCGACTCACGCACCGCCTTAAGCGGCCCCATCAGTGCTGCCATCGCGGTTCCGATGAGAATATCACCGCTGCCGATGCGCGCGACGAGCGTGGCGAGTACCGCACGCAGCTCATTGGTGTCGAGCGACCCCAGCATGCCCTTCGTCACCCCGATGACCGGATTCGAGCGACTGATGCCTATCGCGCACGCATTCACGCTCGCGGCATCAAGCAGCATGATGCGGGGCGACGACGGCAACCCCGCCGCAATCGCCATGTCAGCGAGCGCACCCGACAACGCCTCGGCGTCCTTCGGATCGAGATCGGTTCCGCCGAAGCGATTGCGAACCCAGTCCTCCGCGTTCGCCAGCTGAACGGCAGATGCCAGTGCCCCGACCGCCAGCATGAAGGCGAGTGCGTAGAGGAACACCTTGAGGAGTGCACCCCAATACGCGCCAACGTCTGCTGGTTCGACGAACCACAACGCGGCACCGACCAATCCACCCGGGACCAGGATGAAGGCTGCAGACAGCAGCAGCGCTGCTCCGGCAACGAACAGCGAGATGAAGACTACCAACTTGAAGCGGTTCTGGTCGACGCGCACCCACAGCGGCTGTGGCTTGATGGCGCTCGGCGCTCCGTCGCGGCTCATGGCTAGAACAGACCGTCCTGACCCGGCTCGGCGGCTGGCTGTGCCAGCCCGAGATGCGCATAGGCGCGCGACGTGGCCTGACGACCCTTCGGCGTCCTCATGATGAAACCGAGCTGCAGCAGATACGGCTCGTAGACGTCTTCGAGCGTGTCGGGCTCCTCGCTCACCGCCGCGGCGAGCGTGTTAAGGCCCACCGCCCTGCCGCCGAACTTGGCAGTGAGCGTCTCGAGAATCGCGAGGTCCATGCGATCGAGTCCAACGTGATCCACCTCGAAAAACGCGAGCGCCTCGGCAGCGATGTCCTCGGTGATCTGACCGTCGTGGCGCACCTGGGCGTAGTCGCGCACGCGTTTGAGCAGTCGGTTCGCCAGCCGGGGCGTCCCGCGCGACCGCCGCGATATCTCATCCGCACCATCATCACTGACCGGCACGCCGAGTATCGCAGCCGACCGGCGCACGATATCCGAGAGCTCTGTTGGCGTGTAGTAGTCGAGACGGAATGCCATCCCAAACCGATCGCGGAGCGGGCCTGTGAGCAGACCGGTCCGCGTTGTCGCTCCGATCAAGGTGAATCGGGGAAGATCGAGCCGCAGCGAGCGTGCCGCCGGGCCCTTCCCGATGATGATGTCGAGTGAGAAGTCCTCCATCGCGGGGTAAAGCACTTCTTCGACAGCCCGGTTCAACCGGTGAATCTCGTCGATGAAGAGCACATCACGCTCTTCGAGGTTCGTGAGGATCGCTGCGAGGTCGCCTGCGCGTTCGATGGCCGGGCCGCTTGTGGTCTTGAGCTGCACCCCGAGCTCCGCCGCGACCACGCCCGCAAGCGTTGTCTTCCCTAGCCCCGGCGGACCCGATAGCAGCAGGTGATCGAGCGGTTCGTCGCGCCCGCCCGCCGCCTCGATGAGCACACCGAGGTTCTCTTTGACGCGTGTCTGTCCCAGGTAGT
>CAKMKD010000043.1 GCA_927439865.1 uncultured Coriobacteriia bacterium | reverse complement strand
CACCGGTCGGGAGAGCGATATCCCCGTGACCGCCGACTCCGCGGCGGTGCTCGCGCTCAAGCCGGACGTCGTGTGCATTCTCACCGCGAGCAACCTGCATCAGATAACCGATCAGGTCGAGGCCGCTCTCAAGGCGGAGGCCGACGTCATCTGCATCGCCGAGACGCTAGCATTCCCGTGGGCGACCGACGCCGCGTGGGCCGACCGGATCGACGCGCTCGCGCGCGAACACGGCGTCAGCGTGCTCGGCACCGGCGTGAATCCCGGCTTCGTGCTCGACGCGCTGCCGATTTTGCTCTCCTCGGCATGCCTGAAGGTCGAGCGGATCGAAGCTGCACGGATCAACGACCTCTCGCCGTTCGGGCCCACCGTCATGGAGAGCCAGGGCGTGGGCACCACCGTCGAGCAGTTCGAGGCGGGTATCGCTGACGGTTCGATCGTGGGCCACATCGGCTTCCAGGAGTCAGTCGGCCTCATCGCGTATGCGCTCGGCTGGGAGATCGACGAGGTCGTGGAGACCCGCGAGCCGATCGTTTCCACCGTTGAGCGCTCGACGCCGCACGTGCATGTTGCTCCCGGCAATGTCGCCGGCTGCCGCCACATCGCCCGCGCCTACAGCAACGGCGAACTCAAGATCGAGCTTGTGCATCCGCAGCAGATCCACCCCGAGCTCGAAGGTGTTGAGACCGGCGACTACATCACGATCGTCGGCGAGCCGAACATCAGCTTCCACGACGGTCCCGAGATCCCCGGCGGCAAGGGCACGTACGCGAGCACCGGCAACTACATCCCGCTCATCGGCGCGGCACCTGCCGGCATCGTGACCGTCGTTGACCTGCCGCTCCCTCGTTTCTGGGCCCCGACCCTCTAGGAGATCGACGCCATGGCTGACATCACGAGCTGTACTGCAGGCGACTGGGTGGAGGTCGAGCGCGTGCTGCTCGAGCCTGCCGACCGCTCGGCCAATCTGCCCGAGGAGACAGCGGCGCAGCAGCTCCGCATGTGGGTGAAGGGCTTCGCTGGCGCCGCGGCGTCGCTCGGCGATGAGGTCACCGTCGAGACGATGACCGGTCGCGCCGTGACCGGCACGCTCACCGATATCAACCCCGGCTACATGCACACCTTCGGGCGCCCGACGCCCGAGCTCACGCATGTGGGACGCGACCTGCGCAGCCGCGTGGCCGCATACCGCGCGAAGGCGGGTGAGTAACGTGGCAGGAAAGACCGAAGCGATTCTCGCGCGCAAGGGCGAGATCATGAAGCGCGCGCTCGGCATGGATTACTCGGCGTTCGAACAGAGCCCTATCGCGTTCGACTACGAGGGCATGATGTCCGCGCACGGCTACTCGATCGATGACATCACCGGCATTCAGCGCGCCGGCGGCGTTGGCCGCACACCGCTCCTCGAGCTACGTAACCTCACCGATCTCGTGCGTTCCTATGCCGAGCCGGGCCACGGCGCGCGCATCTTCGTGAAAGATGAAGCCGCGAATATGGCCGGCTCCTTCAAGGATCGCCGCGCGAGCGTGAGCATCCACGTTGCGAAGGAGAAGGGGTATGCGGGCGTCATCGCCGCCACCTCCGGCAACTACGGCGCCGCCGTCTCGAGCCAGGCCGCGCGTGCCGGACTCGCCTGCATCATCGTGCAGGAGGCGTTCGACTCGCGTCACGTGGGCCAGCCCGAGATCATCGAGAAGTCGCGCATCTGCGAGGCGTTCGGTGCCGAGGTCATCCAGCTCACCGTGGGTCCCGAGCTCTTCAGCCACATGCTGGAGCTCCTCGACGAGACCGGCTACCTCGCGGCATCGCTCTACTCGGCGTTCGGCGTGTCGGGCATCGAGACGCTCGGTTACGAGCTTGCCGAGGAGATGACGGCCGTCACGGGCGCGCCTCCCACGCACGTGGTCGTCACCCACGCGGGCGGCGGCAACACCACCGGCACCGCGCGTGGCCTCAAGCGTGCCGGCGCGACCACCGAGATCGTGAGCGCAAGCGTGGACCTCTCGGGCCTGCACATGGCGAGCGACTCGGACTTCAACCGCAAGAGCTTCACGACCGGACACACCGGCTTCGGCGTACCGTTCGCAACGTGGCCTGACCGCGCTGACGTGCCGCGCAACGCGGCCCGCGCGCTGCGATACATGGACCGCTATCTCACCGTCTCCCAGGGCGAGGTCTTCTATGTGACCGAAGCGATGGCCAAGCTTGAAGGCCTCGAGCGCGGTCCGTCCGGCAACACCGCGATGGCGGCAGCCATGTCGCTCGCGCGCGATCTGCCGAGTGACGCGACCGTCGTTGTGCAGGAGACCGAGTACACCGGTGCCGGCAAGCACCACTGGGCGCAGCTCAACTTCGCGCGCGAGAACGGTGTGGAGGTTCGCTCGGGCGATCCGACCGAGAACGTGCCCGGCAAGAGCATCATCATCCCCGAGCGTCCCGAGCAGATTCGCGCGAAGGACTTCGACCTCGCCAAGATGCGTCGCAGCTACGTGCGCAACGCACTCTCACACGCGCCCGAGGGGTACGCGCCCACAGCAGCAGATATCGAGTTCCTCGCCGAGGACACCAATAGCGACACCGCCACTGTCGAGGAGACGATCGCTGGCCTCAGAGCGACGTAGGCTGGCCGCACACCGCGCATGGCCGCAGTCCGGCAGGCCGCTCGAGCGCGCTTGCCTCAAGCAGCGCGTCATCGGTGAAGATCTCGCGCGTCGCTCCGTCGGCCACGACACGTCCCTCGTGCAGCACGATGGTGCGCTCGCACAGGTCGAGCGCGAGGTCGAGGTCGTGCGTCGCGATGATCTTCGTGTGCTCGAATGTGCCGAGCAGCTCGATGAGGCGGCGACGCGCCCGCGGGTCGAGGTTCGAGCTCG
>CAKMKD010000042.1 GCA_927439865.1 uncultured Coriobacteriia bacterium | reverse complement strand
CTTCGGGATCAAGGCGCGCATACCCGTTCACGGCACTCGTGTAGACCACGGGGAAGTCGAGTTGATCATCGTTCGCTCCGAGGTCGACCATGAGGTCGAAGACTGCGTCGATGACCTCGTGCGGCCGGGCACCCGGGCGGTCGATCTTGTTCACAACAACCATCGGCTTCAGTCGGTGCTCGAGCGCGTGGCGCAGCACGAACCGCGTCTGCGGCATAGGGCCCTCGAACGCGTCGACGATAAGCAGCACGCCATCGGCCATCTTGAGCACACGCTCAACCTCGCCGCCGAAGTCGGCGTGGCCCGGCGTGTCGATCACGTTGATCTTCACGTCCTTGTAGCGAATCGAGATGTTCTTCGCAAGGATGGTTATGCCGCGCTCGCGTTCCTGGTCATTGGAGTCCAGGACCCGCTCGGCGACCTGCTGGTTGTCGCGGAACACGTGCGTCGATTGAAGCAGCCGGTCCACGAGCGTGGTCTTGCCGTGGTCGACGTGGGCGATGATCGCAATGTTGCGGACGTCAGTAACGCGCATGATGCTCCGAAGGTCGGGGAAGGGGGCGGTATAGGGTAGCACGATTCCTATCAAGACGCACGGGCTCCGTGAGGGCTTACGGTCGACTTCAGTGTACCGCGTGTCGGAAAGTCGCCCAACGCGCCCCACTAGTAGTATGCGCGAGACGTCGCCTGCGGTACGGTACTCGTACGAGACTGGGAGTGTGAGCGACAATGTCCCCTTCACTCGATGAACTGCGGAAGTTCGTGGCCCCAGAGGTTCTGTTCGGCGAAGACGCGCGCGCGCTCTGTGGCGCCTACGCCGAAAGAATCGGCATGCGGCGCGTTCTTGTTGTAACCGACCCCGGCGTGATCGCCGCTGGCTGGGTGTCGCCCGTCATCGACGATCTCGCGAGCCACGGCATCGAAACCATGGTTTTCTCGGACATCTCGCCTAACCCCCGCTCAGCACAGGTCTCGGCGGGCGCCGCCGTCTTCTCGGCCGAGCGATGCAGCGCGATCGTTGCTGTCGGCGGGGGAAGCCCGATGGATTGCGCAAAAGGCATCGGGGTCGTCGCCTCCAACGGTGGACATGTGCTCGACTACGCCGGGGTGGATCGCGTCGCGGTGCCGATGCCCCCCTTCATCTGTGTCCCCACAACCGCCGGCACGGGTGCCGATGTGTCGCAGTTCGCGATTATCACTGACGAGCAGAACCACGCGAAGGCAGGACTAATCAGCAAGTCGCTCGTTCCCGACCTGGCGCTCGTCGATCCAATCATGCTGACTACGATGGACCCGGAGCTTACAGCCGCGACGGGTACGGACGCGCTCGTTCACGCTGTGGAGGCATACATCTCCAATGGCGCGTGGGAGATGACCGACGATCTGGCGTTGGCGGCGATGCGCATCATCCCGCGAGCGCTCCCTGCATGCTGCAGCAACTCCGAGGACCGCGAGTCTCAGCGGGCAATGGCACTTGCGAGCCTCAACGCAGGCCTTGCGTTCTCGAACGCCAGCCTCGGCGCGGTCCACGCGCTCGCCCACGCGCTCGGCGGTCAGCTCGATGCGGCCCACGGCGAATGCAACGCGCTGCTACTGGGTCCTGTCATGCGTCGCAACCTCAAGCACGTTGCGCCAGAGCGGGCTGCGCTTATGGCCGACGCGCTCGGTATCGAAGGGAGCGATCTTGCGAACCGCATCCCCGCCTGGTTCGACGCATTCGCCCTCGAACTGGGCATCGAGGCTCACAATCGGGGTGCGGGCATCACTGAAGCCGAGTTCGAGCGAATTGCGCGCACCGCCAGTATGGACGCATGCATGGCCACGAACCCATGGCGACCAGACGTAGCCGACCTCGTGGAGATGCTGCATGACGCACTCGACTGAGAGTCAAGACTGGGACGCGCTTCGAGAAGGCGTCATCGGCCTCGGGGCGCATTCTGCGCGTAAGAGCTACTATCCCGAACTGCAGAAGCGAGTCAGCGAGCTCGAACGATTTCGGGCGCTGCTCGATGGCAGCAGAGATGCCATCATGCTGCTGAAGTTGCCAGAGGGCGTGATTCTGGACGCGAATCGCTCGGCGACCGAGCTGCTGGGGCTCGATGACGATCATCGCACGCTCGCTGCGGCGGCTCCGCGTGAGTTCGCCGAGGTTCTGCTGGCTGAACTCGGCCGTCAACAGGACATCACGCTCGAGTCGGATCTGGGCTCCTCCGCCACCCCCTTCGAGGTCTCCGCGCATCCCCTGCGAATGCACGATGGCGACTTCGCTGTCGTGGTCGCCAGAGACATCACCGACCGTCGCAGAGCCGAGGAGTCACAACGCGCGCACCGGCGACGCCTCGAGGCAGAGGTAACCAGCCGCACCGAGGAGCTTCGGCGCGCCAACGAAGAGCTCGTGAAGACCACGCGCGCGAAGGACCAGTTTCTCGCGAGCATGAGCCACGAGCTGCGTACGCCGCTCAACTCGATCATCGGCTTCAGCGACGTGATGCTCCGGGGTCTCGCCGGTGAAGTGACCGAGGAACAGCACCGTCAGCTCGTGATGGTCAATAACGCCGGGAAGCACCTTCTGTCTCTCATCAACCAGGTGCTCGACCTGGCGAAGATCGAATCGGGAGAGGCTGAGGTCACATTCGAACTCTTCGATGCGTGTGAGCTGGCCGAACAAGTCGTGAGCCTCGTGCTACCCCAGGCGCAGAGCAAGGGTCTCAAGCTGATCCTTGGAGCCGCACCGAATGCCTGCTCCATCGTGAGCGACCGTCAGCGAGTCCTCCAGATACTGCTCAACCTCGCGGGCAACGCCGTCAAATTCACCGCAGCAGGCACAGTCACCTTGAGCCTTGCCGCCGAGGACGACATGCGCGTGTTCAGGGTGAGTGATACCGGCCCCGGAATTCAGGCGCACGAACAGCGCGACATATGGCAGCCATTCCGACAGGGAACGCTCGAGAGCGCGATCAAACCGGCGGGGACGGGACTCGGGCTGTCCATCAGCCGAGAACTGGCGTCAATGCTTGGCGGATCGCTTGAGCTCGAGAACTCGGGGCCGAACGGCACGGTCTTCGCGCTTCGCCTTCCTGCTGACGGCGGAGAGCCGCCTCGCTGACGCAAACGCGGGGCCAGCCGAAGCCAGCCCCGCGCGATCGTTCGTTGTTGCGAAGCCTAGCGTCGACCGATGCGGCGATTCCCGCCGCGCCGACCCATGACACCGCTAGAGAAGACGGCGCGCGCCTTGGTGTTGACGGTACGATCCGCCAGCGGCACGACACGGTCCTTGTACGTGAACCCGTGGTGATCCTCGCACACCAGCACTTCACCGAGCGCCCGCTCGATATCGTGGAGCACGCTCGTCTCCTCGGCAGCGAGGAAGCTGATGGCGCTGCCCTCGGCACCGGCACGGGCCGTACGGCCGATGCGGTGGACGTAGTCCTCGGCGGTGTTCGGCATGTCGTAGTTGATGACGTGCGAGATCTCGTCGACATCGATGCCGCGAGCGACCACGTCGGTGGCCACGAGCACGCGAGTGCCTCCGCGCTTGAAGCCGTCGAGCGCCTTCTGGCGCTGCGACTGGCTGCGGTCGCCGTGGATGGCCGCGCACGAGACGCCAGCCTTCTCCAGAATGCGATGCACGCGGTCGGCGCGATGCTTGGTGCGCGTGAAGACGAGCACCCTGTTGAGGTGACCGCCCTTGAGCAGCTCTACAAGCAGCTCCGCCTTCTGCATCTGGTTCACCGGGTAGATCGCCTGGCGGATCTTCTCGGCCGGCTTGGTGGTGGGAGACGTCTCGATGTGCACCGGATCCTTGAGCGTGGCGCCTGCGATGCGGACCACGTCAGAGGACATCGTTGCCGAGAACAGCAGGTTCTGACGCTCGGTGGGAACGAGCGCGATGATGCGCTTCACGTCGGGCCAGAAACCCATGTCGAGCATGCGGTCGGCCTCGTCGAGAACGAGAATGCTCACGTTCTTGAGGTTGATCGAGCCGCGGTTGTGAATGTCGAGCAGGCGGCCGGGGGTGGCGATGACGATGTCAACGCCCTTGCGGAGCTTCTGCAGCTGCGGATCGTAGCCGACGCCACCGTAGATGACGACGCTGCGGTGGCCGGTGAACTTAGACGCCTGAACGGTGACCTCGCTGATCTGCTGTGCGAGCTCGCGAGTAGGCGTAACGATGAGCGCCTGGATACCCTTGCGGGGCTCGATGCGCTGCAGGAGCGGCAGCACGAACGCTGCCGTCTTGCCGGTGCCGGTCTGGGCGCAGCCCACAACGTCACGACCTGCAAGGATGTGCGGGATGGATTCACTCTGAATCGGGGTGGCCTCGGTATACCCCATTGCGGCCACGCCCTGAAGAAGGCGCGGCTCAAGGCCGAGCGATGCAAAACTCAATTGTTTCTCCTGTACCGGGCGCTTCCATGCGCCGCTGTTGCAGACGCAGCTGATCCGAACGTCTGCGAACCTACACAGCACAGGACAACCGAGTCTTGAATTGGATTGCTGGGGGATTATAGCAGGTTGTACGCCAACTGCCGAATCACGGGCGTCGAACGCCGGCGTTGCAGCACGGCAACGAACGTCGGCCGGGTGCCCGCACAGGCCACTGCGCTGCGACAATCGGCGCATGAGAAATCCTCGCACAGCTCAAACCCGATTGGGTCGCGTGCCCCGCGCGATTATCGCCTTCACCCTCCTCGCGCTTGTCGCCTCCGCCGCGTTCCAGCTACTCTCTCGCAACGACACTCCCGCGACTGCGCTCATGCGCAACGCCATGCGCGCGCTCGCAGGACGTCCGGTGCCTGCCACGCCACCGCCCACCGCGCCGGCGAACCCGACCACGGATCGCGAGCACCTCATCGCAGCCGCATTCGAGCTTCAGGGCGCGCCGTACGTGTGGGGAGCGAAGGGGCCGGACTCCTTCGACTGCAGCGGGTTCACCAAGGCCGCGTACGAGGCAATCGACGTCCGCCTACCTGACGGCTCCTTCAACCAGGCCGAAGGAGAGCAGCCCCTGGAAGCGGCAGACTCGCTCGCCGCCGGAGACCTGCTCTTCTACAGGTGGAGTGAGGGAGCGGGCGTATCACACGTGACGCTCTATGCCGGCGACGGCTGGGTTATCGGCACAGGCAGCCCGGGCCAGCCGAAAGAAGTGGTGCTCTACCCCCTCGCTGACGACCTGGTCGACGACGGTCGGGTCATCACGTACAGACACGTGATTCTGCCCGACGAGCGCTAGGGCGCCGCATCCGGAAACGACAGAGCCGGGCATCCCCGAAGGGATACCCGGCTCGTAAGCGCTCTTTACAGAGTGCGCTTAGAGAGCACGCACCTGGGTCGCCTGCTTCTTGCCGTTCTGGCCAGTGGCTTCCGTGAAGGAAACGGCCTGACCCTCGTCGAGGCTCTTGAAGCCATCGCTCTGGATCTCGGAGAAGTGAACGAACAGATCGTCGCCACCCTCGCGCTCGATGAAGCCATAACCCTTGTCAGCG
>CAKMKD010000041.1 GCA_927439865.1 uncultured Coriobacteriia bacterium | reverse complement strand
CCTCGCGGTCGCTCAGTTCCTGCCGATTCTGTTCATCAGCCGGTTCGTCGATGGCATCACCGGAGGCAACATCAGCGTCGCGCAGGCCTATATCGCCGACGTGACAGAGCCAAAGGATCGCGGAAAGGCACTCGGTCTGATTGGCGCGGCCTTCGGTCTGGGGTTCATCCTGGGGCCGGTCACAGGCGGACTCCTCTCTGGAATCAGCTACTCGCTTCCTGCCTGGGTTGGCGCCGGACTTGCGCTCGCGAACGCCGCAGCGGTTGCATTCCTGCTTCCGGAGTCGCTATCCACTCACGACAGGGCCCGACTTGCTGCCCGGGAGCGACGCCACGCCTTCGACCCACGCGCTCTGCTGGACGCGCTCGGCCACAAACGGGTCGGCCCCCTGCTGTGGATTCGTCTCGCAACAGGCCTGTCGTTCTCGATCTTCGAGACGAGCTTCGCGCTCTGGGCGCTTGCTGCACTTGGACTCACGGCGCAGACCAACGGCATGGTGCTCGGGTACGTCGGCGTCTTGAGCGTGTTCGTTCAGGCGTTCTTGATCGGGCGCCTGACAGCCCGCTTCAGCGATGATCGGCTCATCCTCTTCTCGTTAGCGCTTGCCGGTGTTGCGCTCGCCCTGTGGGGCTTCGTGCCGAATCTGCCGCTGCTTATCGTGCTGATGCCCGCTCTATCCGTCGGGCTTGCCGTCACCAACACCATCACCACGAGCGCGCTCTCCAAGGCCGTCCATCATGACGAGGTAGGCGGCATTCTGGGGCTGCAAACGTCGATTCAGAGCTTCACGCGGATTCCGGCTCCGATACTCGCAGGGTTCATGATCGAGCGCGTGAGCGTGTGGTCGCCCGGGCTTCTCGCAGGGCTGGTGACGCTCTTGATGGTCCCCGTTGCCTGGATGACGCTGTGCGTACGATCGGGCAGCCGTGCCTGCGTCGAACAGGAGCTTTCCGAGGACGGACACGCTCTATCGGACGCGGACTGAGCCTCGGACCACCTGCAAGCTCCTATCTTCGGGCGTGATGATGGGCTAGCATGAGAAGGTCAGCATGGCGGCAACGGTTCGGAGGCAGCGATGACACACGAGGAGTTCCTGGGCCGCGTGCCGATCTTCGAACACTGCACGCCGGAGGAGATAGCCAGTCTCGCCGCTGTCGCGCAGGAGCATTCGTATCCTGCCGGGCAGCTTATCGTGACCCAGGGCACGCCAGGTCAGGCGTTCTACCTGATTCTGAGCGGTCGGGTCGGCATAGAGCGGGATGGGAACGTGCTCGGTGCTTTCGGCCCTGGCGACTTTTTTGGCGAGATGTCTCTTCTTGACAGCGCACCACGGTCCGCGACGATACGGGCGATTGATGACACGGCGTGTCTCATGCTCTCGAGCTGGGACTTCAAGGGGCTGCTCGAGCGGACGCCGTCGATCGCCATCAAACTGCTCGAAGTACTGAGTAGACGGCTGCGCGTGGCCGATGAGCGACTCACGCGATAGGGGTATCGGGGGGCGTCGTCATTGTGGCGGCGCACAAGGGGAGGACGCACTAGATGCTGAGAGGCAGCCAGCTTCTGCATGCCGTGGCCAAACGTATCCTGCTCGGATACGTGCGAGGCCATGGGTTTTCCGACGCGGCTCTTGCCGATGACATCCGCGATGAGGCCGAGGGTATCGACCTCACGTACACCACCGGGGGCGGCCGGGTTGGCGTGAAGATCAAGGCAGACTCCTACTACGGTGTGGATCCCGCGAAGATATCGGATCGAGCGCTCGTCTTCTATCGCGCCGAGGGCAGTACCTACGGCTTCGAGGCCATCGCGAACGCGGCCACTCGCCAGCCCGGCTGGCTGCAGCGCTCAAGCGCCGATGAGCTCTACTACTACCGCCTGGCTCTCGGTCAGACCGAGGAAGAGGTCGGAGCACTCATGGAGGAGCCGGACGGCGTGTTCTTCACTGAGCTCAAGGTGGATCGCGATAGTCTCAAGATCCTGCCAATGCGAGCCCTTCAGGGGTGGTTCGAGGTAACGGGTGATCGCTATATGTCCCGTCCGGTGGTCACCGATGGGCAAGCCGCGTGGTACCGAATCGTGCCGCAGGCGGATGTCGATTCGGCGATTCAGGGCATGCGCGACGTCGGCCCGGTGTTCGTCTCGCTTTTGCGTACCTGACGAATCCACGTCAACACATACCGTGGTGTCCGCAAGCACGGCTTTTGGATACGCCCGGCACCGTTGTAGTCGTTGACACTCGTCGAAGCGATAGAGTAGTATTCATCTGCCTTTCGCCCAGGCAAGCAACTTGAAAAGTGAGTGAGCGCGGCTTTTTTGTTGTTGGGGGTGTGCCCGAGTGGCTAAAGGGGACGGGCTGTAAACCCGTTGGCTACGCCTACCCAGGTTCGAATCCTGGCGCCCCCACCATACAACGACACTCCACTCCGCCAATGCGGGGGGTGGCTACGCCCACATAGCTCAGTCGGTAGAGCACTTCCTTGGTAAGGAAGAGGTCACCGGTTCAAGTCCGGTTGTGGGCTCCATTGACTCTACCGTCGGCTACGGCCGGCTTCATGTGGCGGCGTAGCTCAGTTGGTCAGAGCGCACGGTTCATACCCGTGTTGTCACTGGTTCGAATCCAGTCGCCGCTACCAGGCAAACCGCGCGATCCACCCGGGATCGCGATGCTGTATGTGAGAAGAAATCATCGTTAGAAGACGGCCCGCCGGCCAACAAGGGGATAACCCCCTCGGCACCGTCGGAAAGCCCAGAGGAGGAGACTCATGGCGAAGAAGAAGTTCGAGCGCACCAAGCCGCACATGAACATCGGTACCATCGGTCACGTCGACCACGGCAAGACCACCCTGACTGCCGCGATCACCAAGACGCTCGCCGAGAAGGGCTACGCCGACTTCACGCCGTTCGACCAGATCGACAAGGCGCCCGAAGAGCGTGAGCGCGGTATTACGATCGCTATCGCCCACGTGGAGTACGAGACCGACAAGCGCCACTACGCGCACGTCGACTGCCCGGGCCACGCTGACTATGTGAAGAACATGATCACCGGTGCGGCTCAGATGGACGGCGCGATCCTCGTGGTCTCAGCCGCCGACGGTCCCATGCCGCAGACCCGCGAGCACATCCTGCTCGCCCGTCAGGTCGGTGTGCCGGCGCTCGTCGTGTTCCTCAACAAGGTCGACCAGGTCGACGACGAGGAACTGCTCGAGCTGGTCGAACTCG
>CAKMKD010000040.1 GCA_927439865.1 uncultured Coriobacteriia bacterium | reverse complement strand
CCGCCCACGCGGCCCTGACCGAGCACGGTGACCCACGCGTCGCTCGAGATCGGCGTCGAGTAGCCTTGCGTGATCAGCAGTGCGGTACCCCGGACGATCGAGAGCGTTGCGAGGGTCACAATGAACGGCGGCAGGCCCTGATACGACGAGAACCACCCGTTCACCGCGCCAACGGCGACACCTAGCAGGAGCACAAGCACGAGTGCCAGCGTGGGGTCGACGCCCGAATGGATCATGATCGCCAGAAGCGATCCGGAAAGCGCCACATTCGATCCTACCGACAGATCGATGCCGGACGTGGTGATCACGAACGTCATCGTCACCGCGACCACAAGCGTGGGCGCGATCTGCCTCAGCATGTTGAGAACGTTCGGCATGGACATGAAGCGGTCAGCTGTGGCGCTGAAGAACACGAGCAGCACGAACAGCACGACACCCACCGCGATCGTGAGGATGTTGCTCATGACCCATGCGCGCATGTGCGCTGAACGAGCTCCTGCTGAGACCGGGGCGTTTTCGGGTGACACGGACTCGCTCATCGGTGTCCCCCTCCCACGATCTCGTTCACGAGCGTCTCAAGCGTTGCTTCCTTCGCACTGAGGTCGGCCCGGAGGGTTCCTTCGTACATGACGCAGAACCGGTCGCAGACCACGAAGAGGTCCTGCAACCGGTGAGTGATCAAGATGACGCCGACTCCCCGGGCCGCAACAGTCCGGATGAGCGACAAAACGGTCTCCACTTCCGACACGGCAAGTGCCGCAGTGGGTTCATCGAGGATGAGAAGCCGCGGCTCGAAGTTGACCGCGCGCGCAATTGCCACCGCTTGACGCTGGCCGCCGGAGAGATTTCTCACAGGCAGATCGGTGTACGGTATGCGGATCTTCAAAGAGTCGAGGAGACGGCGAGCATCGGCGTGCATGCGCTTCTTGTCGAGCGCGATGCCTCCCGCGAGCCGCGGTTCCCGTCCGAGGAATATGTTGCCCGCCACGTCGATGTCGTCGCACAGGGCGAGGTCCTGATAGACCATCTCGATGCCCATCTGCTGTGCCTGACGTGGTGTGGTGAATTCGGTACAGATGCCGTCTATCCAGATCTCGCCAGCATCGGGTATGTAGGCGCCCGACAGCACCTTCATGAGTGTCGACTTCCCGGCCGCGTTGTCGCCCACAAGGCCGACAACCTCACCGGGAGCGACGCGGAGGGTGACTCCCCGCAGCGCTTCAACCATACCGAATCGTTTGCGTATGTCCTTTAAGACCACGCGATCCGGCTGCATCTCGCTTACGGTCATAGCACCCTCCACGACGTCCACGGATGAGGACCAGTCACTACCTACTTGAAGATCGCGCGATACGGCTCCACGTTCTCCTTGGTGACGATAACGATCGGCACGTCGATGAACTTCTCGACCGTACCACCCTCAACGAGCGTCTTGCAGGCCTTGACCGCTTCGTAGCCCTCGGTCTTCGGGTCCTGCTGAACGACGCCGAGAACGAAGCCGTCGTCGATGCCCTTGATGACTTCGGCGGTGAGGTCCCAGCCGAAGAGCTTCGCGGTGCCCATCTTGTTCTGCGAACGGACGGCGGCAACTGCGCCGACCATTGCGGGCTCACCGGTGGCGTAGATGATGTTGGTGTCCTTCTGGGCGGTGAACAGGTTCTCGGAAGCGGTCATAGCGGCTTCCTGGCGGTTCTGACCGTCAACGGTCTGGGTGATCTTGGCGCCGGCAGCCTCAACGACCTTCACGAAGCTATCCTTGCGAAGGTTCTGGATGAAGGAGTTGAGCGCACCGATGACGCCGATGTTGGCCGGGGACACATTGTTGGTCTTGATGTAGTCGGCAACGAACGTACCGATCTTCTCGCCAGCGGCTGCATTGTCCACGCCGACCTGGCAGCTGACCGACGGATCTTCAACGACCGCGTCGACTGCGACGATCTTAACGCCGGCCTTCTCGGCTTCCTGGATGGCGGGCAGAATGCCCTCGACGTCGATGGCCACCACGATAATCGCGTCAAATCCCTGGGTCACGAAGTTGGCGACGCCTTCGTTTTGCTTGGCGGCATCATCATTCGCGTTGAAGATGGTGAGCTCAACGCCAGCCTCGTCAGCAGCAGCCTGTGCGCCCTCGTTCATCTGGTTGAAGAAAATCGCCTGCTGATTGATCTGGACCAGACCGACCTTGATCTTCTTGGCCGATGCGTCGGTATCCGTGCCGGCGTCGTCCTTAGCGGCGCAACCAGCAGCCGAAAGTGCGAGCATGGCAACGATGGCCACCAGCGCTACGAGCCTCAATCCCTTACGTTTAGCCATAGCAGACTCCCTCCACAAGCAGATTGGGTAAACGTTTACCCCTTACGTGTAATCTTAGTTACACAGTCCGTTCCGTCAAGATGAAGATTGCCGAACGGAGCCTACCGAGCGCTCACGTGTAATCGTTCTCGTGAAAGCCGGCCGCTCGTCGTAGACTGGGAATGTGAACGACGACTACCCGACGGGGGGCACCATGACAGCCACCATACGCGACGTCGCACGGCACGCCGGTGTCTCCGTCGCAACCGTTTCGCGAGTCCTCACCGGGAGCCGCACGGTATCGCCAGAGCTGGTCGAGCGGGTGAACGAAGCCGCGCGGGCGCTTGGCTACCGCCACAACGCGGTAGCGCGGGCGCTGCGACGCGGCACCACCAACACGGTCGGCATGATCGTGCCCGAGATTGGCAACCCGTTCTTCCCCGCCATCGTGGAGGCTGTCGAACGCCATCTCGGGGGCACAGGACGCGATCTGTTCCTGTGCGATTCACAGCAAGACATCGCCATCGAACGACAGCGCGTGTTAGCGCTCGTTGGCCGGCAGGTCGATGGGCTCATCATCGTCCCCGTCTCGGCAACCGGAAGCCGCGCCTGCCTTGAGGAGGTCATCACGAGAACGCCGATCGTGCAGGTCGACCGCTACGTGGAGGACTTCCCCGCCGACTGGGTCGGCGTGGACGACGAACTGGGCATCGGGGCGGCCGTTGAGCACGTTGCCTCCCTTGGCGCGAAGCGCGTTGTGTTCGTGAGCGCCACGCTTGACAGCTCCTCGGCGGTGCAGCGCCACGTCGGCTTTGAACGCGCGATGCGCAAGCTTGGTCTGCCGCTCGATGAACCGCAACTTCTCGGGACGTTCCGTGCCGAGTGGGGCCGCGTTGCGGCCATCAAGATCCTTACTGGCGCCTCGCTGCCCGATGCGGTCGTATGCGGCAACGACGAGATCGCGGTGGGCGTGCTTGGCGAGTTCCGGCGCAGGCAGGTGCGCGTGCCCGAGGACGTCTTGGTGACGGGCTTCGACGACATCCGCTTCGCCGCGCTTGCCGATCCACCACTCACCACCATCCGCCAGCCGCATGAACAGCTCGCGGCCGAGTGCATCCGCCTCCTCGACGCGCGGATGGCCGACGCCGGGACGCCCATGCAGCGCATCGCGATCGCACCCTCGCTCGTGGTGCGCGAATCGACCGGCGGCACATCGTGACCGATGTCGTCGAACTCACACGCACCCTTATCGCACTCGACACGGCGAGCGGTGGCGAGGAGGTGGCCGCGCGGCTCATCGGTGAACGGCTCGAGAGCGCGGGCGCGCGCGTTGCGTACGACGTGTTCGCGCCGGGACGTGCGAGCCTGGTAGCGTATGCCGGAGACACGCGCGTTGCCCCGCTCGTGCTGAGCGGGCACCTGGATTGTGTCCCGGCCGATGCGGGCGACTGGTCACATGATCCGCTCGGAGCAGAGCGTGTCGGCGGACGCATCGTGGGTCGCGGCGCGAGCGACATGAAGTCCGGCGTTGCCGCGCTTGTGGTGGCGTTCGAGCGCCATGTGCGGCGCGGTGCACCGGGCCGTGGCGTGGTACTCGTGCTTTCGGCTGCCGAGGAGTCCGGTTGCGAGGGCGTGCAGCACCTTGTGGAGAACCTGACACTGCCGGGCGGCGGAGTGCTGCTTGTGGCCGAGCCGACCGGCAACCGCGTGGCCACCGGTCACAAGGGGGCGCTCTGGCTGCGCGCGAGTGCTCGCGGTGTTGCAGCCCACGGTTCGCGTCCCGATCTGGGCACAAGTGCGATCACCCCACTTGCGCGGCTCGCGGTCGCCCTGGCAGACCGTGGCCTGCCGGGCGTGCACCCCGCAATGGGGCCTGTGACGGCGAACCTTGGCACGTTTCACGGCGGCGTGCAGACGAACCTGGTTCCCGACAGCGCATCGGTCACGCTCGACATACGGCTCGTACCGGGCGTGTCATCTGCCGACACGATCGCCCTGGTTCGCACGATGGCCGGCCCCGACGTGAGCATCGAGGTGATTCTGGACCGCGCGCCGGTGTACTCTTCGCCCGATGCGCCGTTCGCCTCACTCGTTACGCGCATTGCCGGCGCCAGCCTACCGCCACTCTCCTACTTCACGGACGCATCGGTGCTTTCCGAGGCGCTCGGCAGCACCGAGACGGTCTTCCTCGGGCCGGGAGATGTCGAAGAGTGCCACACGGTCGACGAGAGCGTGGCCGTTGACAACATCGAGCGCGCAGTTGTGCTTTACGACGAGATACTTGGCGACTGGAGCTGAGAGCTAACTCGCCCACACCGACTTACGAATTCCACAAGGCGCTGACCGGCAATGCCCACATTCCCTGGCCGAATGGAGCACTTGTCGTCCCCGTGTGGAGGAGTACTCCGCGCACAAACCGGTCGCCTACCAAACGTTCAAACTGCCTGAGTCCGCTGAAGTCACCGGAGATCGGCGTTGCCGTCGCCTTGACCTCGATTCCGACCAGACGACCGGCAGCATCCTCGAGTACGAGGTCGACTTCTGAAATATCGGTCCTGAAATGCGAGATTCGCATCGGCGTCGCACAGAACGAGGACTGTCGCAGCAGCTCTGTGGCCACAAATCCCTCTAGAAGCGAGCCAAGCAGCCGCGGATCACCCTTCAGCTTGTCCGGGGCCGCTCCGACGAGATGACTCGCTAGCCCGCTATCAGTGATGATCGGCTTTGGCCGCTTGCCCATTTGCCGGGAGACGTCACCAGACCACGCCGGGATAAGCCTGATTAGATATGCAGCGTGCAGCAGTGCAACGTAGCGGTCGAGAGTAGCCCGCTTCGTTTCCGTGAGTCGGCCCACTTCGGAGAGATTGAGGAGTTGCATCGTGCGAGCCGCCAGCACAGCCAGGATTCGGGGCATCGCGAGGCGATCAGCAATCTCGCTCAGGCGCGGCACGTCGCGCTCTACCATGCGAGCGAGATAGTCGGTCATCCATCGCTCGCGGGGAGCGCCGACGTCGAGTCGGACAGGTTCCGGAAACCCTCCGCGAACGATGCGGGCTAATAGATCGCTTCGATCGGATGCCGCCGAGAGGACCTTGAACGGCCGGTCGACGTCGAAGACCGCGTCAATGAAGGATTCGGGTATGCCGCCAATCTCACCCTGGGTCAACGGCCATAACGTGAGCGCACGCATTCTTCCTGCAAGGGAGTCTGCCATCTGTGGCAGAAGTGCAGGATCCGAGGAGCCGGTGAGCAGGAACCGTCCGGGGCGCCGGTCCCGGTCGACACTGAGCTTTATGGCACGGAAGAGATCCGGCGCGAGTTGCACCTCATCGATGATGACGGGCCCCGTACCAAGACCCTCAACGAACCCTTGCGGATCACTTCGAGCGGCCCCAAGCAGAGTGATGTCGTCAAGCGTGTGGTACGTGGCGGCGTGCCTGTCAACAATGAGCTCTCGGACAAGGGTGCTCTTGCCCGCCTGTCGCGGACCACTCACGACCGTGACCGGCGCCTCGCCGAGCATGTCCAGGAGCACTCGTTCGGAACCCCGCCGCAGCAGCGTCAACGCACTCACCGTCCCGTGATAGTTTTCTTACCATCTGCTGGTAAGAATCTTACCACACTCACGCTCAGAGCCGCGACTTGACTCGCTTTCGATACGGCCCCCGCGCCTCGCGCGCTACACGCCGAGCGCTCGGACACCGTGAACTCCACATCACGCCCGAGAACGCTCAGGAGCTCGAGCCTGCACGTACAGCTGACCACTCGTCAGCACTCGTGCGAGCTCTGGCTGCGCGCGCAGAAGCCGCATGAGTCGATCGGCCGTAGCGCCTTGAAACACCGTGCCCTTCTCCCAGCGAATCACGGTCTTGGGACCCACGCCCAAGAGTCCTTCAAACGCGGCCTGGGACATCGCAAACGACCTTCGAATTTCGCGAATCTCGCTGGGACTGAGTAGACCTCGTGCTGCCTTGGACATGCGAACGGCCTCCGCCTGCAGTCGCTCAGCGGCGTCCAAAGAGAGATACACCTCGCCGCACTCCCCGCACGCCCCATGATTGACACCGGGTACCTCGAGCGTTTCGCCTCTGACGCTGAATGGAAGCGTGCCAACCGATTCCGCTACTGGCCCGCCACACGCGGCGCACTTCTTGGGATACATGGTCCCTCCTCTTTCCGGCGCTAGTGGACGACCCCATCCCAGCAGCACGACCACACGTTCACGCTCATCTCAACCTCGTCGACCCAGAACTTCAGGTACCAGTCTTCGCCTCCGAGCGTGACAACGTACTCGTCCGCTGTTGCGCCATTCATCAGAGTGCACGAGCCGATGTACCTCCCGCAGAATCCAACCGATCCCAGTACTTCGAGAATCGTCAGTTTCACGTCATAGCCATGGTTCGACAGCCACTGCGAAACCCGGAGAGTGGCAATCACCGAGCCCTGAGATGCGAGGTCCTCAACGCGGGAGATAGGGTACCGACCGCCACTCGTGCTCAAGACATCTCCCGTGCTCCCATGGTAGCACTGTGCTACCATTCCGGCAAACCTGGACGTCTTGAATCTAGCAATCCCAACTGAACTGGAGCTGGCCAGGATCTTAACTGCAGCACATCTTCACGCCGAGCGCTCGGACACCGTGAACTCCACATCACACCCAAGAACGCTCAGGAGTTCGAGCATCCCGTCCACGGACTTGTCGTAATTCGTCTGGTCAAGGAGCCGATACAGCTGCGCCGGTGACGTCTTGAGGCGTCTGGCCACCTCTCGCTTTGACAGGCCGCTTGCTGTCAATCTGCGCTGCGCATCCAGTGTCAGCCGGTGCAGCAACATGTCGCGCATATACGCGGGCTCCCGGTTGTAGTCAAACGCCATTTCCATATGGACGAATCCGTCGCGCCCTGACCTAAGAACGTAGGTGACTGCCATGCCCGCAAGTTCCTCATCGATGAAGAACTCAACGATCGGGTCGCCACTCGTGGGTTCGGGATCAAGGCGGGCATACGGGTATGCGAACTCGCCACGCGGAGTGTCAATCACAATCTCCCGCCTACGGTTGTTGAGTCGCGCGGATTGGATTCTCACAGCTTGCCCTCCCTGCTCAAAGCGCGGATCAGATCGATCGCGCTCGGCGGTACGCAACCCGACATGAGGCAATCGGCATCAAGGTTCCACCTGCCGAGCAGCCGAGCGTCCTTGAAGACGTGCACATGGCGCGGATCGTGGTCGCCCCTCACAAGACGAAGATGTATCCGCCTCTGCGAATGCGCGTCATATGTTACCTCCTGCGGTACTACTTCACAAGTGCGAGGCCATCAGCTCCACACTCGCAGGAGGTTAGAAACCGGATCGTACAACGCTCTAAACCAGACGTTGCGTCTCGCGGAGACCAACGACACCTCCGGGTCAACGGTTGAGCACTTTCTACGTTTCGTATATTCTATACGCTTAGGAGGTACACTGATGACATCGATTACAGCGTCCGACGCTCGTATCCGTTTTGCCGAGATTCTCAGCCTGGTCGGCTACGGCAAGGAGCGCGTCCTGATTGAGAAGCATGGTCGACCGGTGGCAGCACTCGTCTCGATCGACGAGCTCGCCCTTCTCGATGACTTGCTGGCAGTGGCCGAGGAGGATGACCGATTCCGTGAGCGACTCGCTGCCCTCCGGGCATCGAGGGACCACCGTGAGCTCGTTGAGCTGGTTTCGAACCCATCGAACGAGACGGTTCTTACACCGGAGGCGTTCGCGAACGTAGCCGACCGCATCCGATATCCACGTCCGGCCACTCAGTCCTTGAAGGACCTGATGGCCGACGGTGATTAGGCGGCGCGCAGCACCTGTCACCCTCGACGTGCCGCCCTACCAACTGGGCGGCTTCTCGAACCGCCTGCCGTCCACTCCCACGGCCGCCGGCAACTGGCAGACTGACAAGACGCCCGGCCTGAGCTTCTTATAGAAGTCCGCAGCCTGTCGCAACGCGTGAGCAGGATGCTTCTGCGGATTGATCACCCCGACGGTCTTACCACATCTATCACGCGCGAACACGACCGGCATGACGAGATCTGAGTCATTCGACAGCACTGCGGCAACGTCGAATGCGTCAGTACAAGCGTCATACAGAAGATGTGTGGCCAGATTAACGTCGGTCCCTTTCTCTTCAGTGATCACGACATCTGCGTAGCGATCACCGCACTGCGCACAGACAGTTGCGCGTGGTCGCCGCTTGACGTGAGAGAGGAAATGTCCGCGATAGGTAGACACCCGCCCGTGAGCTTCCAGCGCGCCGATGTAGACTTGCTGACGCACACTACCGGACGGACTATCGACGATAGCAGTGAAGTACTTCACTGCTATGACCTCCTGATCGGGCAGCATTAGGTCCGCCAACCGCGCTAGATCAAGCCAACGATACGGCGTTCCTTTCAGCGACCCATAGTAGAGATTGAAGCCATCAACGTAGACGATTGCGCGCGGACGGTCCCGCCGTTCAGCCATGTAGTACCTCCGAAAAAGCAGAAACCGCCCGGAGGCGGTTTCGCGCCCTGCGCCGAAGCACAGGGGTAATCTGAGAAGGATATTCCCCCTTGGGGCGAGAAACGTCAAGCGACCTAACACGAGCTTACGGCAACGAGCTTTACAGGACCTAACCAGAAGCCAACCGCTCACGACTTGCAATGCAAGCGTCTCCCTGCGCCCCCTAGTACCCCTGAAGCGGCAGCACACCGCCGAGGAGCGCAGCCGCTACCCGCGCGGCCACCTCTGTGTCCCAGCGGTCCGGGCGCTCCCACTCGCGTCCGCCAGCAAGCGCCTGCGTGAGCGCATCCCCGATCACACGCGCATCCGCAGCCGCAAGCCGGTTCGCGCCCACATCCACGGTGATCGCGCGCTCGGTGTTGCGACGCACGGTCACGCACGGGGTGCCGACCATGCACGCTTCTTCCTGGATGCCGCCCGAGTCGGTGACGATCGCCGCGGCGTCGCGCTGCAGCGCCAGCATGTCGAGGTAGCCGACCGGGTCGCTCAGCCGCACGTTGCTGCCCTCCGAGCCGTCGATCCCTGCCGAGGCCAGCAGCAGGCGCGTGCGCGGGTGGACCGGGAACAGCACCGGCAGCGGTGAGGCCAGAAGCGCCGAGGCGATCTCGTGCAGGCGCTCGGGATGGTCGGTGTTCTCAGGCCGGTGGATAGTCGCGAGCACGTAGCCGCGCGGAGCGAGGCCGAGCGCGCCGCACACATCGCGACTCACGATGCGCGCAAGATTGCGTAGCACGCTCTCCGCCATGATGTTGCCGACGAAGTGGATGCGCGCGGCGTCCACGCCTTCTGCTCGCCCTACAGCGACGCCCCCCCTGCATCATCCTTCTCGACGAGCGCCTGGCTCGGTACCTCGCCAACCGCGAGTGGCACGCGGAAGGTGAAGTACTTGTGACCGAAGTAGCTGAAGACCGTTGTGACGAAGATGGCGATCAGTTGCGCCAGCTGGGGGGACATGTGGACGACAGCCACGGCGAACCAAAGCAGCAGCGTGCTCAACCCCAGTGCCGGGAGATAAATGAAGTAGGCACGCCCAGTCTGGCGCCAGAAGCCTCCCGAGCTGCGAAACGCGAAGAACTTCATCGACGCCGTACTCTGGATGACGCCGCAAACCCACGACACCCAGTAGAGAACGAGGTAACGCTCCTGACCGCCCAGCAGGAGAAGCGCATTGAACAACACAACGGCGAATGCCGTATTCCACACACCCACAATCAAGAAGCGTAGCTTCTCGCCGTGTCCGGTATACAGCGCGCGCAGCCTGTCGGCGGCGGTGCTCACAGCCCGATCTTCTCCCGGACCACAAAGTTCGGCCGCTCCTTGACCTCGTCGTAGATGAGTCCCACGTACTCAGCGACCACGCCGAGCATCGTGAAGAGAAACCCGAACATCAGGAGCATGACGCCCATGATCGTGCCGTATCCGGCGAAGGGCACGCCATACGCGAATGCCCGGTACACGAGATAGATCAGGAACGTGAACGCAAAAGCCGATATGCCCATGCCCACGTATGTGATGAGTCTCAGCGGCACGTAGGAGTACGAGAGAATGCCCCGGACCGCCAGACCGACAACATGCGCTGTCGACGCCTTGGACTCACCCGCGAACCTCGCGGGACGTTCGTGCTCCAACCCGATCGATCGGAAACCCGACCAGAAGAACATCCCGCGGAGGAACCGGTTCCGCTCGGGCATGCGGTTGACTGACTCGTACACTTTGCGGTCAACCAGCCTGAAGTCGCTTGCGTTGCGTGGAAACGACCCGCCCGTGAGTTTGTTGATGAGCCAGTAGAACAGCTGTGAGTTCACACGACGAAGTGCACTTGACCCAACGCGTCGAGTGACTACCCCGTAGATGTTCTCGTAGCCCTCCTCCCACTTCTTGAGAAAGGAGGTGATCATCTCGGGGGGATCCTGGAGGTCGGCGACCATGAGCACGGCGGCGTCGCCTGTCGCGCATGACAGTCCGGCGGTGATGCCTCCATCAGCACCGAAGTTGCGCGAGAGCTGCAACGCCTTGAAGCGCGGGTCTGCAGAGCATTCGACTTGCAGCCGTTCCCACGTAGCGTCGCACGAACCGTTCTCGACGACAATCACCTCGAAGTCGTATTCCGGACTCGCTGCAAACACCTCGCGTAGCCGTCTTGCAAGCTCCGGGATGCTGTCCTGCTCGTTGTAAGCAGGCGCGATGATCGAGATCAGCTTGCGACTATCGGTTGGCACGTTTCACCTCTTGGTTCGGAACAGAGCCTCGGACTCTTCGATGAGGGTTGCGAGCGCTGTTCTGGTCGGTGCGTATCCAAGCGTGCCGGCCTTGCGGCTCAGAGAGAAGTAGGCTGGCTTTGATCCCCTCGCACCGGCGATCGAGGGTGCGTCATCGATAGTATACGTGAGCCCGAACCTGTCCCGAAACGCCTCGAGCAGTTCGAACTTCCCAACGACGGGACCTGTCACGAGCGTAGTCCCGTCAAGCACGCACCTCACTACCTCGTTCATCAGAAAACCAGCAGACAAAACGATGTGGTGACTGTACAGACCGAAGAGGCGAAGATCGATGATCGTCAGCTTCGACAGGGCTCTGTGCCGACCTTCCGAGGCGAGCTTCGCCAGCCCGTAGTGCTGGTTCGGTCGGAGCCAGCCGTTTAGCCGGCGGCGCATCGCGTGGACTCGTCACGGCGCCGCAGACTGTATTCAGCACAACGAGTTGCACCACCACAGGGCCCGAGAACACTTGACGCCTCCTATAGACTGAATCGCAGCCGGACATCTTTTGGGCAAGAATCGGGGGAGGTCATGAGCCGCATCGAGATACTCAGGTCGCGTCTTACGGCGCGTACCGGAGTATTGGTCGTCGTCGCAGCCTACTGTGCTGCGATTACGACAGCGCTCTTTGGGCTGCGGTCGGGGGTGGACCTGCAGGATGAGGCCTACTACCTCGCATTCGGCTATCGGTTCGCCCAGGGCGATATACCCCTTGTCGACGAGCTGAGCCTCCACCAACTGCCAGGAATCCTCCTCTCACCATTCGTTCGAGCTTACACGGCGGCGGTGGGCTCCACTGATGGCATCGTACTGGCCGGACGCATGCTCTACCTCGTTGTACTCCTGCTGGTTCTCGCCGGGGTTTACCACTGTTTGCGACCGGCGATAGGCAGGTTCTGGTCGGCTCTTGTGTGCCTACCGATGGTGTTCTACGCGCCGATGAGCATCAGCGGTCTAGGTGTTCTGCCCGGACACGTTGTTGACACCGGGCACCCGTGAGATCGGTGGCAGACCGCCGATGCCGCCATGCGGACGTCTGTGATTGTAATTGAAGACCAAGCCAGGGAGCGCCGCCATGCGCTCCTTGTTGTCTTGGTAGGGTTTCCGGTATGCCCAACCTT
>CAKMKD010000039.1 GCA_927439865.1 uncultured Coriobacteriia bacterium | reverse complement strand
TCGATTGGGAGGTCGAACGCGCGGGCGACGGTGCGCACAGCACCGCGAGCGGTCATCGTCTGCACGGTGGCGACCATCGCCACATGCTCATTGCCGAAGCGCTTGTAGATGTACTCGATGACCTCGTCGCGGCGACGTGAGTCGAAGTCCACATCGATGTCGGGCATCTGGCGTCGCTCCGGGTTGAGGAACCGCTCGAAGAGAAGGTCGTGCCGAATCGGGTCTGCGTCCGTTATGCCGAGGAGGTACGTGACGATGCTGTCGCCGGCGCTCCCCCGTCCCGAGTAGCGAATGCCGCGCGAGCGGGCGAAGTCCACGATGTCCTTCACCACGAGGAAGTACTCCGAGAACCCCAGGCTCTGGATGACCGAGAGCTCGTGCTGGAGCCGCGCGACCGATGCTGGTGTCACCGGCCGATACCGCCGCTCGAGTCCCTGCCACGCGGCTTTCGCGAGCGTGGAGTACGGCGTCTCCCCCGCCGCGACCTCGGCACCCGGGAAGTGGAATGCGCCCAGACCGAGATCGAGGTCGCATCGTCCGGCGATTTCGAGCGTGGCGTCGCATGCCTGCGGAATGGTGGCGAACAGGCGTCGCATCTCACCGGCGGACTTCAGCCAGAGCTCGGCGTTCTGGCGCTCGTACGGTCCGGGCAGGCCGCTACCCGCTCCGGCTGCCGAGAGGACATCGTGCAGCCGGAACTCCTGCCGTTGCACGTAGTGAACGTTGTTGGTAGCCACGATCGGCAGCCCCAGCCGCTCCGCGATTGTAGCGAGACCACTCACGTACCGTGGACTCTCCGGCGTGAGGAGATGCATGAGCTCCACGTAGAAATCGCCGGGAGCAAAGCACCGGGAAAGACGCCTGAGCGCTTCTTCGGCCCGCCAGCCAAGACCGGCGAGCACAGCGGCGCCGGCCTCGCTGTTCAGGCACCCGGAGAGGCCGATGAGTCCTTCCGAGTGACGCGCCAGGTCTGCGAGCACTACAACTGACGGCTCGTCGGCACTGCGAACGTGTGCGCGCGAGAGTAGTCCACAGAGGTTGCGGTAGCCGGTCATGTCCTTCACGAGCAGCGTGAGGTGGAAGCCGCGGCCTGCCGCCCGTCCGAAACCGACCGGTGCCGAAAGATGCAGCCGCTCATCGGGGGGCACGTCGCCCTCCTCGCCCGGAAGCCCGGCGGTCTCGAGAACGATCTCGGCTCCGAGGATCGGACGGATGCCGGCCTTGAGCGCTTTGCGGTAGAACCTGAGCGCCCCGTAGAGTCCCTGGTGGTCGGTGAGCGCGAGCGCGGGCATACCGAGATCACCCGCCCGGGCTATGAGTGCGTCGAGATCGGCTGCGCCGTCCATGAAGCTGAAACGAGAGTGCACGTGCAAGTGCACGAAACCGCCCATGATGCGCTGCTAATCAACAATGCCGACGAGGAGCCACCGGCCGGTCAGCAGGTCATACGCGAGGTCGTAGAGACCACCGCGCGCGAGGACACGAAAGCATCGCCTACTGAGCCTGGCCCGGGGATCCCACCACGCTCGCTCGAGTGCCCATGTCTGCACAAGTGCATCGACGGTATAGCGCTTCCCGTTCATGTCGAACGTTGAAGGGGCTCGCCGGGCCCCGTCCCACTGCACCTTCACTTCAAGCTCCCGGCGCTTGCCACCATGCCCTGAACTGCCCGACGGCACATGCGAACCGCGTACGATCCACGGGCTGCGAAGCAACTCCACGATGACCGGCCTGCGGGCATCTTTGCCACTGAACAGGTCGATTGGCTGGTGGCCGGTCTCTGTCGCGGGATCGAACTTCTTGATAGCGCTGTTGCGGCCCATGGAGACTCTCTTCTGAGGAAGGAGCCGGGCGTGGATTGGAGCTTTCAGGGGTCCACGCCCGGCACGTTCAGTATATCGAACGTATGTTCGGTATACAAGACGAGTCTGACATGAATCCAGCGCGAGCGGAGTCGGCTATGCCCAGCCGAAGAGGGGCAGTATACGCGCGAATGCGCCGCCGGCAAGGAGCGCGACCACGACGGTGAAACCCACGATCGCCCCTGCCCTCGCCCACCCGTGCTGACGTACCAGAACCGTGATCGTCGAGACACAGGGCACTGCGAGCGCATTGACGAGCGCGTAGACGAACAAGTTCGTGGGCGTCATGAACGATGTGATGTCCTGCGCACCTGAACCGAGCGCGACGACCGCCATCGTGACCAGGAGCTGCAGCGCCAGTTCCTTGCGGAGCGTGCCGAGAATCAAGGTCAGGCCCGCAATGGCGGGGAGCCCCAGCCACCCGACGATCACGGGACTGAGCGGCTCGGCGAGCTTCCAGAGCCAGCCCGTCTCGTAGAGGGCGCCAACGACGAGGCTGCCGGCGACCACGATCGGCGTCGCCACGAACAGGAACTCCCGGAACTGCGCCCATGCCTTCGAGAGGATGCTGCGCAGGCGCGGCGGGCGGAACTGGAACATCTCCATGACCAGCCCACCGGTGTGTCCGGGAAACGCCTGGTTCATCGCAAGCGCTGTTACGACGCCGATGACGAACACGACAGCGAACACACCGAGCGCCGGCTGCCAGCCGATGTAGTGACCGACCGCGCCGAGAATCACCGCGGTCCGCGCACTGCACGGGATAAAGGCGATCAGTGTTGAAGCGATGAGCCGCTCCCGCTTGGTCGGCAGATCGCGAACCGCAAGAATCGCCGGTACGCTGCATCCGGCCGCGGCAACGAGCGGCAGCAGCGCACGTCCATGCAACCCGAGGCGGTGCATCACTCGGTCGGTCAGAAACGCGAGCGAGTTGAGATAGCCGGAATCCTCAAGGATCGCGAGCAGCACGTAGAACGTGAGGATGTACGGCAATCCGATCGAAAGCGATGCTTCAACGCCGGCGTCGAATCCCCAACGGAGTATCTCGGCGAGCACGCCTGAACCGGCAATCGCCCTGATGGCATCGCCGATGACAGGTGATGCGAACGCGGCCCACAGCCGGGAGAAGCCCGTTGCGAGCGTGTCTCCAACCACGAACAGGAACCCGAAGACCGCTGCCATAACCAGGATCACCAACGGCACACCCGTTGCCGGAGCGGTGGTGAATGCCCATAGGTCGCGCGGGCCTCGGCGAGGTCCACCGACACGCTCCATCGTCACGGCCTCGGCAATCGCTCCGGCGGCACCATGACGCTCACGTGCGAGCGTGACGTGCGGCGGCTCTCCGAACGCCGCTTCGCTTGCGATGCGAGCTGCGGCCGCAGCGCTCGCGACAGGCGCCAGGCCCGCCGAGACGCCGAGGAGATCCGGCGCGCCCTCGAAGAGCAACAGCGAGAGTGCGCGCGGAGCAAGACCACCGGGTCTCTCGGCGATCGATGCGGCGGCATCGATGACGGGACGCAACAGCTCCTCGAATGGCGCGTCGTACGAACCGTTGCGAGGAACACGGCGCTCGTCGGCCACCTGCAGCGCAACATCGACGAGGCGGTCAACGTCCTGCCCAACGTTTGCCACGACAGGCACAACCGGCGCGCCGATGCGTTTTGCAAGGCCGTCGGCGTCAATCGTGAGCCCGCGTCGCTCGGCTTCATCGATCAGGTTGAGTCCCACGACAAGCGGGATGCCCAGATCGATGGCCTGCAAAGCGAGGTAGAGGTTGCGGGAGAGGTTGGTAGCGTCCATGACTGCGATGACCACGTCGGGGCGCAGATCGACGAGCGCTCGACGGGTGATGGTGGACTCAGCGGAGTGGTCGCTCAGACTGTATGTGCCGGGAAGGTCGACGATGATCGCTCGTCTGGTGCCTGCAGTCGTATCGCCGAGGTTCATCGAAACCGTGGTGCCCGGGTAGTGCGCGGTCTCCACGCCAAGCCCGGTCAATCGGTTGAACAGACTCGACTTCCCCACATTCGGGTTGCCGAGGAGCGCGACGACAGGCGCATCCTCCCGCAGAGCAGCGAGCGCCTCGCCGGGGGAGATATCCGGGCTGATGACGATGCGGCTCACGACCTGCGGCTACCCTTCGCTGCAGCACGCACGCGCGGAGCATCGACGACGATCTTCCCGGCGATGTCCCTGCCGAGCGCGTACCTGGAACCACCGACCTCGACCATGAGCGGACCCTGGAAGGGAGCTACATCGCACACCTTCACATGGGTACCGGGATACATGCCGAGCGATGCCAGGTACGTGAGGAGACCCTCGTCTTCTTCGTCGATACGAACGATCTCAACATCGGACCCGGAGCCGAAGTCGCACAGCGGCTCCCCTGTCGGCAACGCGACCTCACCTTCTGCCGAGGGAATCGGATGACCGTGCGGGCAGACGTCCGGGTTCTCGAGGTACGCCTGAAGCGCCGCCTGAACTTTCGGCGACAGCGCGTGCTCGAGGCGGCAGGCTTCCTCGTGCACGTCTTCCCAGGGCATGCCGAGAACGTCGACCAGGAGCCGTTCCGCGAGGCGGTGACGCCGAATGATGCTCAGAGCCTCGCTCCGACCTGACTTCGTGAGAGCGACAGCGCCGTCTGGCCGCGTTATCAGACCCCGGGCCTTGAGTCGCTTAAGGGCCGCCGTGACGGTTGGAGCCGAGACGGACATTGCCTCCGCTATGCGCGAAGGGCGCGCGTCACCTCGCTCGGCGAGCTTATAGATTGCCTCGAGGTACTCCTCAAGCGTCTCGCTCGACATGACATGTCCCTCCTGTTTCACAGCGCGGCCGTCGACCAGGCGTGCTCACTAATCGGTTCACTTCGAGTAGTCTAGCACGCGATCTGTGCGTAGGTTCATGGTTCACACACAACGGCGCCGGGAGAATCCATCCGACGAGGATTCTCCACCGCCTGGCACCCTTCGCCCACCATCGGCATCCGCGCAGCGTCGCTGTACGACCGTTTGGCACGAATCCGCGCAACTTCAGATTCTCCTGTTGACGCGCAGAACGCGGTCAATTAACGTAGTGGTTGTCCCGAGAAGTCGGAGCGAGCGAGTCTTGAAAGCCAGCGTACCAGTAGCTGCCGGAGAGTCCGGAGTCCGCGAAGGGTTAGCGCAAGCGTCCTGAGCGTCAACGGTTCTTGAGGGTAAGAAATGGGAAGTTGGGGACTAGAGACGACCGCAGCCGAGGTTTCTCGGGACACCTGTATTCTCAAGGCGACCGTCATCGGTCGCCTTTGCTGTCTCCCCCGTTACGGCCGGTACGTTATGCGCGCGATCGGTGACTCCCAGACCGTGACCTCTTTCACCCTCACGGCGTCGCCAACACGGGCTTCGAGCAGTTCGTAGAGCACCCGGGCCATGTTCTCGGCGGTCGGACTCAGGACGTCGAACGGTGCAACCTCGTTCAGAAATCCGTGATCGAGCGGCTCAAGCACCGCAGCAAGATCAGCCTTCAGCTGCTTGAAGTCGTAGAGAATCTCGATGTCGTCGAGCGTCTCGCCCTCGACAGTGACCTCGATATCCCATGTGTGACCGTGCAGCTGAGCACACTCACCCGGGTATCCCCGTAGCGAGTGTGCGGCATCGAAGTGGTCTTTCACGCTCAACTCGTACACGATGGCCTCCTCTAGAAGAGGGTTCCCTGATCGTCGGCGGAACCGCTCACGGGTACATCGCCCACGTCCGCACGTGCATCCATTGCGGCATTGGCGAGTTCATCGGCATGCGTGTTCTTCTCGCGACGAACGTGCTCGAAGCGAACGGTGGTGAGGCCACGCGCCATCTCCTTCGCGCGTGCGTAGAGCGGCTGCAGACCGGGATGCTTGACCTTGTACTCGCCGCGCATCTGCTTCACGATCAGCTCGCTGTCTGCACGCACCAGAAGGTCAGTGACCCCGCACGTTACAGCGGCCTCCATGCCCCAGATGAGCGCTTCGTACTCGGCGACATTGTTCGTGCACTCGCCGAGGAACCGTCCTCCCGAGCAGCACACATCGCCGGATTCTCGTAGCAAGACGATGCCGATTCCGGCAGGGCCCGGGTTTCCTCGCGAGCCACCGTCAGTGTAGAGCGTACCGCGCACCGTCACGTAGAATCACCCGAGCGAATCACCAGCAGGCGTCCGCACGAGGGACAGATGGCGATCGGACCACCGCCTCCAAGCGCGTAGACTTTCTCCAGCGGCAGGTTGATCCTACACGCGCTACACATGGACTCCCGCAAGATTCCAACGCCGAGGCCATGCTTCGCAGCACGAAGCTCGTCGTATCGGGCGAGAAGTGTGTCATCCAGGACTGCTGCGAGCGACACTCGCTGCTTCTGCATGTGGTCGATCTCTCGCTGCAGGTCCCCGCCCACCTTCTGGAACTGCGAGATGAGTTGTGCCTCTTTAGCCTTCCCCTTAACGAGGGTCGCACTGATCTTATCGGCCTGAGCTTTGCCGGCTTCCAGCTTCTCCATGAGGGTGAGGACCTCGTTCTCCTTCTTGTCCTTCTGTCGGGAGAGCGAGTCTATCTCGCGCGAAAGGCTCTGAAGCTCCTTGTGGTTGCTGATCTCACCAGAGTCAACCTTCTGCTGCTCCGCAACGATCTTCGCCGAGATGGTGGCCGTCTCATCTTCTGCGCGCCGGACTGCGGCCTCGATCTGAGCGACATACACATCGGCTTTCGCGGAGAGTGCTTCGATGTCGCGGAGCTTGTGCCGGACATCGAGAATCGCCTGCTTCTCAGGTAAACCGTCAAGTCGTTTCGTGGCCCGGGTGATCTCCAGATCCTTCTCGGACAGTGCTACGAGCGCTGTCGCCTGGTCCACGTCACTCCCCCTTCGCGGTCCACCAGCCGATGCTGGCAGGTTCTTCGATCACGGCGTCGTCACCAACGACGCTTCGGACGATTCGAGCAAGCACGGCCACCATCGGCCATTCTGTGGCATCGTGACCAGCCTCGATGATTGCGAGGCCGGATCCCGCAGCGTCCAGGGCGTCATGATACCGCACCTCACCACCGAGCAGGACATCTGCACCCGCAGCGCGCGCTGCAGGGATGAGCGACCGAACAGAGCCGTTACCCACGGCCACCCGCGATACCGGGAGGTCCGGGGCACCCCACACACGCGGCGTCACGCCGAGTCTCGCACCAACCCTGTTTGCGAGCGCCAGGAGTGTGGTGCTCTCTACGGAACAGAGCCGTCCCAGCCTGACGTCATCGGGGCGACCGGGAACAGGCTCTTCCAGGGAGTCAAGAATGCTCAGTCCGAGCTGCATCGGAAGGGCTGTTGCCCCGTCGGGGGCTCGGTCGAGGTTCGTGTGCATGCTGATGATCGCGACGCCCGCTCTCGCCGCACCGAGTGCGACCGCGCTGCTATCAGTCTGTGGTGTGAGTTCGCCGAGTGGCTCGAGAAACGGCGGATGGTGCGTGACGAGCAGGCCGCATCCGGCCTCGATCGCACGGGAGACCGATGCGGCATTCGCATCGAGCGTAACAAGCGTCCGCGCGGCCGGCCACGCGGGATCGCCAACCCGCAGCCCGACAGCGTCCCACTCCTCGGCCCACTCAAGCGGGAATGCATCCGTGAGTGCGCGGAGCAGCTGCCCCACTGTAGCGGGATTCTCGCTCACAATGGCACCTCCTCGGCCTGGCGACCGTGGAAGACCAGCGCCGAGCGGTACCCGACCTCTGTGAGCGCTGCACGCGCCTCTGCGTACGCGAACCCCACCTCGGCAGGGCAATGTGCATCTGAGCCGATAGTTATCGGCACGCCGGCAGCATGCAGGTTCTTAAGAAACGGCATCGAGGGATACAGCTCCGCACATGGCTTTCGCAGACCCGCTGTGTTCACTTCCACCGCGACTCCTGAGTGTGCGAAGGCATCTGCAGCACCTTTGTAGAGATCAGTCAGATCGCCCTCGGGCACATACCCGAACTTCTTGACCAGGTCCGCGTGTCCGATGACGTCGGCAAGGCCGGACACAGCCGCGGTGATGAGATCGCCGAAGTATCGCTCCCACAGCTCGCGTACGTCCCAGGAGGCGTACTCGCCTCGCCGATCCGGGTCGTCGAACGCCCATCCATCCACGAAGTGCACTGAGCCCAGAACGACATCGAAGGGGTATCGCGAGAGCAGATCGCGGACGTAGCCCTCGTTGCCCGGGAAGAGGTCGGCCTCAATGCCGAGCAGCACTTCAGGACCACCCGCTCGAGCGGCTAGCTCACGTGCCTCGATGACCTCGGCGACATATGCTGCCAGGTCTGACTCCGGCATCGCGTACTGTGCGGCTGCTGGGTCCGTCGTGAGAACGGAAGCCGGGAGCGGAAGGTGATCCGTGATGGCGATGGTGCTGATTCCCTGCCCTGCCGCTGCGAGTACGTAGTCGGATGCAGTGCCACGGGCGTGCCCACAGCGCCACGTATGAGTGTGTAGGTCAATCATATGTCACAGGACGTCGGGTGGCAGGGACGGGGTCTCCGACTGCGCATGCAGCACTGCCATCATCTCGCCCACATCGATGTTGGCAACCGGAGCAAGGAGCAGCGTGGCCTGATTGTGATCGAGGGTGCCGCCGTGCAGCATCGTGCGCATCTCCTCGAGGTCATCGATTCTGGCCGTGCGCATTACGTTGTAGAGGCGCCGCTGTCGGATGGCCACTTTGAAGACATCAGCCGTCTGCTGGTCGCGAACCACGAACAGCACAGCGCAATCACAGGCATCGTCGCGTTGCTGGTGAATACTGCTCATCTCTCCAACGAAGTGAGAGGCGGCCGCAAGGGAGAGCGGCCGTTCTGCGGTGCGCGTAAGGATTCGCACGCCTGTGGGTGAGACCCAGAGGCCATCAGGTCGCGTCTCGAACCCAAGTTCGCGACCGGCGTCAGCGACACGCTGGCGAAATGCGCGGCGTGCGCGAACGATCTCCTCGTCGTGCGGCGTTGGTGCCGAGACCATCATGTC
>CAKMKD010000038.1 GCA_927439865.1 uncultured Coriobacteriia bacterium | reverse complement strand
TCCTGACGAGCAGCATGCTGATCTCATAGAGGCCGATCATCGCCGCCGAGAGGAAGCCCATGCTCACCGGCGACCAGTCGGGCGTGATGGCGAAGAGAATCAAGGCGCAGCGTGCTGCCGACGCCGAGCTCGAAGACGAGTCCTGACGCTGCACTTCGGAAGGAACAACCGTGCATGAAATGGGTATCTGCGACGGCATCGTCTCTGCTGCTGTCGAGGCCGCGAACGACGCGAAGGCGAGCCGCATCAACAGCATCGATGTGACCATCGGCGTCCTCACCGAGATTCAGGAAGAGGCGCTGCAGTTCGCCTTCGGCGTGCTCAGCAAGGACACGATCGCCGAGGGCTCCACGCTCGCGGTCACCATGCTCCCGGCGAAGTCGGTGTGCGGGGAGTGCTCCGCCGAGTTCGGGCATGGCCGTTTCGACGCCAAGTGCCCCGAGTGCGGCTCGTTCGTGTGCACGCTCGTGCAGGGGCGCGAGCTTCGGATCGACAGTATGGACATCGACTAGGGGGTCTGTGGTGCGGGTCGATATCGCTAAAGGAATCCTTGAGAAGAACGACACGCTCGCCGAGGGAAATCGCGCGCTCTTCGCCAGCAAAGGCGTGTTCGTCGTCGACCTGATGGCGAGCCCCGGCGCGGGGAAGACCTCTACCATCCTCGCCACCATCGCCGCGCTGCGCGACCGGTACCGCATCGCTGTCATCGAGGGCGACATCGCCTCGCGCGTGGATGCCGAGAAGATCGCGGCCCACGGCATCCCGGCCGTGCAGATCAACACCGGCGGCGCGTGTCACCTCGAGTCCGACATGATCCGGCGCGCGGTCGACACGCTCGACCTCGACGAGATCGACCTGCTCATCATCGAGAACGTCGGCAACCTCGTCTGTCCGACGGATTTCGACCTTGGCGAGCACGCGAAGGTCATGATCCTCTCGGTACCTGAAGGGCACGACAAGCCGTACAAGTATCCGGGCATCTTCCAGCTCTCCGAGGCGGTCATCCTGAACAAGTACGACACCCTGAGCGTGTTTGACTTCAACGAGGCCGAGTTCCGGGGCGTGGTGCGCGACCTCAACCCGTCCGCGCCCGTGTTCGCTCTGTCCGCCACAAAAGGTGAGGGCGTCGAGGCGTGGACCGAGTGGCTCTCGGCACGCATCGAGGCCGCGAAGGAGCCGCAATCATGATCGGCTACGACGAAGCGCTCGCACTTGTCCGCGAGAGGGTTGCCAACCGCAACCTCATCAATCATTGCGTCGCCACGGAGATCATCATGGAGGCGCTCGCGCGCCACTTCGAGCTCTCCGATGCGGACGTCGAGCGCTGGGCGCTTGCTGGCCTGCTGCACGACCTCGACTACGCCGAGACCGCCGAGGACTTCGAGCGTCACGGCGTCGTGACAGCGGAGCTTCTCGGCGACAGAATCGATGCAGAGATGCTGCACGCGATTCTCGCGCATGCAGGCAAGGCGCCGCTCGAGACGCTCTTCGACCGCGCGCTCTACGCTGCCGATCCCACCACCGGCTTCATCGTGGCGGCCGCGCTCGTCCGCCCCGAGAAGGACCTCGCCGGTGTTGAGGTGCGCTCACTCCTCAAGCGCTGGAAAGAGAAGGCGTTCGCCCGCGGCGCCAATCGGGAGCAGATGGCCGTGTGCGAGGAAATCGGGCTCACCCGCGAGGAGTTCTTCGGCATCGCACTTGGCGCAATGAAGGCGCGAGCGGGAGATATCGGGCTCTAAGTCCGACCGCCAGCGGGTTAGCATCTGTTCGGAGTCCGGTTGACAGGCCGGTATATACTTCGATGGATGTTGATGGCCCCGAGCGAAGAGGACCCCGCGCCAATGCGACTTGTCGTCTCCGAAAAGAACATCGCGGCTCGCCGCATCGCCGAAATCCTGGCGGTCGGAAAGCCGAAAGCCGAGAAAGTCTACAACACTCCCGTGTACACGTTCCGCCGCGATGGCGAGGACTGGGTGAGCGTGGGACTCAAGGGACACATCCTGGGTGTGGACTTCCCTGAGGCGCTGTCGCACGACGAAACCGGCTGGAAGGCCGTGTGGGAAGACGGGCGCGTCACCTCGGCGCTGCTACCCGCGACCCTGCCGGTTCCGCCATGGGAGCAGAAGCGCAAGCCGTTCACCGCTGAGGGGCTCGAGCTCAAGACCTGGAAGCTGCAGTCGCTGCCGTTCCTGGTGTGGGCGCCCGTGGGTAAGTCGCCAGCCGAGCGAGAGATCGTTCGCTCCATCAAGTCGCTCGCGAAGAAGGCCGACGAGATCATCATCGCCACCGACTTCGACCGCGAGGGCGAGCTCATCGGCTCAGACGCACGCGGCGTTGTGCGCGAAGTGAACACGAAGTCGCCCGTTTACCGTGCGCGGTTCTCGGCGATCACCAAAGACGAGATCGAGCGCGCGTTCAGCGAGCTCGGCACCGTTTCGGACGAGCTTGCCGCCGCCGGAGAAGCACGTCAGGATATCGACCTCGTTTGGGGCGCTGTCCTCACCCGCCTGCTCACGAAGGCGCGATTCGCAGGGGTCGGTCGGCCGAGAAGCGCGGGTCGCGTTCAGACGCCCACGCTCAAGCTCATCATCGACCGCGAACTCGAGCGCGAGGCGTTCTGTCCCGAGACGTACTGGACGGTGGACGCCACGTTCTCCTCGGGCGACACCGAGTTCCCGGCGGGACACCAGGTGGACCGCTTCACCTCGGCTGCCGATGCGCAGGCCGTTCTCGATGCCGTCGCCGGTGCGACCGAAGGCACCGTCGCTGACGTCACCACGACCCGCCGCACCGTGAAGGCGCCGACGCCGTTCAACACGACCGCGCTTCAGGCGGCGGCTTCCTCGGAAGGCATCAACCCGGCTCGCGCGATGCGCATCGCCGAGTCCCTGTATATGAACGGGTGGATCTCGTACCCGCGAGTCGACAACACCGTCTATCCAAAGAGCCTCGAGTTGCCAGCGCTTCTTAAGACGCTCGCCGAGGTGCCAGTGTATCGCCAGTACGCGAATGCGCTCCTCAAGAAGGGTGCGCTTACCCCCACCCGCGGCGCCAAAGAGACGACCGACCACCCGCCGATCCACCCCACGGGTGCAGCCGACCCCGACAAGCTCAAGCCCGAGGAGTGGAAGCTCTACAACCTCGTGGCGCGACGCTTCATGGCCACGCTCTCGGCGCCGGCTGTTCTCGAGGCCACGAAGGTGGGCATCGACGTTGCGAGCCAGCGCTTCATCGCTCGCGGCGACGTCGTCATCGAGCCCGGGTTCCGCGCCATCTACCCGTACGGCGTGAAGAAGGAAGAACATCTTCCCCAGCTCACCGAGCAGGGCACGGTCGGGTTCCTCGGCGCAACAAGCGAGGAGAAGCAGACCCAGCCGCCCAAGCGCTTCAAGCCGGCCGGTCTCATCCAGGAGATGGAGAAGCTTGGCCTCGGCACAAAGGCCACGCGGCACGACATCATCGAGACGCTGGAGTCGCGCGGTTACATCGTGAACGACCCAATCGAGCCCACTAAGGTGGGACGAGCTGTCGTCTCCGCACTCTCGACGTTTGCCGAGCGCATCACCACGCCGGGCATGACCGCCGAGCTCGAGAGCGAGATGGACGACATCGCGAACGGTCGCACGCTTCGCGAGACCGTCGTCGGGCACTCGCGCGAACTCCTCGGTGAGGCCGTGGGTACGCTTCTCGAGCACATCGAAGAGGTGGGCGACCTTCTGAAGGACGCCGCTGTTGAAGACGCCAAAGTGGGCATCTGTCCCAAATCAGGGCACGACCTGCTCGTGAAGTCATCACCCAAAACCAAGGGCCAGTTCGTCGGGTGCGCCGGGTGGCCCGAGTGCGACGTGACGTACCCGCTGCCGCCGGCGAAGATCGAGACCGTGCCGGAGCCCTGTCCCACCTGCGGCACGCCGCAGGTGAAGATCATCCAGTTCCGCCAGCGCCCGAGGGTCCGTTGCCTCGACCCCGCGTGTCTCACGAACTTCGAGGCCACCGTGGATATCGGCGCCTGCCCCACGTGCGCCGCCGCGGGCACGGAAGGCCGTCTCATCGCACAACGCTCGCCACGCACACTGAAGCGGTTCGCCAGATGCACCAACTACGAGACCTGCAACACGAGCTACCCGCTGCCGCAGAATGGCGAGCTTGAGTCTACCGGCGAGTCCTGTTCGTGCGGTGGCCCGGTCGTCGTCGTTCACACCGGCAAGGGGCCGTGGCGCATCTGCGTCGATCCCGCCTGTCCCATCAAGGCCGAGAAGGCGGCAGCCGCTGCCGAGAAGGCTGCAACGCCCGGCGCCAAGAAGCCAGCCGCACGCAAGAAGACACCAGCGAAGAAGAAGGCGACGGCAGCCAAGAAGCCGACAGCGCGCAAGCCGAAGGATGCCGGGGCGTGAGGCTCGCGGCTTCACGGGGCATGAACCCGTTGAAGCCAGCCTCGAAGAGCTAGGTGCCCTGATGAAGCTTGCGCTCGTGCAGCTGATGGTTCGGCCTGATCCGGAATCGGAGCGCGGTGCGCTTGCCGGGGCAACTGTGCAGGCCGTGTCCGGTGGTGCAGATGTCGTCCTCGCACCGCCGGGAACGCTCGGTGAGCCAGGTCATGAGAACTTCGCGCTCGCCGCGCTCGGTAGTGTGGTCGTGCTCACCGGCGACGAGGCAATCGATCCCGAAGTGCATGCGGGGCTTGCTGCTGCTCCGCCCGACGTCCTCGTGATCTCGCCGGGGGCGGAGTCGGATCTGCAGGTCGAGGCGGTCGTCGAACTTGCGCTCGCACTGTCGCTGTCGGTGGCAGGCCTTGTGATCGTCTCTGAACGATCGGGTGCGGAGCCGGGCGTCCCCGGCCACGGTGGGAGTGTCGTCATCGTGCTCGGCCAGGTTCTTGCCGAGGCCCTTGCAGACGACGACATCCTGTACGCGGAAGTCCCTGTCCCTGTGCCCGCACCGGTGCCCCGCGCGCCGCTTCCTGTGGTTCCGCCGATCCTCATGCAGCGACTTGCCCACCACCGCGGCGAGCGCCTGGTCGTGGACTATCCGGCTGACCTCTCGTAGCCGTCGGCGCGTCCCTCCATGCTAGAATGCTCCGAGGCCGCGGCTTCGGTCGCGTCGGGGGATTCCTGTTCGTTTTCGCTGGAAGGAACGCGCATTGTCGCAGGCAAAGGTCACCGTCGTGGGCGCCGGACAGGTTGGCGCCACAGCCGCATTCGTGATGGCGCTCAAAGGCACCGCTGACGTCGTGCTCGTCGATGTGGCCGAGGGTATTCCGCAGGGCAAAGCGCTCGACATGATGCACGCCCGCTCCATCGAGCAGTTTGGCGGAAGCGTCACGGGCTCGAATGACTATGAGGCCACAGCCAACTCCGACATCGTCGTCATCACCGCGGGTCTGCCACGCAGACCCGGGATGACGCGCGACGATCTGCTCGCCATCAACGGCACGATCATCCGCTCGGTCGTCGAGCAAGCTGTCGCAGTTTCTCCCAATGCCGTCGTGCTGTGCGTCACCAACCCGCTCGACGTGATGACGTACCTCGCGTGGCGCGTGTCGGGACTGCCGTCTTCGCGCGTACTCGGCATGGGCGGCGTGCTCGACTCGGCGCGATTCGCGTACTTCATCGCGAAGGCGACGGGCGCGGCCATCTCGGATATCGAGGCAGTGGTCGTGGGCGCTCACGGCGACACCATGGTGCCGCTGCCGAGACTGTCGACGGTTTCCGGCCGCCCGCTCACCGAAGTGCTACCTGCTGAGACTGTTGCGGAGGTCGTGAAGAGCACCGTCTACGGCGGCGCCGAGGTGGTGTCGCTGCTCAAGTCGGGTAGCGCGTTCTACGCGCCGGGCACGTCCGTTGCCGCGATGGTGGCCGCGATGCTCGGCGATACCCGGGAGACCATGCCTTCGTGCGTGCTCCTGGACGGCCAGTACGGCCTTTCCGACGTCTATCTCAACGTCCCGGTGGTTCTCGGACGCTCCGGCGTGGTCGAGGTCCCCGAATGGGGCCTCACCGACGATGAGCTCACCGCGCTCCACACTTCGGCTGCGGGTATCGCCGAGGCGGTCGCCTCGCTCGGACTTGGCGGGTAACGCGTGTCCCGCGCCGAGGCAATCGCCGCGGCCGTCGAAGAGGCGGTAGCGGAAGCGGCGGTGACACTCCGTCCCGACGTGCTGTCCGCGATGCGCGCGGCGTACGAGAGCGAGCCCTCGCCACGTGGCCGGGAGGTTCTCGGCCAGCTGCTCGAAAACGCTGAGATCGCCGCGCGGGACCGGGTGCCGCTGTGTCAGGACACCGGAACCGTCTGGGTCTGGGTCGAGCTTGGTGCCGAGGAGTGCGCCCTGCTTGCGCTGCAGGCCGAGGTGGACCGCGCGGTCGCGCAGGCGTACCGGGAGAACAATCTCCGGATGAGCGTGGTTCGGGATGCTCTCTTCGATCGCACCAACACCGGCGACAACACGCCGGTCTCCCTCGATGTCACACTGCGTCCAGGCACCGGGGCGACCGTGCACGTGATGCTCAAGGGCGGCGGTTCCGACAACGCGAGCGCTCTTGCGATGCTCGATCCTGCGGCGGGAGCCGAGGGTATTCGTCGCTTCGTGCTGGAGACCGTTTCGGCCAAGGCGTCCGGCGCGTGCCCCCCGCTCATTGTGGGCGTCGGAGTTGGAGGAACGTTCGACTCGGTGGGCAAGCTCGCTAAGAAAGCCCTGCTGCGTCCGCTTGGGACGCCAGCTGCCACCGAGGCTGTGGGCGCACTTGAGGCCGAGTTGCTTG
>CAKMKD010000037.1 GCA_927439865.1 uncultured Coriobacteriia bacterium | reverse complement strand
TGATACTCGTCCGGCTTAGCGAGCGTGGGCTGGAACGCGGCCGACCAGACATCGCCGCTCTCAACGTCCTTGAGGTAGAAGAACGTGCCCCAGCAGTCGCGGGTCACATCCTCGCGGTATCGGTTGATGGTGCGGTCGCGCCAGCGGCTGTACCCGCCGCCGCCGTTGGTGACCATGACCGAGTACGACCCGTTCGAGAGGAAATGCGTGGCGGGCACCGGCGTGTCCGCGAGCGGATAGGAGCGGTGCACCGGAGCCGCGACCTCGCGCACCGAGCGCACGAAGCGCACCTCTTCGACGTGCGGCTGCGCCAGCTGCGTGCGCCTCGGCACACGTTCTTGCAGCAGCAGTTCCGAGGAGCGCACGACGGGGTCGGCGTGGAAGCGCTCGCGCATGCGGTCGTTCGTGAGCATGTTGCCGAGGGTGACGAGGCTCATGCCCTGGTGATGCGCCATGTACGCCTTCACAATCGCGCGCTCTTTCCCGGCGGGAACGCGGCCGGGCGTGTAGTCGATGGCCTCGAAGTAGCCGTAGCGTCCCTCGGCACCCTGTTTCGCCAGCACAGCGAGATTGTCGAGCGCGGCACGCGGCGCGATGGGAAGCGCGAGCACGGTCGCATACGGAGCGACCACGATATCGTCGGACAGTCCTCGCTTGAGGCCGAGGCCGGGCACGCCGAATGCCTGATACTGGTACGTGAGGTCCACGTCTTTCGCATTGAACGCGCTTTCCGAGACACCCCACGGCACGCCGCGCTGCTTGCCGTACTGAATCTGCCGCTTCACAACGTTGCGGTATGACTGGCCGAGAAGCGTTCCGGGCCAGTCGCGCATCACCAGCAGCGGCATCAGGTACTCGAACATGCTCGCGCTCCATGAGACGAGCGCGCGTCCGCCCTCGGTCTGCGTGAGCGATCTGCCGAGGCGGAACCAGTGCTCTTGTGGCACGTCGTCCTTGGCAATCGCAAGGTAGCTCGCGAGCCGACATTCGCTCGCAAGCATGTCGTAGAAGGAGTTGTCGAGCCGGCCCTCGGCGGTGTTGAAGCCGATCGAGAAGACCATGCGGCTCGAGTCGAAGAGCATCGCGAAGTCCGTGTGCTCCCACATCTCACGTGCGATCTCTGCCGAGAGCCGTAGCTCCGCAAGCAGCCGCGTGGCCGCAGCCCGGCGCTCGCGGATGCTGTTAGCGAGCTTCGTCGCCCATGCAATCTCCGCCTCCTCGAGGCCTTCGGTGGACTCGAGGCACGCGAGCACACCGTTGAGCCCCTCGGCAAGGCCGACGAGGCTCGGGGCGTGGCGGGTGATCGGCGCGAGCGCCGCGGCGCGCTCCGGCGTCTCGAACGCGTCGGGAACGCTGCCGAGGAGGTGCGCCCACGGCGCGAACTCGTCCAGGCCAGCGAGGTGCTCGTGCAGGCAATCGCGGACTGAATCGACCGCGCTGCGGATGAGGTCGAGCGACACCGGAGTGCCGCGCAGCGCAGCTGCCCTAGAAGGCAGTCCCTCGGTGACTACCGCGAGGCCACTCAGCAGCAGCTGCCACTCGTGGAGATCGGAGGGTGCGCGATCAAGGTTGATGCGACGCAGCAACTCCTCAAGCGACGTGCGCAGCTCGGCCACCATCGGCGCGGGCCCGATCGCGGCGCGCTGCCCAAGCAGCTCCTGGAGCGCTAGCAGTATCGTGTCCGCGAGGCCGCTCAGCACCTGCGCGTCGAGCAGGGGTCGCTCGGCTATCTCGGTGAGCCCGACGCGCAGCACGACGAGATGGCCGGCCAGGTTGCCGCTGTCCACGGTAGAGACGTAGCTTGGCCGAAGCGGTTGCAGCGTGGTGGTGTCATACCAGTTGTAGAAATGCCCGCGGTACCGCTCCATGCCGGCCATGGTGGTGAGCGTCTGCGAAGTTCTGTCGATGAGACCGCGCGTGCTCACATAGCCGAGGTCGTAGGCAGTGAGCACCGAGATGAGCTGCAGCCCGATGTTCGTGGGCGACGTCCGGTGTGCGACCACGCCGTTCGGGTCCTCCTGGAAGTTGTCAGGAGCGAGCCAGTGGTCCTCGGCGGTCACGAACGTCTCGAAGAACCGCCAGGTCTTGCGGGCGATCGTGCGCATCCTCGCGACATCGCCGTCGGTGAGCACCGGTGGCTCGTGCGGCGTTGGCATGCTCACGCGCCAGGCGATGAACGGCGCGGCTCCCCACAGCAGCACAAGAGGCGCCGCCGAGACGAGCGATACCGGGTCGAGCACAACTGTCGGAAGCACGATGGCGGCAAGCGCCTGCTGC
>CAKMKD010000036.1 GCA_927439865.1 uncultured Coriobacteriia bacterium | reverse complement strand
CCTCTGCGGCGACCAGGTTCGCGGTCTCGTAGCGGTTCACGCCGCCGATGCGGTGCACGTTGCCGGAGCCGAGCGAGTCGACAAGCACGTTGTAGACGTTGCCGGAAAGGGCGCGGAAGTCACCGAGCACGTAGGCCTCGGAAGCACCCAGGCGCTCGATCTCCGCCGCGATCTCGGCCGGGAGGGCCGCTTTGCGGGAGAGAAGCACGGGTGCGGTCATCGAGCTTGCCCTTCATCGCATACAGACCGGAACGAAGCTTCGCAACGACATCCGTCTGGCTCGCAACGGTCGGCTTCAGTGACGCGGCCTCCTGCTCGAAGTCGATCTGCTTCTTGAGCGCGAGGCGTGCGAGGTTGTCGAACTTCTCGGCGTCGGCGCTGTTGCCTTCGGCGCGCAGCTAGTCGGCCTTGGCGCTTGCGGCCTTGGCCTTCAGATCAGCCGTCTGGTTTGCCCACTCGCCAGAGTCCAGGCCGTCAAAGGACGCGACGTACACCACGAAGAGCTGGATGTCGTGCTCGGTGTTGAGAGTGTCGAGCGCCTCGATCACCGCAGCTTCGTCGCTGCTCGAAATCGCGCCTGCATCATCGGTGAGCTGCTGCGAACCCAAGATTAGCGGGGGCGCGGCGAGCGCTGCGGGGACGAAGATCGCGAGTATCAACGCGACGCAACCGAGCACGATCGAGATACGTTTCAGCCTTTCCAAGCCGAACCACCCCCCGCAAACGGTGCGCGGACATCACCCCACCCCGCGTGAGCATGCCCTCATGGTACCCCGATGGTCGGGGACAGGAAACCGCCTACGCGGAACGGACAGCGCCGACGACGCGATCGACGATCTCGTCCAGAAGTTCCCGGTGTGTCGCGAAGTTGAGGCGCGCGAAGCCCTTCCCCGCCGTCCCAAAGTCCGGCCCGGGCGACAGCCCCACGCGTGCCTCCTCAAGCAAGAACTTCGCGGGATCCGGGGCGAGGCGCGTGCCTCGGAAATCGAGCCAGACAAGGTACGTTGCCTCCGGAGTCATCACCGGAACCTCCGGCAGTTCCGCGGCAAGTCGCGCAATCACGTGGTCGCGGTTCGCCTGCAGCGTCGCGATTGTCTCGGCAAGCCACGCGTCACCGTGCGTCCACGCCGCGAGCGTCGCATGCGCACCGAGCGCGTTCACCCCGCCGAGCACATGCGGCGGCAGCGCAGCGAGCTTCTCGGCAACAACCGCGGCGCCGAGGTGAGCGACCGCGCAACTCAGCCCGCCGAGGCTGAAGCTCTTGCTGGCCGAGGTCACCGTCACGCACCGGCTCGCGGCCTCGGGCCCGAGCGATGCGAACGGGATGTGGCGCGCTCCGGTGTACACGAAGTCCTGCCAGATCTCGTCGCTCACCACGAGCAGGTCGCGCTCCTCGGCCACTGCAGCGATCGCCGAGAGCTCCTCGCGGTCGAAGACGCGTCCGCTCGGGTTGTGCGGGTTGCAGAGCACGATGGCGCGCGTACCGACGTCGATGGCCGAGCGAAGCCGCTCTGCATCGATCCGCCACTCGGATTCCTCGAGGCGGTACTCGACAAGCCGTCGACCCGCCTTCTTCACGATGCCGTAAAACGGCGGGTAGACCGGCGTGAAGAGAAGCACGCCGTCGCCCGGCTCGGTCGCCACCATGAGTGCCGCCGAGATCGGCTGCAGCGTGCTCGTGAACACCTTCGTCCGCTCGACATCCGGCCGCCAACCGAAGTGGCGCTCGGACCACTCGGCCCACGCCTTCGGGATGCTGTCATCGAACGCCGTGAGGTTGTAGCCGAAGTCGCTTGCGGCCACCATCGCACGCAGCGACTCAACGATCGCGGGCGCTGTGGGGAAGTCCATGTCCGCCACCCAGGCAGGGATCACCTCGGCACCGTAGCGCTGCCACTTGATGCCGCTGAGTGCGCGAAGACGCTCGATGTCAGACGGCATGCAACGCCTCCTGTTGTTGCAAGAACCGCTCGGTAGCGACGAGTGCGAGCGACAGGGCGGCCTGGATAACAGCGAAGCCGACGTAGGCGACGGTGTACATCAGACGAGCTTCGCGCCCACGAGCCGGGCTACCTCGGCCTTGTCACAGTTGCCGCCGGTCTCGGCCACCACAAGTCCGATGACGGTGCCCATGTCG
>CAKMKD010000035.1 GCA_927439865.1 uncultured Coriobacteriia bacterium | reverse complement strand
CGACGCGCTACGCGCACAGGCGGATGCCAAGCAAGCGCAAATCAATGCGAAGACAATGAAGAGTACGGGAGCGCTTCTGCGTCTCATGCTGTGTATCCTCCGGGGCGGCTTGCCAGCCGTGTGTTCGCTTCCGCCGGAAGGCGCTTTCTTACGCATCCTAGCAGCGATGATGGGTATACTGCAAACGTAAGCACGGCCGGCGGAGCGTGCTTTGACGGGTGAGGAAGGATGATCAGCATGTCTGATGATTTTCAGGGGACACCCCCGGCGCCTGAGATGCCCCCTGTGGCACCGATGGGTGGAGCGTCTGGTCCGGCCAGCGACAACAGCAAGATCTTCGCGGCTCTCGGCTATGTGATCTGGCCTGTCGCCCTCGTGGCGATGCTCATGGACCCCTACAAGAACGAGGTGTGGCTCAAGACGCACGCGGTTCAGGCGCTCGGGCTGAATCTCGCTATCTGGGTTCTTTCGCTCGTGACGATGCCGATTCTCGGCCTTGGCGGCCTCGTCGGACTTGCTGGGTTCGTGTATACGATCATCCTCGCGATCAAGGCGTACAACGGCGAGAGCATCGAGGTGCCTGTCGTCTACGGCCTGGTCAAGCAGTACATCTAGCTCCGGTCACTTCCTGCTTCCTTCAGCAAGCGTGATACCGGAATTCGCAGGGGCGGGCGCGAATCGCGTCCGCCCTTCGCTATCCACCACGAATACGCCGAGCCCGTGGTCGCGCGCATACGCCAGCGCAGCGTCCGGTCCACTCACGAAGAGCGCCGTCGAGAGGATGTCGCTGTCGGTGCCCGAGATGCGGCCCACCACCGTGAGGCTTTGCGTTCCGCGCGCCGGCTCGCCGGTTCGCGGGTCGAGGATGTGGTGGTAGCGAACGCCGCCGCGCTCGAAGTACTGCTGGTAATCTCCCGAGGTCGAGAGCGTGGCATCGCCGGTCCACTCGCCGACCATTCGCACGGTGCCGGGTTCGCGCGGGTCCTCTACGCCGACGCGCCATGGCTCGCCGTCGGGTTTCGTGCCGAGGGTGACCGTCGTGCTCCCCGTCGAGATGAGTGCGGCCGTGACGCCGCCGTGATCCCTGAGCGCCGCTCGAGCGCGGTCGAGCGCAAGGCCCTTTGCCGCGCCCCCGAAGTCGAAGCCGGGCACCGCATACGAACTCGAGAGTCCCGCGAATCGAATGCGAGTTCCGTCACGTTCGGGCATCGCCGATGCGATGAGCGCCGCAGAGAGCTCGCCCTCGGTCGGGACGTGTCCCTCGCCGCCGAAGTCGTACAGTTTGACCACGCCGAGCAGGGTTGACGAGAAGGTGGTGCTGACCCGAAGCCGCTCGACCGCGTCCAGTATCTCGGTCGCGCCTTCGGGAAGCTCGTGCCACGCGAACGGATCAGCGTTGATCTCAGCGATGTCCGAGGTGGGACTGTACGCATCGAGCTGCGATTCCACTTCGGCCATGGCCGAGAACGCCGCGTCGATCGCTTCTTGGACGTCGGACTCGTCAGCGCCGTACGCGTCGATGGTCACAATCGTGCCGAGCGCCGGACGGCTCACGCTCATTGGTGGCGCATCCCCGCAGCCACTGACGGCCATCAGGACGGCGGCAAGCGCCAGAACGAGGATTCCACGAGCGTTCACGAGCGCCTCCCGTGCGCATGAGCAGTGCCGCTAGTATACTTGTCCGCACGCTTGATGAACTCCTCGGAAGGCAGGCACCAGATGTTCCCGATCGTCCACCAGCGCCAGCTCTCGGATTCCGTCTTCGAGGTTGGTGTTCAGGCTCCAGCGATCGCCCGGAAGGCGCGCGCGGGTCAGTTCCTGATGCTGCGCGTCGATGATCGTGGCGAGCGCATCCCGCTCACATTCAGCGACTGGTCCGCCGAGGAAGGCTGGATCCGCTTCATCTTCATGCGGGTGGGCAAGACCACGCACCAGCTCTCGCATCTGCAGGTGGGCGACTCGCTCGCCGACGTGGTCGGACCGCTCGGCGTGCCCACACACGTCGAGGACATCGGCCGTGTGGCTGTCGTCGGCGGCGGCGTGGGCGCAGCGGTCGCGTACCCGGTCGCACGTGCAATGGCCGAGGCCGGCAATGAGGTGACGGTCATCCTCGGCGCTCGCAATAAGGCGCTGCTGATCCTCGAGGAGGAATTCCGGGCGTTGCCGCTCAAGGAGCTTATCGTCGTCACCGACGACGGGTCCGCAGGGCGCAAGGCGCTCGTTACCGAGCCACTCAAGGAGCTCTGCGCGGCGGGCGAGCTCGATCACAGCATGGCCATCGGGCCGGCCATCATGATGAAGTTCTGCGCGGCCACAACTAAGGAGCAGGGCGTTCCCTGCACGGTCTCCCTGAACCCGATCATGGTCGACGGCACCGGGATGTGCGGCGCGTGTCGCGTGAGTGTTGGCGGCGAGACCAAGTTCGGCTGCGTGGACGGACCCGACTTCGATGGACATGCCGTTGATTTCGAGGAGCTCATGAGCCGCCAGCGCGTGTACGCCGATATCGAGCGTGAAGCGGACGCGGATTTCAGCAGGGAGTGCTCATGTCACCTCTAGACGACACTGCGGCCGAGAAGCCGCGCCACAAGCCCTCGCGCGCCCCGCGAACCCCGATGCCCGAGCGTGACGCCCTCGAGCGCGCGCGCGACTTCGACGAGGTATCGCTCGGCTACTCAACAGATGATGCGCTGGCCGAGGCGAACCGCTGCATCCAGTGCAAGAACCCGACGTGCATCGAAGGATGCCCGGTCAATATCGACATCAAGTCCTTCATCGCCCGCATCATCGAGGGCGACTATGCGGGCGGCGTCTCGGTGCTCAAGGAGCGAAACGCGCTTCCGGCCGTCTGCGGGCGCGTGTGCCCGCAAGAGGAACAGTGCGAGGCGTCATGCGTGCTCGCACGCAAGGGTGAGCCGGTCGCCATCGGCCGCCTCGAGCGCTGGCTCGGCGACTTCGACCTCGCGTGCGATCTCGATCATCGCTGCGCGCCCGAGGTGGACAAGCCCACCGGCAGGCGCGTGGCTGTCGTCGGCTCCGGTCCGGCCGGGCTCGCGTGCGCGGGTGAGCTGCGGCGGCTCGGGCACGATGTCACCGTCTTCGAATCGCTCCACGCGCCCGGTGGCGTGCTCACGTACGGCATCCCGGAGTTCCGCCTGCCGA
>CAKMKD010000034.1 GCA_927439865.1 uncultured Coriobacteriia bacterium | reverse complement strand
GGTGAGTGTCGCACTCACGTGCTGACCGGCGACATCGAGCTTCACGAGCGCGGTGACCGGGCCTCGAACAATCGAGACGATGGTGCCGGTGAGCTGGTTTCTGGCTGAGAGCTGCATGACGAATCCCTTCTGTTGGGCGTCGGCGATACTGGACCCGTTGTCCGAACGCTACGCCACATTCGTGAGTACTCGCGGCATCAGCACCGCAGGTGGCAGTTCCATTGCGTGGAGCAACCGTCGGATCTCGGGCGTTCCCGGATCGCCGATGAGCTCGGCGGCGGTCCCGGTCTGAACGACGCCGTCGCCGCCATAGACGACGAGTGAGTCGGCCAGCGTGGCAGCCTCGTACAGGTCGTGCGTGACCATGACGACGGGGATGTTCTCGGCCACCTGGACCTGGCGCAGCAGCGCGCGCATCTCGACGCGCACGGGCAGGTCGAGCGCCGAGAGCGGCTCGTCGAGCAGCAGGGCGCGGGGTCGGGGGGCGAGAGCTCGGGCGAGCGCTGCCCGCTGCTTCTGGCCGCCTGACAGCTCGCGGGGCAGCTTGTCGGCGAAGTCGTTCAGGCCGAAGGCGCCGAGCATCTCGGCGGTCCGCTCGGCGCGTTGCGTGCGGGGGAGGCGATGGAGGCCGAAGGCCACATTGCGCTGGACGCTGAGGTGCGGGAAGAGCTCGGCCGACTGCGAGACGTAACCGAAGCCGCGCTGTTGCGGGGCGACGAAGACTCCGCGCTCGGTGTCGACGAGCACCTCATTCCCAAAGGTCACGCGGCCGGAATCGGGGCGCATGGTGCCGGTCAGCATCGAGAGCGTGAGCGACTTGCCGGCTCCCGAGTAGCCGAACAGCACCGTGAAGCCGCAGTCGCTCCGCCAGCCGGTGTCGAGGTCGAAACCGGGGAGCCGCTTGCGCACCTTGAGCGCAAACCCGTTCACCACGTCACCGCCTTGGCCAGCCGGTTGGCGCCGAACAGGAATGCCGCCGAGACCACCGTGAACAGCACGACCAGCAGCGTCGCCGAGCCCCAGTCCCCGTACACGACGGCGTTGTAGATCTCCAGCGGCATCGTGTTGGTGCGTCCCGGAATGTTGCCGGCCACCATGATGGTGGCGCCGAACTCGCCCAGCGCGCGGGCAAAGGAGAGGACGAGACCCGCGAGGATTCCGCGCAGCGCCAGCGGCGCCATCACGAGCCCCGCCGTCGCGAGTTCTGAGCGTCCGAGCGTGTACGACGTCGCCACCAGCGCCGGGTCGACCGCCTCAAATGCAGCGCGCGCCGTCTTGACCGTGAACGGCAGGGCGACCACGAACGACGCGATCACTGCAGCCTGCCACGTGAAGGTGAGCTGCGGCGCCGGCAGCCCGGCGGAGGTAAGTGCCCTGCCGAGCACCCCGCTTCTGCCGATGATCAGCAGCAGGTAGTAGCCGGTCACGATGGGCGGCAAGACCAGCGGAAGGGTGACGGCCACGTCGAGGACCGACTTGCCGCGGAACTCACGCGTCGCCAGCAGGTAGGCGAGCGGCAACCCGACGACCGCGACAGCCACAGTCGCCAGCAGCGCGACCTGAAGCGAGAGGCGCAGGGGGAACGCTATGTCGGCGAGTGCGGTCATCGGGGCCTCTCGGCGGTTGGTCGGTGGTTACTTGGCGGGGGCTGACTTGAAGCCGTTGGCTGCGAGCACCTTCTGCGCCTCGGGGGTGAGCAGGTAGGCGACGAACTTCTCGGCGAGGTCAGGCTGCGCGGTCGCCTTGATGGGTGCGGCCACGTAGCGAACCGGCTTGATTGCGCCCTTGGGAACCGGGTACACGACCTTGACCCCTTCGTTACCGGTAACCTCGCTCGCGAAGACCAGCCCTGCATCGACCTCGCCACGCGCGATGTAGTCGACGGTCTGTGCGGCGTTCTCGGCGAAGACGAATTTGGGTTGAAGCGCCCCCCACGTGCCGAGTCCCGTGAGGAACTCCTTCGCCTTGGTGCCGTGCGCGGCGGTCTCGGGATTGCCGGTGACGAGCTTGGTCGCCTTCGCGAGATCGGCGGGTGCCGAGACCCCCGCGGGGTTGCTAGTCGGGACGATGATGACCAGATCGTTGCTGGCGAACGTCTCAGTCGAGTCTGCTGAGATGAGCCCCTGCGCGACCAGAGCGTCGACCTGTACGGCGCTCGCCGAGGCGAACACGTCGCAAGGAGCGCCGCCTTCGATCTGCTTCTGCAGCACTCCTGACGCGCCGTAATTGAGCACGAGCTTGGCGTTGTTAGCCTTCTCGAACTCCGGCGCCAGTTCGGTGAACGCGGCCTTGAGCGTCGTGGCGGCGCTGATGCTCAGCTCGACCGGCTCGGCCTTGGCGGCAACCGGGGCGGCCTTCTGCGGCGCGCACCCCGCCAGCAATCCTGCCGAGGCGAGGACTGCGACAGCGAGTGTAGCTGCGAGCGTGCGAGCGATGCGGCGTTCTGGCGTCCGGTGGTGGTCCTTCATTGTGCTTCCTTGGTTCGTTGGGAACGTGCAGGTGCTCTAGAAGATCGAGTCTTCGTACACATCGCCGAGACGTGCCATCAGCGTCTCGGTCTCCATGTCGCGGTCCTGGCCGATGATTCCGCAGGCGTCGGCTCGGCACTGCTTGCAGTGCGTCATCTGCGAGAGATATTCACCGGCGGCGGCGCGTGCCTCATGAATCTGCGCGGGCGTTGGCGGCGTGGCACCCCTGAACTTGTTTTGCGGGATGAGCGGCAGGATGTTGTGCTTGTGTGCGCCGTACTCCGCGGCGAGATGGGCGATCATCGGGATCTCGAGGTCGTTGACGCCTGGGATGAGTACCGTGTTGACCTTGACCACGAGTCCGGCTTCGACGGCCATGCGCAGGCCGTCCCACTGACGATCGAGCAGGTAGCGCCCCGCCTCGATGCCGCGAAGCTTCTCGCCATCCGGACCGGTGACCCACAGGTAGATCTCGGCGGCGGTCTCGGGCATGACGGCGTTGATGGTGACGGTGATCGAGCGGACCCCGGACGCCACCAGGTCGCCGACCCGATCAGGCAGCGCCAGCCCGTTGGTGGAGACGCAGCCGATCTTGCCGGGATAGTAGCGGCGGATGAGGTCGAGTGTCTCGAAGGTCGCCTCGTTCGCCAGCGGGTCGCCGGGGCCGGCTATGCCGATCGCGGTGATATCGCCGGTGCGCTCGATGACGGCCTCAACGCGCTCGATGGCTTCCTGCGGGTCGAGGATGACGCTTGCGACGCCAGGACGGCTCTCGTTGACGCAGTCGAACCTGCGCACGCAGTAGCCGCACTGGACGTTGCAGTCGGGAGCGACCGGCAGGTGTATGCGGCCGCCGACCTTGTGCGCCGCTTCCGAGAAGCACGGGTGGTTGTTCATCACGTGGCGCTCGTTGCTCTTTGCGCTGTGCATCGCGTTGCTCCTTGTCGTAGCGACCACCCATTCATGTGCCTAGAGAAGCGCAATGCGCGTGCCATTCCTGTACCTACTTTGACCTGCGGTTTTGCCCCGAAACGCAACAACGGCTACGACGATGTCGTAGCCGTTGTGACAATAATGTCGCGTTCTCGTGCTAGGCAGCAGCGACGTGCGTGTGTGCTTTCTTCGCGCACACCTTGGAGCACGCCTCGCAACCGATACAGTTGCCGGCGTCCGAGACGCTCATCACCGTGCCGCCCAGACACTCGTCCTCGTCGTCTTCGTCGAAGTCATCATCGATGGGCCGCTCGATGGGGCTCATCACCGACTGGCCGCAGACCTTGTAGCAGCGTCCGCAGCCAATGCACGCCTCGTAGCTGATGCTCTCCAGGTACGAGGGTGCCCATTCGCGACCGTCTCGGGTGGGGAGTGTGGCCGGCATGATTACGCCACCGCCACGACGTCATGCTCGCCGGTGCGAATCGTGTACGACACCTCGACGGGGCACACGAAGATTTTGCCGTCACCGTACTGGCCGGTCGTGTTGACCGAGAGGATCGCCGCGACAATCGCGTCAACCGCCTCGGCAGGTACGATCATCGTGAGCATGCGCTTGGGAACGAAGAGCGCGGTCTTGGGCAGCTGGTGCTCCAGTGCGTAGACCGAGGGCGTGGACTTGAGCTTGATATGCGTGGCGTTGCAGGAGGTACCGTCCTGGTCCATATCGGCCAGCGTACAGGCGACGTCACCCTTCTGCTTGCCTCGGCCGTCGACCGACTGGATTGAGACCGACGGAAAGCCGATTTCGGCGATCGCTGTCTTGGTTTCGGCGAGTTTGTCTCGGCGAATGATCGCGCAGATTTCCTTCATCTCACGGCCTCCTAAAGAACGGCTTCGCCGGTGCGGATGGTGTAGGCCGTCTCGACCGGCGAGACAAAAATCTTTCCGTCGCCGATGAACCCGGTGCGTGCCTTGTCCTCGATGACCTCGATGACGCGGTCGACACTCTCGTCCTCGACGACGGTCATGAGCAGCGTCTTGGGGAGCTCGTCGTAGTAGATCGGGCCGACCTGCAACCCCTTCTGCTTGCCGCGGCCAAAGACCGGCATCTTGGTGAGCGAGCCGAACCCGGCGCCTTCGAGCGCCTGGACGACCTCCTGCTCCTTCTCGGGCCTGATGAATGCGCGAACCATCTTCATTGTCTCGTCCTCTCTTCAGTCGGTCATGTGCGTCGAATGGTCTTCGGATGACTCGGCATACCCGCCGAGAATCCGGTGGTTCTTCTAGCAGCAGCGCCCTTTGCCTGCGGACTCGCAGGAGCAGGGACCGTCGGGGTCGGTGGCGTCGGCGGGGCCGTCGCACTTCTCCTCGGCCAGCGCTCGGCGCATCCAGGGAGCCGGTTTGTCGCGCATGGTGGCGACGAGTCGGTCGGCCTCGGCGGTGATGGAGGTGCCGGGCTCGGCCTTGAGCGGCATGATGCCCCGGCGGACGAGCTTGGCTGCCGAGGGGCCGCCTATCTCGGTGAAGTAGACGATCTTGGCGTCGGCGAGCTTGTCGATCTTGGTCCCGAGCGCGTCCTCGTGAGCGGCACCCATGCCGCGAGTGATGACGACCTCGGTGTCCAGATCGCCGTCGGCGACCTTGCGGAGTTCGAGTTGTTCGGCGCCTTCGGGGGTGATGTCGTAGACAGCGAACTGACCGGCGCGACCGAAGTGCTCGTCGATCTGGTTGCCGGTGATGGTGGCGAACGCGACCTTCATCGCGGGCCTCCTTCTGTGGTCGGGGACAGGTGTGACACGGACGGGTGACGTGCGCGCTCACGAGCAACGAGCGCGTTGGCAGAAGCGTCGATGAGCGCTGTAGCGCCCGCATAGCCGAGCGTGACGACGCGCGAGGCACCGTAGGTACCGAAAACCGGGAAGCCGGTCTCGACGTGCGCTGCTCCGATGACGTCGGCTGTGCGTGCTCCGTGGGAGCCGGCCAGCAGTAGCTCGGTCGTGGCCGGAACGCTCGCGAAGTCGCCGACGACGACCTCGGTCGCGCGGATGCGTGTTGCGTGTGGGGGAGCGGTGGGGACGATGGCGACCGTCTCGGCAGCGACCTCGGCGAGGAGTCCGGAGAGCGACAGCGCGTGATCGGGCTCGAGCGCGAGCGTGACGTGCGAGCCGGCTAGTTCGAGCTGGGCGTCGCGCATGGCGTCGACAAGCACCTGCCGCTGCCGCTCGTAGCGCAGCGGAACCGGGGAGCCGGAGAGCAGCGAGAGCGTAGCGAGCAGTAGATCGGTGGCGGCGAGTCCGTGGGCGGTCTCGAGCACCGAGTAGGGGGTCCCGAAACGCTCTCGGAGCGCGCGCGCGGTGGCCTCGAGCGAGGCTCCGAGCACGAGCGTGTGGGAACTGGGGCCGATTCCGTGGATCTCGGCGAGCGAGGTGCCGTCTGAGGCCAGTGCCGAGAGGCCCAGATGGCTCCCGTCGAGCGCTCCCAAGTCCGGCAGGAACACCGGCTGGAGACCGAACTCCTCGATGAGCTCGCGGAGCCATACGGCGTCGCCGGGGGTGAGGTGCGCTCCCGCGAGGACGGTGAGCCGGTCGGGATCGAGCGCTGTCGTTGCATCGACGTCGCGGGCGAGTCCGGCCAGCGTGCGGATCGCTGCGGCGTAGCCCTCTTCCAAACCACCGTCGTAGTCGGCGGTGTGAATCGCCACGACCTTGGGGTCGTAGTCCGCGTCGAGCCGGTGAGCAAGTGCATCGACGTCGTCGCCCTTGACCTCCGCGAGCGCACCGGAGACCAGCGCGACAAGTTCGGGGCGCTGGCCCGCGGGCTTCTCGGCGAAGGTGCGGACGACCTTCTCGGCGGCGTCGTCACTGCCGAGTACGACCTCCTCGGTGAAAAGCTTGGTTGTGGCCAGTGCGATAGGTTCGTTGAAGTGGCGGATCATGAGCACCTTGCCCAGGAAGCTGCAGCCCTGCGCGGCGTGGAGCACCGGCAGCGTGGCGTCGATGCCCTGCAGCGCGAGGATGGCACCCACCGTGGGAGCGTTCTTGAGCGGATCGATGACCGCCGAGCGGGTCTCCTTGCGCACGGGAGTCGGCGTCACGGCGGCGGGGCAGTCGACGGTCGCTGCAGCCTGCGCCTGGTAGAAGCGGACCGATTCGTGCAGGTCACGTGCGACCTGCACGAGCCCCTCGTAGCCGGCGTAGGCGTGCTCGCGCTCCTGGTTTACGTCGATGAAGGGCCAGCCTTCCTTTGCGGCCAGATAGCGGTTGCGGCCACCGGCGACCAGAAGGTCGACGCCCTCTTCGGCGAAGAGGCGGCGGATGACCGGCGGAGCGATGTGCTCGATGAGACGGACGTCGGGGCCGAGGATGGCGCGGACCTTCTCCTCGTCCTCGTGGGAGGATTTCTTGGTGCCGACCGCCAAGATCTCGATCCCGAGGTCGAGCAGCGCGCTCGCCATCGACCAGCTCTTGACGCCGCCTGAATACAGAACCGCCTTCTTGCCGCGAAGCGCGGCGTACGGCAGCAGATCCGAGGCGAGAAGCGCCTCGCGGCGGGCGATGACTGATTCAACGCGGGCGACGACTCCGGCCGCCTCCGGCGAGACGGCTTCGAGGAGTTCAGCGATGGTGCGAAGCGAACGAGCGGTTTCGGTGGCGCCGAAGAATGAGACCTCGACGGTCGGCACGTTGTAGCGGCGCGAAAGCGAGGACGCGACGTTGATGAGCGCTCGGCTGCAGACGATCGCGGCGGCTTTGGCTCGGTGCGCGTAGCGGATCTCCTCGAAGTGTGCGTTGCCGGTGATGTGGGAGAGCACGCGTATACCGCACTCCCGCAGCAGCGGCTCGACCAACTCCATGTCGCCGGCGACGTTGTACTCGCCGATCAGCACGATGTCGGTAGGGGTGGTGCACACAGGCTCGGCGGTGCCGATGACGTGCTCCAGCAACACCTCGCCCGCGATGCGGTTGCCTAGGTTCTTGGGGCCGACGAAGCCGGGGGCGTTGACCGGGATGACCGGCACCCACAGTTCGCTCGACAGCTTCCTGCAGGCGGCCTCGATGTCCTCGCCGACAAGCCCGGTGACGCACGTCGCGTACACGAAGACCGCGGCGGGCTTCTCGGCGGCCACGACTTCGCGCACCGTGGCCTCGAGCCGCTTCTCGCCTCCGTAGACGATGTCGAGTTCGGTCATGTCGGTCGTGAAGCCCCGGCGGTGCAGGTCACCGGCGGTGGAGTGCACGCCGCGACCCTCCCACGCGTTGCCGGCGCAGTTGATCGGGCCGTGGACCACGTGAGCGGCGTCGGCGATGGGCATCAGCACGATGGCCGCCCCATCGAAGGCGCAGCTCTCTCCGCCCCGGGACCTGCACAGCTTGTGCTTGGTGTCGGCGCTACAGCCGTCAGCGAGCAGCTTGTCGAGTGAGAGGGCCATGGTCGCCTCGGCTCTAACGGACCAGGTCGAAGGACGGGGAGTCGGACGTGATCGCGTGGCGATCCATCTCGTCCAGCACCAGGTTCACGATGTCGGTGAGCAGGTTCGTGGTGCCCTCGTAGCCGAGAATGGTGCGCTTGTGCAGGTGGTGGCGGTCGAAGAGCGGGAAGCCGACGCGGAAGAACGGGGTGCCCGTGTCCTTCCAGAGGAACTTGGCGTTACTCGGCCCCATGAGCAGGTCGACCGGCTCGGTGAACATGAGCGAGCGCAGGTGCCACATGTCCTTCTTGTTGTGGACGGTCGCTTCGCTGCCGAAGGGCGACGCGGCGAGCATGGCCTCGGCGGCCTTCTTGAACTTCTTGTCGCCGTTGGTGCACACCACGTGGACGGGCTTCATGCCGATCTCGAGTGCGAAGCTGATGAGTCCGAGGAGCAGGTCGGGATCGCCGAGCATGGCGAGACGCTTGCCGTGCACGTAGGGGTGGGAGTCCACGATCACGTCGACGGCCCGGGCACGCTCGGCCTCGAGCTCTGCGGGAACGCACTTGCCGGTGATGCGGCTGACCTCGGCGAGGAACGCGTCGGTCGCGTTGATCCCGACGGGCTCGCCCACCGCGACGAACTCCTGCTCCCACTGCTTGGTGATGAGCTCGCCGGTCTTGGCGCTCGCGACACGTTGCAGCGAGATCGTGGCGATGGCGTTGACCGCGTCGGCCGCATCGGCGAGCGTGGTGCCGCCGGTCGGGTAGAGCTCGTAGTGCCCCGTGTTGCCCGAGTCCACGACGTCGCTGTAGTCGGCGAGCATCGTGAAGTCGACGCCCATGACGGTCAGCATCCGCTTGATCTCGCGCAGGTTGCCGGCGTAGCCGTCGAAGCCGGGGATGATGTTGATCTTGCCGTTGGGCTCGCCGGGCTTGGCCAGCTCTTCGAGGATGCCCTTGAGCATCACGTCATAGCCATTCAGATGGCTGCCCGAGAAGCTCGGGGTGTGGGCGAACGGCACCGGCAGTTCGCGTGGAACCGCACCGGCGTCCTTGGAGTTGGTGATGTAGGCGCCCAGGTCGTCACCGATGACCTCGGCCATACAGGTCGTGGAGACGGCGATCATGTCGGGGCTGTAGAGCGCGTTGCAGTTCTCGAGGCCCTCACTCATGTTCGACATGCCGCCGAAGACGGCCGCGTCCTCGGTCATCGAACTCGATACGGTCGCGATCGGCTCCTTGAAGTGGCGCGACAGGTGGCTGCGGAAGTAGGAGGTGCAGCCCTGCGAGCCCTGCACGAACGGCAGCGTCTTCTCGAAGCCGAGCGAGACGAGTACCGCGCCGAGCGGCTGGCACGCCTTGCACGGGTTGATGACGACGCCTTCGCGGGCGAAGTTCAACTCGCGGTACTCGTCGGTCTGCGTCCATGCCGAGACGCGATCGATCTCGCTCTGCGCTGCGGGGTTCTCAAACTCCTTCTTGGCCTCGAACTGAGCCTGGTACACGGGCTGCGAGAACAGATCGTTGTGGTCCTTGATCTCCATCTTCGGGCCTCCTAGCTGGCCTGGCGCTCGGCGCCGGAGGGCGTCGCGCACTCGGTTGAGGTGACGTCTCGCACGAGACCCCACACCGGGCTGTTGACGGTCATATCCATGTCGCGGGCGAAGATCTTGAAGCCGTCGAAGCCGTGGTACGGGCCCGAGTAATCCCACGAGTGCATCTGGCGGAAGGGGACGCCCATCTTGTGGTACGCGTACTTCTCCTTGATGCCGGAGCCGACAAGGTCGGGCTTGAGGCGCTTGGCGATCTCCTCGAGCTCGTAGGGTGTGGCGTCGTCGACGATGATCGAGCCCTCTTCGAGCAGCGGGTAGGTGCGCTTGTACTCGTCGTTGTGGCCGAACTCGTAGCCGGCGGCGATGATCTCCATGCCGAGGTCCTCGTACGCGCCGATGACGTGGCGCGGGCGCAGGCCGCCGACATAGAGCATCACGGTCTTGCCCTCAAGCAGCGGCTTGTACTCAGCGATGACCGCGTCCATCTCGGGCTTCATCTTCTCGATGAGCACCTCGGCGTTGGCCTTGATGGTGTCGTCGAAGTTCTCGGCGATGCGTCGGATGGACTCGTAGATCTTGGTCGGGCCGAAGAAGTTGTACTCGACCCACGGCACGCCGTACGTCTCTTCCATGTGGCGGCAGATGTAGTTCATCGAGCGGTAGCAGTGGATGAGGTTGAGCTTGGCCTTGGGTGCGTTGGCGAGCTCGGCCATAGTCGCGTCGCCGGTCCACTGCGCGATGACCCGCAGTCCCATCTCCTCGAGGATGCGCCGAGAAGCCCAGGCGTCACCGCCGATGTTGTAGTCGCCGATGACCGTGACGTCGTAGGGTGTCGTCTCGATGTCGGTGGCCTGCTTGTCGAACACGTGGTCGCGGATCGCGTCGTTGGCGATGTGGTGGCCGAGCGACTGCGACACGCCGCGGAAGCCCTCGCAGCGCACGGGGACGACCGGCTTGCCGATGTCGGCGGTCTTGGCTTTGGCGACCGACTCGATGTCATCGCCGATGAGACCTACCGGGCACTCGGACTGGACCGAGATGCCCTTGGCGAGCGGGAAGAGTCCGTCGAGTTCGTCGACGATCGTGGCGAGCTTCTTGTCTCCGCCGTAGACGATGTCGCGCTCCTGGAAGTCGCTCGTGACGTGCATCGTGGCAAACGAGTCGATGCCGGTCTCACCGTTGTAGTAGTTGCGGCGACTCCAGTTGGAGTAGGCGCCGCAACCCACGGGTCCGTGGCTGATGTGGATGACATCCTTGACCGGTCCCCACACGACGCCCTTGGAGCCGGCGTACGCGCAGCCGCGAACCGTCATGACGCCGGGGCGGGACTTGACGTTGGACTTGACCACACAGCTCGAGCAATCGCTGGTCGGGTCGTTGGGCTTGAAGTGCAGCGCCCGGTCGGCCCGCGCCTTCTCGGGATACACCGAGAGGATCTCGTCGATCACCTTCTGTGTCTGGTTGATCTTTACGGAAGGGGTTGTCATGGCTACGCCACCGCCACGGGCTCGTCGACGATGTCGGCCTCCATGATGCCGAACTCCATGAGGAGCTCCTCGAGCTCGTCCATGCTAATCGGCGTCGGGATGACGAAGTTGGTGTTCTCGGCGATCTTCTTGGCGAGCGTGCGGTACTCGTCAGCCTGTGCGTGCTCGGGGTTGTACTGAATGACGGTCTGGCGGCGAAGCTCCGCGCGCTGAACCTCGTTCTCGCGGGGGATGAAGTGGATCATCTGCGTGCCGAGCTTGGAGGCCAGGGCCTCGATGAGCTCGTCCTCGCGGTCCGTGTTACGCGAGTTGCAGATGAGTCCTCCGAGACGGATGCCGCCGGAGTGGGCGTACTTAAGGATGCCGCGAGCGATGTTGTTGGCCGCATACATGGCCATCATCTCGCCCGAGGTGACGATGTAGATCTCCTGCGCCTTGCCCTCACGCATGGGCATCGCGAAACCGCCGCACACGACGTCACCGAGGACGTCGTAGAAGACGAAGTCAAGGTCGTCGGTATAGGCGCCTTCCTCCTCGAGGAAGTTGATCGCGGTGATGACGCCACGGCCAGCGCAACCGACGCCGGGCTCGGGGCCGCCGGACTCCGCGCACTTCACGTCGCCATAGCCGGACTGCAGCACTTCTTCGAGCTCGAGGTCCTCGACCGAGCCGGCATCGCGGGCCATGTCCATGACCGTGTTCTGCATCTTCTTGTTGAGGATGAGCCGGGTCGAGTCCGCCTTGGGGTCGCAGCCGACGATCATGACCTTCTTGCCGGCCTCCGCGAGCGCGGCCACCGTGTTCTGCGTGGTGGTCGACTTACCGATACCACCCTTGCCGTAGATTGCGATCTGTCGAATCATCGTTCCTCCTTCGAAGCCGTCTGATGGGCTGAAACCCGGTGAGATAGCTCCGAAGAATCGCAACGCGCGTGCCAAGCCGAATAGGGCTTTGAGCAGTGGTTTTACGGCAGCCGAGCATGTGGGGTACGACACTTTGGGAGGCGTATGCGACAGAAATGTCGCGTTGTTGCGCCGATGTTTCGGGCTACGAGCCGAGAACGCGACGCCGCGAATCTAGTCCTCGGCGCCGAAGCACTCTTGGTAGCTCGGACACGCCGAGCAGCTGGGGCGCGTTCAACCCTCGAAACCGGGCCAGCCGCACATCAGCTTGTAGAGATACTTCTTCCAGCGCATGTCCTTGGTGTTGCCCGCGGCCAAGGCGGGGAAGTGCGTCTCGAACAGCGCACGGAGCTCGCTGCGGTCGTCCAGTTCCATTGCGCGCCAGAGGTGGCCTGGTTGCATCGAGGCGCGCGAGATGCGATCGGCGACCGCTGCAGCCTCGTCGTCACCGGGCGCAGCAGACTCCAGCAGCAGGTCCACGAGTGCCCTGTACTCGTTCTGTCGCTCCTTGGGGATGTCACCGTGCCCGCTCATTAAGTAGGTATAGCAGGTGTTCGGTTTCATCCTCGTTTCGCCGCTGGGTTGAACGCCCGGGTTTGATGGAGGCTCAATGGCTGGGATTGCGCCACGATTTGTCGCCCGATTTGTCGCCCAAATACATGGTGACTGTTGGTACTCGTTGGTACCTATTGGGACTCACCGCAGCTCCGCCGTACCAACGAGTCCCAACGAGTACCAATAGTCACAAGCACAATCAGGATTCGAATTCC
>CAKMKD010000033.1 GCA_927439865.1 uncultured Coriobacteriia bacterium | reverse complement strand
GCTGGCACGTAGTTAGCCGGGGCTTCCTCCCGGGGTACCGTCATTTGTTTCTTCCCCCAGGACAGAGTTTTACAACCCGAAGGCCTTCCTCACTCACGCGGCGTTGCTGCGTCAGGCTTTCGCCCATTGCGCAAGATTCCCCACTGCTGCCTCCCGTAGGAGTCTGGGCCGTGTCTCAGTCCCAGTGTGGCCGGTCGCCCTCTCAGGCCGGCTACCCATCGTCGCCTTGGTGGGCCATTACCTCACCAACTAGCTAATGGGGCGCGGGGCCATCCTTCTCCGCCGGAGCTTTCCCATCCAGATCATGCGATCTAGACGGAGTATCCGGTATTAGCACCGGTTTCCCGGAGTTATCCCAGAGAGAAGGGCAGGTTCCCCACGTGTTACTCACCCGTTCGCCGCTCGAATTCCCCCGAAGGGGCTTTCCGCTCGACTTGCATGTGTTAAGCACGCCGCCAGCGTTCATCCTGAGCCAGGATCAAACTCTCCGTTGAAGTGATCACAGACCGAAGTCTGTGTTCTGCGAAGATATGGACCTGGCAAGGTCCGGTGGATCCACCTGCATCGGTCAAAGGTAACCGATCGGTATGGATCCGGTTTTAAATGTCTCACCGGTTTGGCCTGTTGACTGACCCTCTCGGTGTGACGGGATTCATGTGGTCTGCTATGCAGACCCTACTGGCTTCATCACAGTATCCAGTTTTCAAGGTTCAGGCGCAGCGAGGGGTTACGTTACTTGTCTTTAACCTCGCTGTCAATCGCTTCGTGCTACTCATTTCGGCGTTCTTGCGGCAGTGGCTTCGGGGCATAAAAATCGCTCCCTGTCGGGAGCGTCGGACGGTCGGACGGCCGCCATTCTATGGCCGTTGTCCCTTATCCGATTGCCCTCACCGAAACCTTGCTTTTCAAGTCCGCGCTCCACTCAGTCGCAGAAGCAGCTTGGCTACTTTAGCACCGTGCTCAGACGAGCGCAATAGCACTTCTGGGATTGTGCAAATTATCTGTACCCTGAACCGCGGCAAACCGACCACACCAGTGTGCCTCTATTACTTCGCGCGTACGCGAGCGAAGCGGCGCTTCCCCGCCTGAAGGACAACGCCCTCGATCGTGGACCACGGGACGTCGTACGTTCCTGCCGACACTGGCTCGCCGGCGAAGCGCACTCCGCCGCCGTCGATCAGCCTCCGCGCCTCCGACGTCGAGGACGCCAGACCCACGCCCTTCAGAAGCGCGGGTAGGTGCACCGGATCGGTGCGCTCCACCAAGAACTCAGGGACTTCATCAGGCGCCTGGTGCTCCTTGAAGAGCCTATCGAAGGCAGCCTCAGCAGCAACCGCCGCCCCCGACGAGTGGTAAAGACCGACTATCTCGCGCGCCAAACTGCGCTTGGCGAGGTTCGGGTGCACCGTGCCGGCTGTGAGATCGGACTCAACAGCATCGGTCTCCTCTACGGAAAGCCCCGTGCACAGGCGGAAGTACTTGATCATGAGGTCATCAGGAATCGACATGATCTTGCCGAACATCTCGGCGGGCTCATCGGTCAGGCCGATGTAGTTGCCGTACGACTTGCTCATCTTCTGAACGCCATCGGTACCCTCGAGCAGCGGCAGCGTAAGGCAGACCTGCGGCTCCATTCCGGACTTCTCCATCAGCTCGCGCCCTGCCAGAAGGTTGAAGAGCTGGTCGGTACCGCCAAGCTCGATGTCCGACTCGATGGCCACAGAATCGTACGCCTGTGCCATCGGATACAGGAACTCATGAAGTGAGATGCCCTGACCGGAGGCGTACCGCTTCGCGAAGTCGTCGCGCTCGAGAATACGGGCAACCGTGAACTTCCCCGTCAGGCGAAGGATGGCCTCAAAGTCGAGCTTGTCGAGCCACTCCGAGTTGCGGCGCATCTCGGTTCGGTCGGGATCGAGAATCCTGAGTGCCTGCGCGATGTACGTCTCCGCGTTGAGGTCTATCTGCTCCCGTGTCAACGGCGGCCGCGTGCTGTTCCGACCGGAGGGATCGCCGATAAGCGCCGTGAAATCGCCGATGATAAGCACGACCGTGTGACCAAGATCCTGGAACTGCCGAAGCTTGCGAAGCGGAACCGCGTGGCCGAGATGGAGATCGGGGGCTGTTGGGTCAACGCCCAGCTTCACTCGGAGCGCTCTGCCGCTGTCGAGCTTCTTCACCAGCTCTGGCTCAGGGACCAGGTTCGCGATTCCACTCTTGATCACTCGCAGCTGCTCGGCAGTCGTGCTCACGTATGCTCTCCTCGGATGGCTCCTGCATGCCTGGCTCGTTACCGAACCGCTACGCCGTGCGGGGTGGTTGGCTCGGCGTTTGCACGTCATACTAGCACGACGAACGACCCGTTTCTGGTGCGCGCGATGCTCGTTATGGTGCACAGAAGCCGCTCGACCAAGAGGACACTGAATCACTCCCGCACGATGAGATCGAACGAGGATATGGCTGATCACGGTGCACATAGCAGGCGCGACCAGGGCACCGGGAACGACGCCCGGCGTCAGCCGCAACCCAGGCCTCGCGCACGCACGTCGCCGACGGCCGGTCCGGTTCGCAAGAAGCAGCCGCCGCGGGGCACGCGACCCCCGTCGCGCACCGGCGGCCCCCAAGGTCGTCGTCCAGCCCCGAAGAAGCGTCGCTGGCTACGGCTGCTCCTGATCGCGTTCCTCCTTGGAACAGTGATCGCGGCAATCGCCGGCGGCGTGGTCTACGCACAGCTGGCCAAGGAGCTGCCTGATCCCGGCGCGCCCCTCAAGGGTCGCGACCAGACGACCTCCATCCTTGACCGCAACGGTCAACTGATCACCAAGCTCTTCGCAGAGCAGAACCGCACCGACGTGAAGCTTGAGAAGATACCAGCCCAACTGCGGCAAGCGGTCATCGCGACGGAGGACCAGCGGTTTTACGAGCACAAGGGCGTGGATCCACTCGGCATCCTGCGTGCGCTTTGGGTCGATATCCGCAACCCGAAGGCGATGCACGGCGGCTCGACCATCACGCAGCAGTACGTGAAGATCGCAATCGTGACTCCTGAGCGGACGATCAAGCGCAAGCTCATGGAAGCGATGCTCGCCTACCGCATAGAGAAGGACTACACCAAAGACCAGATCCTTGAGCTCTACCTGAACACCATCTACTTCGGTCATGGATCGTATGGTGTGCAGACGGCGGCACAGGCGTACTTCGGCAAGAACGTCCAAGACCTCGACCTCGCCGAATGCGCGATGATCGCCGGTGTCATCAAGTCGCCCGGGCGGTACTCGCCATTCCTCGACCCCGAAGCAGCGACAGGCCGACGAGCCACAGTACTCGGCCAGATGGTGGAGCTCGGCTACGCGAGCCAGGTGGATGCTGACGCTGCGAAGGCCGCAGAATTCGCACTTGCCGAGCCCAAGAAGAACTCCGGTAAGGCGCCGTACTTCGTGGAGTACATCAAGAACGTGCTGACGGAGAAGTACGGCGCTGAGGCCGTCTACCACGGCGGTCTGCGTGTACGAACCACGTTGGACCTGACGAAGCAGTACGCCGCCGAGAAGGCAGTCCGGGAGGCGCTCGACAGGAAAGAAGACCCCTCAGCATCGCTCGTTGCAATCGACCCGAAGACCGGCGAGATCCTCGCGATGGTAGGCGGACGTGACTTCAAGACGCAGCAGTATAACGTCGCTGTACAGGGCCACCGTCAGCCGGGATCGTCGTTCAAGCCGTTCGTCGTCGCGACGGCCCTCATGAACGATATCTCGTCTGAGGCGACCTATGCGGCTGGTCCGGGATCATTCAAGGTTCCCGGAGGGCAGACCTGGAAGGTAACCGGCGCGGGAGGTGGCCGTACCGGGCCGATGCGCCTGCGTGAGGCAACTGAGAAGTCGGTCAACTCGGTGTTCGCCGCCGTCATACTCGACGTCGGTGCTGACAAGGTTGCCGAGACCGCCAAGAAGATGGGTGTGTCCACCCCGATCACTGCCGTCCCGGCGATCGCTCTCGGCGGGCTCAAGGAAGGCGTGACGCCGCTTGAGATGGCCTCGGCATACGGCACGCTCGCCAACAACGGCGTCAACATCCCACCGCACGCGATTCTTGAAGTGAAGGACCCGACCGGCAAAGTGCTTGAGAACGTGATTCCGAAGGGGACGCAGGCGATTCCCGCGAACGTGGCATATCTCACGACCGACATGCTCAAGGGCGTAATCAGCGCAGGCACGGGCAAGTCGGCCCGCCTCGGCAGACCCGCGGCAGGCAAGACGGGTACCACACAGCAGTACCGCGACGCATGGTTCTGCGGCTATACACCGGACCTGGTCGCATCGGTGTGGGTCGGCTACGCGGACTCTCAGAAGGAGATGCTGTCGGTACACGGGAAGAAGGTCACCGGCGGCTCGTTCCCGGCAGAGATTTGGGCCGACTTCATGAAGGCGGCCCTTAAGGACACCCCCAAGAACGAGTTCACCCAGCCGAAGGGGCTGACGTCGGCTAAGATCTGCAGCGAGTCGGGCGATAAGGCCGGCGAGTTCTGCACGAAGACCGGTCGCGGGCTGTTTCTGAGCGACAACGTCCCCGGCGCGTGCACGCTGCATAAAGCACCGGTCAACCCGACGATTCCGAACCTCGTCGGGATGACAAAGGATGCCGCGATCGCGCTCTTGAAAAAGCTGGCGTTGCTCTTCGAAGTCACAGAAAAGGAGTACCCGAACGTCGCGGCTGGCCTCGTCGCCGAGCAGACTCCGAAGTCGGGCAGCGTGGCAACATCGCAGACCGTGGTCGCGATCGTTGTGTCGAAGGGCGCGGCCGTCGACAAGAACCCAGTTGCCGCATTCTCCTTCATGCCAGCCAACCCCAAGGTGAACGATAAGCTGACCTTCGATGCGTCCGCCTCATCGGACGACGGAAGCATCGTGAAGTACTCGTGGGAGTTCGGCGATGGAACGCCCATCGCCAACGGCATGGTGATCACGCACTCGTACAAGGCTGCGGGCACATATCAGGTCGTCTTGTGGGTGACCGACAACAAGGGCAACGCCGCAAGCTTGACGCAGTCCGTTCAGGTGAAGTAACGCGGCTACCGCACACCGCGGAAGAAGTGACCGCTCGTGGCTGGCTCCGCAAGAGCCTCGGCGGGGGGTTCTCCCCCGTGAACGACACGCGCAAGGACTGCAGCCATCGCCGAGGTCACAGCAGCAGCCTCCTCCGGGGTCTCGGTTGTTATCTCGATTCGAACGCAAGCGACTCCTGTTCGTAGGAGTTCATCGAGCGCACGGCTCAGATCGAGCGTGACCGCATTGAAGACATGCGAGCGCCCTGCTGCGTCGGTACGCACCGGGAACTCGTAGCCCTTCTGATCACGCAGCCACCAGAGACTCCGCCGTCTGACACACGTCCTGCACATCTGCCCGCACTCCCCCGCCGCCTGCAGAATGCAGTGCTCGCTGATCATCAGCTCAAGGCGACCGTACACGAGCGCTCCGACAGGTACGGGAGACCGGCGTACGACATCAGCAAGACGCGAACCGGTAAGTTCCGGTGATGCCCAAACCAGTCGTGCGCCCAGTGCGGCGAGTTCCGATGCCGACCAGGGATTCGTCACATTGAGTGGCCAATCGGCCTGTGCCCCGCCTCCTACAGCGCCAGCAGTGAGTTGACCGAGCGTTGCCGCGGCCACCTCACCCCGGGTCATCCAGTCTCCGAGCACGACGAGATCGTCGTCATGGGCCACTCGCGGGAGCAGCGGCACGATGCCTGACGGCAGATCCGATGGCTCATCCCCTGCCGTTACGCGCAGCAGGACCTGTGACGCGCCTGCTGCAAGGCAGGCCTCGGCAGTCTCACGATCCCAAACGCTGACCACGAGCGCCGGTGCCTCGCGAGGCGCCCCCTGAGGCAGGGCCGGGGGACTCGGCTGCGCGCTTGCGCGGTTTGCCCACGGCGCCAGGCGTGCAACGTCGAGCGCCTCGAGCGCCTCTCGGCGAGCCCGATGCAGCGCCGAGAAACCGACTCCTACACCGTGCTCGAGATCGATGTCCCAGCGCGCTACCGCATAGCCTGTCCCGCCGATGCGACCAACGTGCTCGACCACCTCATCGAGCGTCACGGCCTTCGTGCGCGCTGCTTCGACGACGGGCCCTTCGGCGGCAGCCGAGACGCCGTCCGCGGTTACCTCGACCCGAACCGAACTCCCCGACTTCAGGCGTACTGCCACCTCGACGGGAGTCGCCCGGTGATCCACAGCCGCGCCGCCAGTAAACGTCCGGCGCGCGGCTTCGAGCATGGCCGCGTTCGCGACACGAAACACGCGGTCGCCCTCGGCGATCGTCTCGTCCACCTTCACGCGCACACGGCTTCCGCTTGGCGCGCTCGTCACGCGGAGCTCTCCGTGCTCAATCTCGCCGACGCGCTGCGCGCTGCGTCCCCGGGCCGTCCAGAACTGGATGGTATCAGCAGCATCGATGGAGCGGTCGAGTGTGATCTCTGCCCACCCCGGCCCCGAGGCCGCTACCCGGCCGACAAGGACGCCTCTGTTGTTAGGGCGTGCATAGCTCATCATCTCGTTCCCGCTCGTGCCGAGAAGATACGCATCCGTGAACCCCCGGCTGAATACCTCCTCAAGCAACGACCACTCTGCCTCGGTGACCGCGAAGGACTCCGGGTCCTTGGCCGCCCGGTCGAGCGCGGCGCGATACACCGCCACGACGACGGCGACGTACTCGGGCGCCTTCATGCGACCCTCGATCTTCAGCGCCGATACGCCTGCCCTGATGAGGGCAGGCAGATGCGCGATGCCGGCGGCATCCTTCGGTGACAGCAGATGTCTGCCAGGAGTCGCAACCTCGGCTCCATCCTCGGCGACCAGCGCGTACTGAAGGCGACACGGTTGCGCACACAGACCTCGATTTGCAGAGCGTCCGCCTATCGCGGATGACATCAGGCACTGCCCCGAATAGGAGAAGCAGAGTGCTCCGTGGACGAACGACTCAACCTCGACCTGAGAAGACTCGACGATGCGTGCGATCTCGGAAATCGACACCTCGCGAGCGAGCGTGACGCGGGCGACCCCCATCTCCGCGAGAACTCGCACCGTCCCGGGATCGTGCGCGTCGATCTGCGTCGATGCATGCACCCTGACGTCAGGCAGCGTGCTCCTGAGCGCGCCGAGGAGGCCGAGGTCCTGCACGATCACCGCGTCGACTCCGACGGACCACGCCGCGTCTATGAGCCGCAGGGCTTCCGACATCTCCTCCGGGAGGATCACGATGTTGGTGGTCAGGTAGATGCGAACCCCGCGGAGGTGCGCGAACCGACACCCGGCGGCAAGCGTCTCAAGGTCGAAGTTGGCTGCGCCGCGACGAGCATTGAGTTCGCCTAGGCCGAGGTACACCGCGTCTGCGCCGTTGTTGACCGCCGCAACGAGTGCATCGGGGCTCCCGGCGGGGGCAAGCAGCTCTGGAGGTGTACGTTCACGCATGCGAGCCTCTCAGGACGAGTGTCGTGCCCGAGAGTATACACCGCGACGAGAAAGCGCCTCCCGGAGACACCGTTACGCAACCGTGATGCCTGCTACCTGGTACAACACGGCGCTGTAGGGCAGAATAAACTGTTGAACGAGAGGAGTCCCCTTGTCCCGACGCAGTCGTCTGCGGCGTCAAAACCCGAAACACGGCATCGCCCGAGTACTCATGGGCGGCATTGCCGTCGTTCTGTCGTTCGCGCTCCTCCTGGTGGGAGGTGGCACCGCCCTCGGGCTTGGACTCGTCGCAAGCTGGCTGACGAACCTGCCGAGCATCTCAGATCCCGCCGCGTTCGCCGTTGCGCAGACCACCAGGATTTACTCGGCAGACGGGAAGCTTCTGGCGAACCTCTACCTTGAAAACCGCCAGGTCGTCGCGCTGACCGAGATATCGCCATTCCTGCAGCACGCAGTCGTGTCGGTCGAAGATGAACGCTTCTACAAGCACCAGGGCTTCGACACCGTTGGCATCGTGCGTGCTGCGTTCACGAACCTCGCAGCTGGCGGTGTCCAGGAAGGCGCATCGACGATCACGCAGCAGATCGTACGAAACACAGTGCTCTCGTCTGAGCGCACGGAGATCTCATACAAGCGCAAAGTCCGTGAAGCATACCTTGCGTATCAGCTCGAACAGAAGATGTCGAAGGACGAGATCCTCTCGATGTACCTCAACACCGTCTACTTTGGCGAAGGTGCTTACGGCGCCGAGTCTGCTGCTCTCACGTACTTCAACAAGCATGCAAAGGATCTGACCGTGGCACAGGCCGCCATGCTGGCAGGCCTGCCGCAGCAGCCGGGCCGCCTCTCCCCTTATGAGAATCCCGAGGCAGCGCTTGACCGACGCCAGTGGGTTCTCAAGAAGATGCACGAGAACGGCTACATCGATGCCACGCAGTACGAGGAAGCCGCGGCCGAGGAAGTGAAGCTCGAACGAGCGCCGAACCTCAACGAGAACGGCGTGTACGCTGCGCCGTACTTCGTGGGGTACGTGAAGAAGGTGCTGCAGGACGAGTTCGGCACATCCCTCGTCTTCAAGGGCGGCCTCAAGGTCTACACCTCGCTCGATACGAAGATGCAGACGCTCGCCGAGAAGTCGGTCCGCAACGTCTTGAACCTGAAGAACGACCCGGATGCTGCGCTCGTGGCTATCGACCCACGGACTGGCAACATCAAGGCACTTGTCGGCGGCAAAGACTGGAAGACGAACAAGTTCAACTTCGCGACGCAGGCACGCAGGCAGCCCGGGTCATCGTTCAAGATGTTCACGCTCGTAACAGCGCTCGAGTCCGGCATGCCTCCGAAGCGGAAACTCGACTCATCCTCGCCGGCAATCATCCAGACCGGCGGCAAGCCGTGGGTCGTTGGCAACGCAGAGGGCGGCGGCGGCAAGGGCTATATCACCCTGCAGCAGGCCACCGTTGGCTCCGTCAACACCGCATACGCACGACTTGCCAAGGAGTTGAGCCCGGAGAAGATCGTCAAGACGGCCAAGCGCATGGGTATCACAACCCACCTCGAGCCGTTCCTGTCGATCACCCTCGGCAGTCAGGAAGTCACGCCTCTTGAGATGGCCTCGGCGTACGGCACGTTGGCGAACCAGGGGAAGCACTTCCCGCCGACCGCAGTCACCAAGGTCGAGGACGCCTCAGGCAAGGTCATCTACGAAGGCGTTGCCGACGGATCTCAGGCAATCAGCAAAGAGGTCGCGTACGCGACGGTGTCGATCATGAAGGGCGTCATCACGAACGGGACGGCTACCCGCGCGAACATAGGACGTCCGGCTGCGGGCAAGACCGGGACCACGCAGGACTATCGCGACGCATGGTTTGTCGGCTTCACACCACAGCTAGTGTGCTCCGTGTGGATGGGCTTCACACCTGAACGACCGATGCGCAATGTCCACGGTCGAAAGGTCTTTGGCGGCACATTCCCAGCGCAGATCTGGCACGACTTTGTGGGCGCGGCGCTGAAGAACGAGCCAAAGCTCGACTTCAAGAGCGCGGCGTCACCCAAGTACACGTGGAAGGACGCCTGGGATATCCCCATTACGTCGGTTCCCAGTGTCGTAGGGCTTGCTCAGGCCGGTGCAGTCGCTGCGCTTGAGAAGGCGAAGTTCGTGCCGGCTATCTCCTCCGCATACAGTCCGACCGTCCTCATGGGCCGCGTCATCAGTCAGTCACCCGCCGGAGGCGCGAAAGCCAAACCGGGCGAGACCGTGTCAATCGTCATCTCGAAGGGCCCTGATCCGAACGCTCCGCCTCCACCGCCTCCGCCGCCTCCACCGCCCGATCCGACGGGTACGCCGCCGGCAACAGGCACGCCGTAGGAAAACGAAGGCCCCGGACATCGCGTCCGGGGCCTTCGACATGGATGTGGCTTACAGGTCGCGAACGATCCGCACCATGCCCGACACGCAGTGGACCTCGACGCCCTGTCCTTCGATCTGGTCGAGCACGAGGTTCATGCCGAGCGCGTCCGACGACACATGCCCTGCAATGACAAGGTTGAGTTTCAGCTCCTCCGCATGCTTGCGGTGCTCCTCGGTATAGTGCATTCCGACAAGGGTGCCGACCCCGGCTGCCGAGAGACGATCGAGAGCCTCCTTCGGGCCTTCGGTCCCCCCGGTCATGTCAACCACGATTCGGCCACAGCGTCCGGAACCGCATCCCTGCACGATGATGGGACCGTATCCCTTTCGTGCAGCGTCAGCGTACTCGGGGATGCGTCGGAGCGACTTCACCGCGTCATCGAGGGTACGCGGGTCCTCGTTCTGCAGGTGGCGCAACACGAATGCGTTCACGCTATTGTCCGCCGGCGTGTGACACGACATCGACGCAAATCCAAGGGCGCGGGCAGCGTCGATCGCCCGGTAGTGATTGACCGGCATGATGCGGCGACGGATCTCCTCGGCGCGCGGAGCGATGAGTGCGTCGGCCGCTGCGATTCCGACCCCCTGAGCCGCCCACAGATCGGCCTGCATATACATCACTTCGTGCAGGTTCGCATACCCGGGACCCTCGGGGTGGTGGGCAAGAATGAGGTCGATCGTGGCGCCCTTTTCGCGCATCCGGTCGGCGAGAACGACCTCCCCTACCTCCATGTCGATGCCGGTGATCAGCCCGCGGATCTCAGCATCAGGGTCGCCCACGCATATGCGCGTGTCCGAGTACGGGTTCGTGAGCTTCTCGGTGTCGAAGAACTGGCGCTCGTCCTCCTCAAGCTTGTCGTATTCCTTGCGCGCAGCTTCAAGCACATGCGCGAGCTCAGCCTCGCTGCGAATGTCCTCGCTCATGCCCTTTTCGACCGCTGTGCGATAGATGTCCCCCAGTTTCATGCCATCACCCTTCCTTCAGGACACGTCCGCGTGCGCCAACGTTGTCCGGTTGCTTCGATACGGACGAACCACTCTGGCCTTCATCATACGGCCGCCACTGACAGTATCGTCCTTCCTCGGACGCGTTAGCAGGATTCGAACGCCGAGATCTACAAGGAACGACGCATAAAGACAAGTCGTACGCCCTCGCGAACCTGACTGAAATCCCGGAATGGATCGGTGTCGGTGAACCCAAGCGCGCGGTACATGCGCAGCGCCCCGGGCATGGATTCCGGGAGACTCGTGAGGTAGCACTCCGAGTATCCGAGCGCCCTGGCGTGGTCGAGACCCGCGCGAGCGAGCGAGCGTCCCAGGCCGTGCCCGCGCGCCTCCTCGCGAACAAAGAGCCGCTTGATCTCGCAGGCGGTCCCTGTGTGCTCCCGGATGCCGACGATTCCCACGGCAGCGCCGGATTCATTGCGCGCGAGCAACAGGACGCCTGAAGGCGACTCGTACGGCGCAGGGAGCGATGCGGTCTCCGCGGGAAGTGTGGTGGTGCCCACAAGATCCCCCAGCCATTCGCCATACTCCTCAAAGAGCTGACGCGCATCATCAAGCGCAACCGGATCGGTTCGCTCGACGACGCTAATGAAGGAGCGGTTCACGACCCGAATCACTCGCCGATGTTCTCGGCAATCCAGCGCTCATCGGCGGAGAGAGCAGCTGACGCGTGCGCGAGCTGCTCGGCAACACGTGCTGGCGCCGTCCCGCCCTCTGTCGTGCGGCGCGAGACAACGGTCTCGATCTCGACGGCCGCGCGTGCATCGGCGCCGAACACCGGTGACGCGGATGCGAGTTCGGCGTCGGTGAGGTCCTGGAGCGTACGCCCTTCACGCTCGCAGGCGAGCACAAGCTTGCCGACGACCTCGTGCGCCTCTCGGAACGGAACGCCGTGCGCCGCGAGGTAATCGGCGAGGTCGGTTGCCGCCATGAAGCCGCCGAGAGCACCCTCGGCCATGCGCGCGGCATTCACGCGCATCGTAGAGAGCATGCCCTCGACCGCGAAAAGAGAGTCCGCCAGGGTGTCGATCGCATCGAACACGGGCTCTTTGTCCTCCTGCATGTCCTTGTTGTAGGCAAGTGGGAGGCTCTTGAGCGTGACGAGCAGCGACATGAGGTCCCCTACGACCCGACCAGTCTTGCCGCGGACGAGCTCGGCGAAGTCGGGGTTCTTCTTCTGGGGCATGATGCTGGAGCCCGTCGACCATGCATCGTCGAGCGTGATGAAACCGAACTCCTCGGTGGACCACAGGATGAGTTCCTCGGCCAGCCTCGACAGGTGCACCATGGAAAGCGCGCAGGCGTAGGTGAGATCAGCCAGAAAGTCGCGATCCGAAACGGCGTCAAGCGAGTTCGCCGAGATGGCCGAGAACCCAAGCTCGGCTGCGACCGCACGCCTGTCGAGCGGGAAGGTCGTGCCCGCGAGCGCCGCGCTCCCGAGCGGCAGCACGTCGGCCGCCTCGAACGCCTGGCGCAGCCGAAGCGCATCTCGCGTGAGCATCCAGAAGTACGCAAGCAGATGGTGGCCGAAGAGGACCGGCTGCGCCTTCTGCAGGTGCGTGTACCCGGGCATCACGACGCCCTCATACTCACCCGCGAGCCGGACAAGAGCGGCGCGCAGCCGCACGTTCGCATCGTGGAGCCGGAGGGCTTCACGCTTGATGTGCAGCCGGGTGTCGGTGGCGACCTGATCGTTGCGCGATCGGCCGGTGTGGAGCCGCTTGCCGGCGTCGCCGATCCGGCGCGTGAGCTCACTCTCGATGGCCATGTGGATGTCTTCATCGGCAAGGTCGAATGCGAACGTGCCGGCCTCGATATCGCGCAGGATGCCGAGCAGGCCGGCCTCGATCGATGCGGCGTCCCCAGCGGGGATCACACCCTGCTTCGCGAGCATCCGGGCGTGCGCGATCGACCCGGCGATGTCCTCGGCGTAGAGGCGCGCATCAACGCCGAGCGACGCGCCGAAACGCTGCTGGAACTCGCCGGGCATGCCGGTGAACCGGCCGCCCCACGGGGTCTTCGCGTCCGCCATGCTGCCTATACCTCGCCCTCTTTGCCGACCTTGCGGCGCTGGCGCGCCCAGACCTTCGTGGGAAGACCGTGCAGGTCGATGAAGCCCTTGGCGGCCGTGTGATCGAAGCTGTCGGCGGCGTCGTACGTTGCAAGGTTGTAGTCGTAGAGCGAGTACGGGCTGCGACGGCCGACCGTCACGCAGCTTCCCTTGAAGAAGCGGAGCCGAACATCACCGGTCACCAGCTGCTGCGTGCTCTCGATGAAACCGTCGAGCGCCTCTTTGAGCGGCGAGTACCACATGCCGTTGTAGACCAGCTCGGCCCACTTCTGCTCGATCTGCAGCTTGTAGTGGAGCAAGTCGCGCTCAAGGCACAGATCCTCGAGCGCCTTGTGCGCCGTTATGAGCGTGAGGGCGCCGGGCACCTCGTAGATCTCGCGGCTCTTCACGCCGATGAGACGGTTCTCGATCATGTCGATGCGCCCGAAGCCATGCTTGCCGGCAAGCTCGTTCATCCGGTTGATGATTTCGTGGAAGCTCATAGTCTCGCCATCGAGCGCAACCGGAAGGCCCTGCGCGAAGCTCAGCTCCGCGTACTCGGCCTCGTCACACTGATGTCCACGCGCGTCTGCGGTAAGGGTGTAGATGTCCGAGGGGGGCTCGACCCATGGGTCCTCGAGGACGCCGCACTCGATGGCGCGTCCCCACAAGTTGTCGTCGATCGAGTACGGGCTCTTCTTGGTGGTGGGAACCGGAATACCGCGCTCGAGCGCGTAGTCCATCTCCTGCTCGCGCGTCTTGAGGTCCCACTCGCGAACGGGCGCCATGATCTCAAGGTCGGGATCGAGGGCGGCGATGCCGACCTCGAAGCGAACCTGGTCGTTTCCCTTGCCCGTGCACCCGTGCGCGATGTACTTCGCGTTGTGCTCGTGCGCGGCCTCGACGAGGTGCTTCACGATGATCGGCCGGCTCATCGCCGAGACAAGCGGGTACTTGTTCTCATAGAGCGCGTTCGCTTTGAGCGCCTTAGCTATGAACTCCTCGACATACTCCTCGCGCACATCCACGACGATGGACTCGATCGCGCCGATGCCGAGTGCCTTCTGGCGAACGACCTCGAGGTCCTGACGCTCCTGCCCCACGTCGACTGCAAGCGCTATGACATCGACGTTCTTCTCTTCCTTCAGCCACTGGATGGCAACCGAAGTATCGAGACCGCCGGAGTACGCCAGAACGACCTTCTCTTTGCTCACGCCAAACGCCCCTTCTCCGTGCGGCTAACTGCGGCCGCGGAACTTGTTGATGCTGTCCAGTACCGACTCGGCGTCGGCGTCGGTGCGCGCGATGATGAGGATCGTGTCATCGCCAGCGATCGATCCGAGCACTTCGTCGAGTTCAGCTCCGTCGAGGGCCGCCCCCACGCCCGCACCGGCTCCTGTGCTGCACTTGACCAGCACCAGGTTATTCGCGCGCACCACGCTCGTAACGAGCTCGGAGATCATGCGCTGCAGGTGCAGGTCCTCGGCAAGCACGTAGACGCCCTCGGGAAGCTTGCGCAAACCCATGTCGGCGATATCCCGTGAAACTGTGGCCTGGGTGCAGTCATAGCCGTGCTGCTTGAGCCGATCGACCAGCTCGCGCTGCGTGCGCACTCGCTCGCGTCGCACGATCTTTCGGATAGCATCCTGTCGTTCGCGTCGCTTCCTCATGCTCGCTTCCCCACCTCAATGAATCGTCGTCTAGAGCACAAGCGAGAGCCACGCCCGCTGTGCATGCAACCTGTTCTCGGCCTCGTCAAAGACGACAGAGTACTCCGCGTCGATAACGTCGTTCTGAACCTCTTCCCCGCGGTGCGCGGGAAGACAGTGCATGAAGATGGCTCCGGGGTCCGCCTCGGCCATGAGCGCCGAGTCTACCGAGTAGCCCGCGAACGAGGCGACTCGTGCGGCATGCTCAGCCTCCTGGCCCATCGATGCCCACGTGTCGGTAACAACCACGTCAGCGCCGGAGACGGCCTTCTTCACGTTGTTGGTGACTTCGAACTTCGCGCCTGTTCCGTACTTGGCGGCGATGTCCTGTGCCGTGGCAACGACAGCGGCCGAGGGTTCAAAGCCGGCCGGGCCGCTGATCGAAACGTGCATACCGGTGAGCGCGCCGGCCAGGAGGTACGTGTGTGCCATGTTATTGCCGTCACCCACGTACGCGAGCTTGAGGCCGGACGGACCGCCCTTGTGCTCACGGATGGTGAGAAGGTCCGCCAGGCCCTGGCAGGGATGGTAATCGTCGGTAAGCGCGTTCACGACCGGAATCGAGGCGTGCTCGGCGACTTCTTCGATGTGCGACTGTGCGAAAGTGCGGAGCACGATGACATCCACATAGCGCTCAAGGACCTTGATCGTGTCGTGCACGGTCTCTTCGCGGGAGAAGGCGTCGGCAGGGCCGAGGACCACAGGGTGCAGGCCAAGATCGACGCAGGCGAGCTCGAAGGAGACTCGAGTGCGGAGCGACGGCTTCATGAAGATGAGCGCCGCCGACTTCCCGGTGGGGACGGGCGGCTTGCCCGCCATCCGCTTGGCCTGCTTCTGCGCAATGGCGCGCTCAAGGACGGCTTCGACTTCCTCAGGCGTCAGGTCGCCGAGGGTAAGCAGGTCGCGACCACGTAGATTCTGCATCATGTACTCCCTAGTGCTGCGGACAGTGTCTCAAGGAGTGTATCAACTTCCGCGTTGCTGCATACCAAAGGCGGAAGAAATCGAAGCATAGAATCTCCGACACTCAGCAC
>CAKMKD010000032.1 GCA_927439865.1 uncultured Coriobacteriia bacterium | reverse complement strand
CCGGCGGCATGACTTTGATGCCGGCGCTGTTGCACGCGGCCACGTATTTCACGATCGTCTCGGACTTGCCGGTGTAGCTCGTGAGGTTCGCCGCCATATACTCAAGCGGGTAGTGCGCCTTGAGGTACGCCGTCTGGTACGCCAGCAAGCCGTACGCGGCTGCGTGGCTCTTATTGAAGGCGTACTGCGCGAACGCCTCGATGTCGTGCCAGACCTTTTCGGCGATCTTGGGATCGTAGCCACGCCCGGCAGCGCCCTTGATGAACTCCGGCTTGAGGCCGTCGACGATCGCCCGGTCCTTCTTGCCCATACCCTTGCGGAGTTTGTCGGCAGTGGCAGCGGTGAATCCGCCCATCTCCATCGTCATGCGCATCGCCTGCTCCTGGTAGACGATGGCGCCGTATGTCTCCTCCAGGATGTACTTGATGCGTTCGTCGTAGTACGAGATCGCTTTGCGGCCGTGCTTGCGGGCGATGAAGTCCGGAATCGAGTCCATCGGACCGGGACGGTAGAGCGCCACCACGGCGACGATGTCGGCGAAGACCGTGGGCTTGAGGTCTTTGAGCACGCGCTTCATGCCTGGCGATTCGACCTGAAACACGCCGTCGGTATCCGCCCGCTGCAGCAACTCGAAGGTGGGTTTGTCGTCCATCGGAATCGTCTCGAGATCGATCTCGACGCCGTGGTTCTCCTTGATCGCCTTCACGGCCTTGGCGAGCACCGTAAGCGTGCGCAGGCCGAGGAAGTCCATCTTGAGCAGCCCGAGATCCGCGATGACGTTGCCCTCGTACTGCGTGATGATCGCGCCACCCTTGGTGTCGAGCTTCACCGGCGTGTAGCACGAGAGCGGGTCTCGGCAGATGACGACGGCGGCGGCGTGGATGCCTTCGCCACGCGCGGTGCCCTCAAGCGATCGTGCGGCGTCGATCACGCGCTTGGTGTCGCCGCCCGCATCGTAGTCGGCTTTGAGGTCGGGGTTTGTCGCGAGCGAACCTTCGATCGTTGCATCCGGACCTTCCTGGATCTGCTTGGCGATCTTGTCGGGCACGCCGAACGGGTAGCCGAGAACGCGTCCGGCATCGCGAATCGCAGCGCGCGCCTTCATCGTGGAGTACGTCACGACCTGCGCGACCCTGTCCTCGCCGTACTTGTCTTTCACGTAGTCGATGACCTCGCTGCGACGTTCATCGTCGAAGTCGATGTCGATATCGGGCATCTCGGTACGCTCAGGGTTCAGGAACCGCTCGAAGAGCAGACCATGCTCGATGGGGTCGAGACTCGTGATCCCGAGCGCGTAGCTGATGATGGAACCAGCTGCGCTTCCACGTCCGGGTCCGACCCCGATATCGTTGCCCTTTGCCCATTTCACGAAGTCCGCCACGATCAGGAAGTACGCCGAGAGGCCCTTGTCGGTGATGACTTTGAGCTCGTCGGTCAGTCGCTGCATCGGCTCATCTGGAATCGGGTCGCCGTAACGCTTCTTGAGCCCGTCGAGGCACTCCTCGCGCAGGTACTCGTCTTCCGAGAAACCCTTCGGCACCTCGAACACCGGCAGGATGATCTTCCCGAACTCGAGGTTCACATCGCAGCGCTCGGCGATATCGAGCGTACTGGCGAACGCCTGCGGATACTCGGGCAGAGCGCTTTCCATCTCCTCGGCCGACTTCAGGAAGAACTGGTCCGAGGAGAACTTCATGCGGCTCTCGTCATCCACCGTCTTGCCGGTCTGGATGCACACGAGCATGTCCTGCGCCTCGGCGTGAGCAGCTTTGACGTAGTGGATGTCGTTGGTGGCCACGACCGGCAGGCCGAGCTCGTCGGCAAGTGCAACGATCTCGCGATTGAGCTCCTTTTGCGAGACGCCCGCGTCCGAGACGATGCCCTGCTCCTGGATCTCCAGGTAGAAGTTCTCCTCGCCAAAGATCGACGCATACGTCTCGGCCCAGTGGCGGGCCACGTCAGGCTGATGATGCTCGAATGACTTGCTGACGATGCCGCTCATACATGCCGAGGTGGCGATAAGCCCCTCGGCGTACTGGCGCAGCAGCTCCTCGTCGACCTGCGGCTTGTAGTAGTAGCCGCTCGTCCACGCCTCGGAGACCATCGCCATCAGGTTCCGGTAGCCGACATCGTTGCGCGCGAGCAGCAGCAGGTGGTTGAGCCGGGGCTTGCCGTCACGCTTCTTGCGGGAGTCGGGCGTGAAGTAGATCTCGCAGCCGAGCACGGGCTTGATCGGATCGCGGCCGGTGCTGGAGTTTCCCTTCACAGCAGCCTTGTAGAACTCCACCGCGCCGAACATCACGCCGTGATCGGTCAGCGCGAGCGCGGGCATGTCGAGCTCGGCGGCCCGGTCGAGCAGGCCTTCGATCTTGGCGTGACCGTCAAGGAGCGAGTACTCCGAGTGCGTGTGCAGGTGGACGAACCGCGACATAGGAGACTACTCGCCTGCCTTCTCGGCGTTGTTCAGCCGGTCGATGACGCGGCTGTATCCATCGGCGCCGTAGTTGAGGCAGCGGCTCACGCGACTGATGGTGGTGGTCGACGCGCCTGTGACGGCCTGGATATCGGTGTAGTGCTCCCCTGCCGCGAGCATGCGTGCAACGGCGAACCGCTGGGCCATGTCCTGGACCTCTCGAATCGTGCACAGATCCTGGAGCAGCGCGTACGCCTCGTCCTCGTTATCCAGGCTCAGGAGCGCTCGCAGGAGGGCCTCGACTTCGGGCGTTCGGAGTCGGTCGGAAGACATGAGCAGCTGCTCCCCAAGTTGAGTGGCGGGCCTACCAGATGATGTGCCAATCCTAGCACTCGCCGACCACATGATGGGGCATACGGAGCCGAGCGGATGATGCTTTCCGACAGGCGGCGACTCCGCGTCGCGGTGCCGCGCCAGCCCTACAGCACGCCGATCGAGCGGACGATCGAGCCGACCAGCGAGTATGCCGGGATGTACCACAAGACGCCTCCGACCAGGTACGAGACCTGGTCTTTACGCAGCACATCCATAAGCGTGCCGCGCTGGGTGAGTATCTCGAAACCGATCCAGGCGAACGCCGCGATGGCAACAACGAGCACGACGGCCTCGAGAATCGCGCCCGGCCGCGCGGTTCGTACACGTGAGACTGCCGTGATCGCGAGCGGTGTGACGTACCCGAGCATGATGACGGCGAGGCCCACCTGCAGCGGTCCGAACGAGTGCGACTCGAACGCAGGACCGAGAAACGCGAGCAGGAAGCTCGTGGAGAGGAAGAGCGCTCCTCCTCCGATCATGCTGACGACGCCGAAGAGCAGCGCCTTACCGGCCGTTCGAAGCGGCGTGGCCGAGGGTTGGTGCGTGAACATAAGCACCAGCATCGCTAGGAGCGGCGGCGCCGTCATGAACGCGAGGTAGCCGGGAGTGAATGAGTAGTACGGCTGCGTGCCGAGCCCGATGATGGCCGGAATGAAAGCCGTCAGCGTGAACGCATACAGAAGCGAGTACGAATCGCGGAATCGCAACTGGGTTGGTGCCTCGGCCATGGTTCACTCCTCGGGAGATGTGGTTTCGAGACCATCATTCTCCCATCGTGGCAGGTCGACATTGACTGAGGTCAAGTCTGCGCTCGCTACCGCTCGGTCAGCCGATCCGCGATCGCGTTTCCAACGTCGGGCGAGACCGCCTGGTCGCTGCCGAGGACGAACCACCACAACGTGTCAGGCCGCGGCGAGAGGAGTCCGGCTGTTGCCGGGGTGAGCCGGTCGCGCTCGGTGAGCAGCAGCGGCGCGTTCATGCGGGCCGCGAAGACGCCGCCCGCAAGCGCGTCGGGGAAGTTCTCTCCCGTACAGACGACGAACCGCTCGAGCGACAAGCCCTGCGCCAGCGAGTGCTCTCCAATAAGGCGGGCGGTCTGCCACCTGTCATCGCCGCCAAGCCGTGTAATCCACGGCGTGAGCACGGCAACTGAGGCCTCGACCGACCCGCTCACCGCAGCCTCGCTCCCCACGATGATCGCGCCCGTCGCCCCGCTCGCGGCGATCGCATCGGCGGTCACCGTCACAAGCGTTGACGGGTCGGTGAGCATGATCGGCATGTTCTTCCGCGCAGCGAGCGGAGAGATCGCGAGCGCGTCTGGGAAATCGACGCCAGAGGCTATCACAACATGCGTGGGGGCTCCTCGGCTGGCTGCGAGCTCGCGCTGGATGAGCACCGCGGTCTCGTAGCGGTTCTTGCCTCCGAGTCGCTTCACGGTGGCCGGTCGCCGAAGCGTCTTGCTCACCGCCGCCGCCACCCCGGTCGATATCGCCGAGGCACTCCCGAGAACGATTGCTCTCGTTGCGCCGAGACGACGAATCTCGCTCACGACACTCGCCTCAAGGGAGCGGGAGTCCGTCAGAAGGATGGGTGCGCGCAGCGAGTAGGCAAGCGGAGCGCCACAGAGCGCGTCTGGGAAATTCGATCGTGACGCTATCACAACCGTGTCCGCACCCGAGACGAACG
>CAKMKD010000031.1 GCA_927439865.1 uncultured Coriobacteriia bacterium | reverse complement strand
TCGCCCCTGCCAGAGGCGACGCTTGAGGCGGCGCACGCGGCAGACGCCGTGCTGCTCGCAGCAATCGGCGGGCCGAAGTGGGACACCACCGACCCGGCGAAGCCTCGTCCCGAGCAGGGGCTGCTCGGGATTCGCAAGGCGCTCGGACTGTACGCGAACCTGCGACCGGTCAAGCTTTTCCCGGCGCTTACGGGCGCCAGCACCCTCAAGCCCGAGTTTCTCGCCGGCGTCGACATGCTCATCGTGCGCGAGCTCACCGGTGGCCTGTACTTCGGCGCCCGGGCGCGCGAGACAGACGTCGCCGGTGCGGCGAGCGATGGCGGAGCGGGCATGCGCGCCTACGACACGATGGAGTACACGGAGGTAGAGATCGAGCGAATCGCCCGCGTTGCCTTTGATGCCGCCCGCACGCGTGGCAACAAGGTCCACTCGGTGGACAAGGCGAACGTGCTCGAATCGAGTCGGCTCTGGCGCGAGGTCGTGCATCGTCTTCATGATGCCGAGTTCGCGGATGTTGAGCTGCTCGACCAACTCGTGGACAACACCGCCATGCAGCTGATCAGGAATCCGGCGCAGTTCGATGTCGTTGTCACCGAGAACATGTTCGGCGACATCCTCTCCGATGAGGCGAGCATGCTCACGGGGTCGCTCGGTATGCTTGCGAGCGCCTCGCTCGGCGACGGGACTGCGCTCTACGAGCCGAGCCACGGCTCAGCGCCGGATATCGCCGGTCAGGGCGTGGCCAACCCGCTTGCGATGCTGCTTTCAGTCGAGATGATGCTGCGCTACAGCTTCGCGATGAACGATGCCGCCGACGCGCTCGCCTCGGCGATCGAGGGAGTGCTTGCCGACGGCTGGCGTACGCGCGACATCGCCGACGCCGACACTCTGCCGCAGAAGATGGTGAGCACGGCCGCAATGGGCGACCTTGTGGTTGAAGCGTTGGAGGTCTAGCGAGCCGTGGCCGAATCAACACCGGCTCGGATCGCATGGGCGCTCTTCCTCGCGTGTCTTGTGGCCGTCCCGCTCACGATCACCGCTCCTGTGGCGGGCGGGAGCGGCATTCCGCTCCTCGCGCACGACCCGGACATCGCGAAGTTCATCGTCGCGCTGCTCCTCGTGCCCGGTGCGCTGTTCGCGTGGGCGGTTTCGCTCGGTGACAGCGCCGGCGTGCGAGTCTCGGCGGCATTCGTTCCGCTCGGCGGCGCTCTGGCGTGGATAGCGCTCTCGTCGCTTGCCGCGCCTGACCCGATGCTTGCGTTGCTCGGCGATGGAGTCAGGTACGAGGGGTTCGTGGCATACGTTCTTTACGGCGTCGTTTTCTTCCTGGGGGTGCAGCTCGTCGACTCGCCGCGTCGGGTGCGGCGCGTTGCCGAGGTGCTCGTGGTTGCTGCCACGGTCGGGGCGCTTCACGGTGTGCTGCAGTTTCTGGGCGTCGACCCGCTCGGACACGGCACCCTGGGATTCGAAGCGAACCGGGCGTTCGGGACGCTTGGCAATCCGGACTACTTCTCGCTGTGGCTGGTACTTGCGCTCCCGGTCTCGCTCTCGCTGGCGTTCACGGCAAGTGCAACTCGGCTTGTCGTCGCGTGGTGGTCGACCTCGATCGCGATCATGCTTGGCCTGTTGGTGAGTTTCACCCGCGGCGGCTGGATCGGGGCCGCTGTGGCACTCGGTGCGCTCGCGTGGGCGACGCGCCGCTCGGGGTGGCGAGCCGGCCGCCTGGATCTTGGGATGATCGGCGGCGGCACCGCGTTAGCGATCGGGGCGGCGCTTGTAAGCGCGGGTACGGACAGTCCGGTGACGCGCGTGCTCGCCAGGGTGGGTTCGATCGCGAGCTTCTCGGACGGCAGCGCGCTTTCTCGGCTGGCCACCTGGCGAAGCGCTCTTGCCGCCATTGCCGAGAGGCCCGTGTTCGGATTCGGCCCGGACTCCTTCATGTTCGCGTTTTCGAGGCATCGGCTCGATGCGTACACTCGCGTAGCGGGAGCGAGTCAGATGGAGAACAACGCGCACAACCTGCCACTCCAGCTCGCGGCCACCGTGGGCGTTCTGGGCGCGCTTCTCGTGCTCGGGACCATCGCTTACGTCCTGGTGCGCTCATGGCGCTACTCGGCTGGCGCTGGACGCAGCGGTGAGCGACTGGTGCTCGCGGGCGTCTGGGCAGGGTGTGCCGGATCGCTCGTCGCGCTGCTCTTCGGGGTCTCGGTTATCGGCGTAGCGGTGCCCCTGTGGGCGCTTCTCGGCGCGCTGGCATCGCCGTCAGCGACCACGCGCGCTGCAGGGAGGTTCACGGGGCTGATTCGCTCGCTCGCAGGAGTTGCCGCGGTGCTGGGAGTGGCGCTTGCGCTCTCGCTCGGCATGGCGGACGCCGCAAGCCAGCGCTCGATTGTGACGCTCGGCACGCAGGCGTCAGTGGACAGCGCTGCGCGGGCAGTGAAGTGGGCACCGTTCTCAACAGGGTACCGGGCGCAGCTTGGCGTTGCGCACTCGATCCTCATGGCTGCCGAGTTGGAGGCGAACGGGGGCGCTGTGACCGCCGGTGCGCAGCGGTCGTACGATGCTGCCCGGGTCGCACTCGAACCGGTCGCCTCGGCGCGTCGCTACGACTTCGAGGTCTGGTTCGAGCTCATCGACACCGATCTGCGATACGCATATGCACGCGGGGATGAGGCGTCGTTCAGGCGTGCGCAGGCAACGGCCGAGCAAGCCATCGGGTACCTGCCGGACGTGCCACTCCTGCAGCTTGGTCTGGGCACGGCGCAGCTGGAGCTTGGCGATACCGCTGCTGCGAAGCGGGCCGCTGAAACGGTCCTCGAGCATGACCCGACGTACCCACCGGCACTGGGGCTTCTTCAGGCAGCCGAATCGCGGCAGTAGCTTCGTTCGCTGCGGTGCTGCTCCTTCGCGTACACTGTTGCCTTGATGTACGGCAGGGGAAGGGGAGCGGTCATGGTATTGCCACAGGTGGACAAGATCTGGATGGACGGACAACTCGTGGACTGGGACAAAGCCCAGGTACACGTTCTCACACATGCACTGCACTACGGCTCAGGCGTCTTCGAGGGTATCCGTTGCTACGAGACCGCTGATGGTCCGGCTGTCTTCCGCCTTCGCGAGCATATGGAGCGCTTCGAGCGCTCGGCGAAGATGCTCTTCATGGAGCTGGGCTACTCGGTCGATGAGATGGTTGAGGCGGTCAAGGAGACCATCCGTGCGAACAAGCTTCCGGCGTGCTACATCCGGCCGCTCGCCTTTCGCGGATACGGCATCATGGGACTCGATCCCATCCCCGCGCCGGTGCAGGTCATCATCGCGGTGTGGCCGTGGGAGACGTACATGGGCGAAGAGGCGCTGACCAAGGGCGTCGACGTGGGCGTGTCCTCGTGGCGCCAGCGCGGCATCAACTCCCTGCCGCCAGCGATCAAGGCGACCGGCAACTACCTCAACAGCTCACTCGCGCGCATCGAAGCGAACCGCCACGGCTACAACGAGGCCATCCTCTTGAACGAAGAGGGGAAGGTGTGCGAGGGCACCGGCGAGAACCTCTTCATCGTGCGCGACGGCGTTCTCTCTACGCCGCCCGTCTCGGACGGCTTGCTCGCCGGCATCACGCGCGAATCGATCATGGTCATCGCAGATGCGCTCGACTACCCGGTCATCGAGGAGTCGTTGGTGCGCACGGACCTCTACACCTGTGACGAGATGTTCATGACTGGCTCGGCGGCCGAAGTCGTGCCCGTCCGCTCGGTGGACGGACGCGTCATCGGCGATGCCGGTCCGATCACGCTTGAGCTTCAGAAGATATTCTTCCGCGTGGTCCACGGCGAAGAGGCCGACTTCGAGGACTGGCTGGAGCGCGTCTGACGTGTTCACCCTCTACGACACAACCCTGCGCGACGGAACCCAGCGGGAGGGCTTGTCCCTCTCCGTGGAGGATAAGCTGCGCATCGCCATGCGCCTCGACGACCTCGGTATCGACTACATCGAGGGCGGCTTCCCGGGGAGCAACCCGAAGGACATCGAGTTCTTCGAGCGCGTGAAGGGCGTGTCGTTCTCGCATGCGGTTGTGTCTGCGTTCGGCTCCACGTGCCGCAAGGACACGCCGGCCGCCGAGGATGGAGGCCTGCAGGCGCTCCTCGACACCGGCTGTGCTGCGCTCTGCATCTTCGGCAAGGCGTGGGATGTGCACGTGACCGAGACACTCCAGGCGCCCCTTGACGAGAACGTGCGCATGGTTCGCGACTCGGTGGCGTTCCTGAAAGCTGCCGGGCGAACCGTTTTCTTCGATGCCGAGCACTTCTTCGACGGCTACAAGAACAACGCGCCATACGCGAAGGAGGTGTGTCGCGCGGCCGCCGAGGCAGGCGCTGATGCGATCGTGCTCTGCGACACGAACGGCGGCACGCTACCGCACGAGGTGGCGCTCATCGTGACGCTGATGAACGACGAGTTCGATGTGCCGCTCGGCATTCACACGCACAATGACGGCGGGTGCGCTGTTGCGAACTCGCTTGTGGCGATCGACGCAGGCTGCATGCATGTGCAGGGCACCATGAACGGCTACGGTGAGCGCGCCGGTAACGCCGACCTCACCGCGATCATCCCGGCGCTCAAGCTCAAGATGGGCATCGACTGCGTGACCGAGGATCAGCTCCGGCTGCTCACTGAGGTCTCGCATTTCGTTGCCGAGACTGCCAACCTCTCACCGTACCCGCAGCAGCCGTACGTGGGCGCGAGCGCGTTCGCGCACAAAGGCGGCGTGCATGCGAGCGCAGCAGCGAGGCTCCCCGAGGCGTACGAGCACATCGATCCCTCGGCGGTCGGGAATCTCGCGCGCGTGGTCGTGAGCGAGCTGGCTGGCCGCGCGAGTCTCGTCATGAAAGCTGCCGAGATGGGTATCGAGGTCTCGGCGAATGACAGCGTTCTCACCGGCGTGCTCGACTCGATCAAGGAGAAGGAGTACCGCGGCTACTCATTCGAGGCCGCAGACGCTTCTCTTGAGCTCATGCTTCGCAAAGCGGCGGGCAGCTACTCGCCGTTCTTCCGGCTGGAGAGCTTCCGCTGCATCATGGAGAAGCGCGAGGACGGCCGCGTGATGACCGAGGCGACCATCAAGGTGCATGTCGAGGGGCACCGTTTCATCGCCACTGCCGAGGGAAACGGCCCCGTCAACGCTCTCGACCGGGCGCTGCGCATCGCGATAGGCCGCTTCTACCCGGCGCTCGATCCGATCGAGCTCACCGACTTCAAGGTCCGCGTCCTTGACGAGAAGAAGGGCACGGGTGCGGTCACCCGCGTGCTCATCGAATCGACGGACGGGGACAAGAGCTGGGGAACCGTCGGGCTTTCGGAGAACATCATCGAGGCCTCATGGGAGGCGCTGGTCGACTCGGTCGATTATGGTCTTTCTCACCCGAGGGACGTCACCTGACGTGGATGACGGCGTAGGCAAGAGGCGGCGGCTCTCCCTCACAGCGTTCGTCGTGTTCACCACCTCGTACGTACTCAATGCGACGACCCCGTTCATTGCTGATGACTATACGTTCGCGTACATATTTGGGACGTCCACACGAGTGACGAGCATCGCGGACATCGTGCGCTCGCAGGTGATCTTCTACACCACTCGCAACGGACGTGTGATCGGCGGATTCTTCGAGCAGCTCGCCGTGCTGATGGGCAAACCGGCATTCAACGTCGTGAACGCACTCATGTTCCTTGCACTCGTCGCGGTGATCTATCTCAACGCCAACGGGCTGCGGAAGCCCCGAGTAGCGCTCTTCGCAGCCATCCCGCTCGGGCTGTGGTTTGCGTTGCCGTCCTTCGGCCAGAGCGCGCTGTTCGCCGCTGGGGCTACCAACTACGTCTGGCTCGCGACTTTGGCTCTGGGGGCGCTTGTCCCGTTTCGTATCTATGCTGAGGATGCAGGGGCGGTTCCGGACGTCCTCTGGCTGGCTCCGGTCATGCTGGTCCTCGGTGTTTTCGCGGGTTGGACGAATGAGAACCTCGGTCCGACTGTCGCCCTGATGATGGTCGCTTTCCTCGTATTGTATCGCCGCACCGGCTTGCCAGTTCCGCGCTGGGCGTATGCGGGGACGATCGGCGCTGTGATCGGCGCTGTGTTCCTCGTGGGCGCCCCAGGCAACTACCTCACACTTGCCGAAGTAGGAAGTGATGCGGCCAAGCCGGGTCTTTCGGTCCTTGCCGAGCGCTTCGCAGCAATAACCCACGCGGTCTTCCTCGACAACCTCTTTGCGGTGTCGGCGATCTTCCTCGTCCTTGCGGTTCTCGTCAGAGAGTTCCCGGCCGAGCGAGCCAGGGCGCTGGTTCGCTTCGGCACCCTCTACCTAGCTGTTCTGCCCGCATAGGTTGTTG
>CAKMKD010000030.1 GCA_927439865.1 uncultured Coriobacteriia bacterium | reverse complement strand
GGTACGGCTGAATCGTCAGCGGCGAAGGGAGCACTCCGTGGCAGGCACAGAGCGAATCCGTGTTGATACTGGGATGGGCATCATCTGGTTCATCGGATGGCTGTTCACGATCGCGTTCGCGAAGCTGAGCTTCTGGACCGGCTTTCTCGGCCTGTTCATCTGGCCGTACTACCTGGGAGTCGCGGTCAGGTAGTGGGGTGCGCGCCGATCGTCTCCAGAACGACCGGAGCGATGACGCGTTCGAGTACTGAACGCATGGAGTCGAACCGGTCGTTGCGCTGTCCCGTCGACTCATTGCAATAGAGCCCGCGCCTCACTTCGATCATCACCGAGCTGATCCTCGCGTCACCCACGTACCTGAGCGGGACAATCGTGCCCGAGAACGGCCTGTCGCGCTCGACCGTTAGGCGTTCCGACCGAAACCCATTCTCCAGGCCTTCGACGAGTGCACCCGGGGTGTGCTGAGTGTCCGTGCCGATGCAGATGTCGGGTCGGCCCGGGCTTTGGTCGGGCTCGCTCGGCAGCGGCTCGGTCGCGAACGAGTGGCAGTCCAGAATCACCGCCATGCCGAACCGATCGAGCAAGTCTCCCACTGCCGCGTCGAACCCCGCGTGGTACGGCTCGTAGAACTCCGAGATGCGCGCAGCTCGTGATGCCGGCGTGATGTCAGCGAGCGGCTCACCTTCCGTCGTGCGAGTGTAGACCACCCCTTGTCCGACCGCCGCCATCGGCTCGACTGCATCGTCGGAGAAGCGCTCGGGGTCGAATACGAGGCGCGAGAGCGTGTTCACAAGCAGCATTCCACCGAGGTCGAGCACCCACGAGAAGAGCTGGTCGGCGTGCCAATCGGTGAGCCGGATCACTTCGCGCGCAAGAACGGCGGAGTCCGCGACGAACTCGCGGGCAGCCGCCTCTGGAATGTATGTGGAAGCGTGCGGGACGTGCGCGATTACCGGCACACTCGGCCCACTCGGCTGTACGAGCATGTATGGCGTGCGACTCGGCACTACAGCGCCTCTCCAGACTCCGCCACCTCGTTCGCTGGAGTCGCAGGCGCGACCCGGGGCTTGGGTTTAGCGTACTTATCCCTTAACGCCGCTCCGCTCTCGGGGTACTTCTTCTTCAGCGCCGCCGCCATCTCTGGCGTGATGCCGAGGCTGCGCTTGATCGCATCAGTGTTGCCTTTCGGCATGAGTGGATACCGCTTTCTCTTTTCGTTTTCCACGTGCCTCACCCGTCCTGTTCGCAGAGGAATTGCGGCGATGCGTCCCTACCAAGATTCTACCGGTGCGGTATGACATGGCTGCGCCGAGGCTGGCGAGCACCTCAGTCGCGCATCAGCTGTTCGCGCTTCGCCGAATCTCCTCGCGCAAGGCGATCACGTCATCGCGAAGGGCAGCGAGCTGCGTGGCCCCGGCGATCTCGGCATCGGTGCTCTCGGCGTCACGGCCGATGAAGAAGGTCGCAAGCGTCGCCGTCAGGTACCCGAAGACGCTGATGGCGTAGAGCGCCAGGAAGACGCACAGCACGCGTCCCTCGACCGTTTCTGGCCAATACTGAGAGCCCAGCGTGGTGAGGATCATCGCGGTCCACCACAGCGCTTCGCCGTAGCTCTCAATGCCGCCGGGGACGGTGTTCTCGAACGCGTACATCCCGGCAGCGCCGGTGAACGTGACCAGCACGGTGAGGCCGATGAGATAGCCGAATCCCCGTCGGCTCAGGCTTGCGCCGAGCGCACGCATGCCTCGGTTCAATGAGCTGATGACGCGGAGCAGACGAGAACTCCGCGCCACGCGGGCCAGCCGGAGCAGCCGAAACGCGCGGAAGAGCCGGAAGAGGCGCAGCGCTGGTACCAGCAGCGACACGGCGGTCAGCCAGTTGCGTTTCACATATTCGGCTTTGCGCGGGGCCAGGATGAACTCCAACGCGAAATCGAGAATGAAGATGATCCAGATGATCGCGCCGAGGGTTTCGAACAGCAGGCTCTCGCCCCAGATCAACTCCCCGACCAAGAGCGCCAGCCATACGAAAGCGAGGACCATCATTGGCACTTCGAGCGAGTTCTCGATACGCCGAAGGAGTTCGTAGCGCTCCGTTTCGAGGCGCTCCTTGATGTGGGGTGCCTCGTCGTGCTTCTCGGTGGCGCTCATGTCGCTCATCGGTCTCATCGCCTCCGAACCGACCTGGCCGTACTAACCGTCCCTCAACACCTTCTTAAACCCGGTCCAGCGCGCCTCGAAACCGTTCGCCTGGTAGAGCGCGACCGCGTCGGAGCGGACGGACTCCGTCAGCAGGATCACCTGTTTGCAGCTCCGCTCACGGGCGACCGACTCCAGCTCGGCGAGAAGCGCGCTCGCGATGCCCATGCGGCGGTGCGCCGCGTCGACGACCATGTCCTCAACCACCATGTAGCTGTCGAAGCCACCATACAGCCCGTGGCAGATCACGCCGGTTGCGGTTCCGACGCATTCGCCGTCGATCCGCGCCGCGAGGAACACGTGATGAGGATCGTCG
>CAKMKD010000029.1 GCA_927439865.1 uncultured Coriobacteriia bacterium | reverse complement strand
GTCCGACTCGCGGGCGATGCGCACCGCGCGCTCCCGGAACTCGGGCGGATACTTCGAAGCTCGCATCAGACACGACTCCTTCCCTCCAGGATTCTAAGGAATCCTAGTCAAGGAGCCTCCGTCAAACCCGGGGCGTTTCAGTATCCGAAAATCCGCAAAGGCATGATGGGCTTCCCGGATGACTGGGAAGACAGTCCAATCTGGAGCTCTCCGCGTGCGGAAACGGCGCCGGATGGAGCGCACTCTGAGGTGCCGGTGACAGCGGAGCCAATTCCCGACGCACCTGCGTAGGTTCAAGTTCGAACTGCACCGTTTAGCTCTCTTCTTCTCGTGAAACGCCCCGGGTTTGACAGAGACACTCACGCTGGGATTGCGCCCCGGATTTGGTGCCCGATTTGGTGCCCAAATACATGGTGACTGTTGGGACTCGTTGGTACCTATTGGGACTCGCCGCAGCTCTGCTGTACCATCGAGTACCAACGAGTCCCAATAGTCACAAGCACAATCAGGATTCGAATTCCCTTGGGGGCACCATAAAACCGCAGGTCAGAGGCCTGAGTAGCCCGATTTCGAGTGTGAAATCGGGCTACAAATGTCGACGGGCTGAGGGCGGGTGTGAGACAAAGGCGCAGCTCAGAGGGTGTGCGGATGCCTTGATGCGGCCCGATAGCAGTCCCTGTTGTCCAGAATCGGCACTCGACTTAGGTGTTGCCCGATTGCACTGGCTGCCCCGCTGTCCTCAGCTTCCTTCTGACCGTTAGGCTTCGCGCGCCCCGTTGGCCACATACGAGCGATTCGCAGGCCCCATGAGCACGGCGTCCTACTGGGCGACATTGTCCCCCGGCGTACTCGGTGGAGATCTCGGTGTGCACCGTTGCAGAGAGCGCTCGCGTGGGGCGGCCGCCCACTGGGTCGGTCGGCACCGGGGATGTGAGACGAAGACCTGGGAGATCTCGCCACGGATAACAACTATCCGTGGCGCGGTCAGCGAGCGTGCGTGTGACCGCGTGATTCCCTGCCATCGTCAACGACACCCCGAGTGCGCCTCACCTGGCGGATCGGACCGCCGGGTGTGACGCCACGCGTTCGACGACATTCCCCGTGAGGCAAGTCGGATGGTTGACTGCTGGTGACGCGCAATGTAGCCTTGCTTGCTAACCGGTCAGTAAGTTCCCGAGGAAGGTTGTCGCGCGGTGACATCAGAGGCTGCCCCGAAGATGAACGTTCTTTGCGGAACAAAGCAGCAAGCTGTCGACGCTGCGCGGCGCCTGTTCTCGGACCGTGGCTACCTCGGCGTCTCCATGAGTGAGATCGCCTCGCGACTTGGCATCACCAAGGCGGCTCTTTATTACCACTTCTCGGGCAAGCGGGAGATCTACCAGAGCGTGCTGGAAGAGGCGCTCTCAGATCTCCGGGGGCTACTGGAGGCCGACGACGGCGAGACCTCTCCTAGCGAGCGTCTTGGTCACATGGTCAGAAGATACCTCGAATTCGGTATCCACGAGAGGAACCTCATCAACGCCCTCGTGGTAGAGCTTCCTCCGAGCGATGACAGCCTGCGGGAGTTCGTGTGTTCCGCATGGAAGAGGATCCTGGATCCGTTCATCAGGGTCATAGACGAGGTGCTCGCCTCCCGCCGTCCCCCGGCACCGCCGGACAGCACGCTCATGGCGACGATGCTCACGGCGATGATGGATGGGTTCATCCTCAGGAACTCGCTCCTCGGCAGCGGCTTTGACCCTGATCGGGTGTCGAGAGAAATCGTCGCTAGTCTTGGACTCGGCACCGCATGACCGACAACCGACTGGGACTGGCTCTCGGGAGCGGCAGCGCACGAGGGCTCGCGCACATCGGCGTGCTGAAGGTGCTCGACAGGGAAGGCCTGCCGATCGACATGATCGCGGGGACGAGCATGGGCGCCTTCATCGGTGGAGCGTACGCGGTCGGAGTGGCGCCTGCGGAAATGGAGCGCATCGCTCTCTCGGCGAGTGCTCAGCATCTATTCTCTCTGGTCGATATCGCCCGCCCGACAACGGCACTGGTGAACGGACGCAAGGTCGAGGCCTTCATCCGCGAAATCGTTGGCGACAAGACGTTCGCCGACACGAAGATACCGTTCGCGTGTGTCGCCGTGGATCTCATCAGCGAGCAGGAGGTCGTCCTGCGCGAGGGGGACCTCGCGACGGCGATCAGAGCGAGCATCTCCACGCCCATCGTCTTCGCACCCGTTGTCCGTGACGAGCAGGTTCTGGTGGATGGAGGGGTGTCGAATCCCGTTCCCGTCGACGTAGTCAGGGATATGGGCGCCGAAACGGTGGTCGCTGTCACCACCTCCGGGACTTCCGGGCGCAGGAGATTCGATCGCTCGAACGGCGGCAGTGGCGAACACTACGAGACGGGAACGCTCAGGACCCGTGGCGTCACGCAAGTCATCTATGCGCGAGCGCTGACTCTGGCCACGAACACACTGGGGGCTCCAACGGTGTCCCAAGTCGCGTTCGGCTCGATCGACCTCATGCAGCGCAGACTCTCCGAGTTCAGCATCAAGACCGCCGACGTGGCGATCGCCCCGATCGACAGCGCTCGCTACTACGGTTTCCACGAGGCAGAACGCATCATCGCCGCTGGCGAGATGGCGGCTGAAGCTGCCGTCGGGGAGATCGAGCGTCTGCTAGCGGCAAGACCGATCACGTTGGCAGACCGAGAAGGGCGCTGACCATGGCATTCGAAGGAGATCCGGGGGTGC
>CAKMKD010000028.1 GCA_927439865.1 uncultured Coriobacteriia bacterium | reverse complement strand
CGACGAGGCGCAGAACACCACGCCCGAGCAGATGAAGATGTTCCTCACTCGCCTCGGCTTCGGCAGCAAGATCGTGGTGACCGGCGACGTGACGCAGATCGACCTCATCGGCGCGCTCTCCGGACTCAAACAGGTCCGCGGCATCCTTCAGAACGTGAACGACGTCGCATTCGTCGAGTTCAACTCACGCGACGTCGTGCGACACCGGCTGGTGCAGCGCATCGTCACCGCGTACAGCGAGTTCGAGGAGGCGAAGGCGGCAGCCGCCGATGCCTAGTCTCCTCGATAGGATCTCCCGGCTCTGGCCGAGAGAAGGTGCGCTGTCGACCTCGTCGGGCCAGCGTGCTGCGCTTGGCGTGGTGACCGCTCTCCTCGCCTCGGTGCCGCTTGTCTTCGTGCGCCAGAGCGTCATTACAGCGCTTGCGGACATCGTACTGGTGTCGATGCTCGTGCTTGTCGGCGGACTCTACCTCCACCGGAACGAGCAGGGGGTGTGGGGCCGGTTCCGCGACATCGCGATCCTCGCGGCCCTCGTCCTCGGTGTCGTGTACGGCACGTGGCTCTCGGCGCTCATCTTGCCCGGCGTCCCGCCCTACGTGCTGCCTATCCCGCTCGCTCCCATTCTTGCAACACTCCTGCTGAACCCGCGCGTGGGGATCCTCGTCGCTGTTGTGGGCGTGGGTGTCGGCATTCTCTTCGGCGTTCTCGACGGTGCGCATGTCGTCGGCTCCCTGCTTGCGGGCGCTGCGGGCGTGACAGCGATGGGCGTCATCTCGGAGCGCTCCCGGCTGATTTCGGCCGGTGGGCTCATCGTAACCGTCACGGGCGCCTCGGCACTGGGTGCAACGCTCATCGAAAGCGGCACGCTGCAGCAGGCGATCGTCGCGGGCGGTTTGGGCCTCGTGGGAGGGGCGCTTACGGTCATCCTCATGCTTGGGATGCTGCCGGTCTTCGAGCACGTCTTCGGCGTGACGACCGACGTGCGGCTGCTCGAGCTTGCCAATCCGGGCCAGCCGCTCCTGAAGCGGCTCATGATGGAGGCGCCCGGAACGTACAGTCACTCGGTCATGACCGGTAACCTCGCCGAGACCGCCGCACAGCAGATCGGTGCGAACGCGCTGCTCACCCGCGTCGGCGCCTACTATCACGACGTGGGCAAGATCCTCCGGCCAGGGTTCTTCGTCGAGAATCAGGCTGGCATGGCGAATCCGCATGACAACACGTCACCGTCGCTTTCGGCGCTCATCATCACGGCACATGTGCGTGAGGGTGTGGAGCTTGCCGAGGAGTACCGGCTGCCCCAGGAGGTCGTCGAGATCGTACGCCAGCATCACGGCACGTCGATGGTGATGTACTTCTACAACAAGGCTGCCGCTGCCGGCGGCCCCGTGTTCGAAGCCGACTTTCGCTATTCCGGTGAGCGTCCGCGCTCACGCGAAGCTGCGCTCGTGATGCTTGCCGACAGCTGCGAGGCCGCGGTGAGAGCCACCTCAAAGCCCACGCCGCCCCGCATCGAGGAGGTCGTTCGCAAGGTCGTTGCACAGAAGCTCGCCGACCACCAGCTCGACCTCTCGAACTTGACGCTTGCCGAGATAGAAGCGGTGACGGTCGTCTACACACGGCTGCTCGCGAGCGTGTACCATCCAAGAGTGGAGTACCCCGAAGTCATCAGCGGGAGGGACAAGAATGCAGGTCAGCGTAACGAGCCATCGCGATCCTGAGCCGCTCAAGTTCGAGGCGTTCGAGCGACTCGCGCACTTCGTCCTCGGGCTCGAATCTGCTCCCGAGAACTCGGAGCTTTCCGTCGCGCTCGTCGACACCGACGAGATGGCTCGCCTAAACGAGCAGTACCGGGGCATCGTCGGTCCCACCGATGTGCTCTCGTTCGGGTGCGACGACCCGTGTGCGGTCGCAGGTGATGAGCCGATCACGCTCGGTGACGTCATCATCGCCCCCGACGTCGCCCAGGCGCAGGCCGCTGATCTTGGCACGACCATCGAAGCAGAGCTCAACCTGCTGCTCGTCCATGGCATCCTGCACCTGCTTGGGTACGACCATGAGAGCGACGAGGATGCTCTTGTGATGCAGGCTCGCGAGGCCGTCGTGCTCGAGGCCTACGTGGCCGAGTAGCGCATGCGAAGCCGGTCGATCATCTGGAGCTTCAACCATGCCGTCGACGGCATCGTCTATGCGCTCCGCACGCAGCGCAACATGCGGATCCACGTTGCGGCGGCAATCATCGTGCTCATCGCGGCACTCTTCTTCCGTGTGAGTCGGCTCGAGTTCCTCGTGCTGATGCTCACCATTGCGTTCGTTCTCGGTACAGAGCTCGTGAACACCGCGGTTGAAGCCACAATCGATGTTGCCACCCAGACGTTCGACCCGATCGCGAAGATCGGGAAGGACGTGGCGGCCGGCGCCGTTTTCGTGAGCGCGGTATGTGCGGTCGTTGTTGGCTACGTCATCTTCTTCGGCCGACTTTCCGCTGCGAGTACAACTGTTCTCGTGCGCGTCCGGCAGACACCGGCACACATCACCGTTGTCGCACTCGTGCTCGTCGCCTTCGCGGTGCTCGGCGTGAAGGCGTTGCGCCGAGAGGACGGCTCGTGGTTCCGCGGTGGGTGGCCGTCGGGGCACACGGCGCTCGCGGTAGCCGGCGCGGCATCGATCGCGTACATCACGGCAAGCGCCGGCGCGGGAGTCATCGGACTGTTCATCGCGGCGCTCGTTGCGCAGAGCCGCGTTGAGTCAGAAACGCACACTGTATGGCAGGTTCTTTGGGGCGGTGTACTCGGCTTCCTCATCACGACGGCTCTATTTCAGGTATTCTGGATGTAGTCGTACCAGGGAGGGCCTGAACCGGACCCGATGATCGCATTCATTCTTGTTGCCGAAGTCATTCTGCTTGCGTTGCTGCTGGCGGGGCTTGCCATCATGTCGGCCGCCGACGCGGCGGTTCCGCACATCTCGCGCGGGCGCTCTCGTCGTCTTGTCGACAGCGAACGACGCGGAGCGCACGCTCTCGACACGCTGCTCGAGCACCCGGGTCGCCTTGTTGCGGCCGCGGCGGTTACCCGTGCCGTAGTCTACTCAGTCTCCTCGGCCAGTCTGGGCTGGGTGCTGCTTAACCTCACCGAGGTTCCGCAGGCGTGGCTGACGTTGCTCGGCGGCGCTACGCTCGGCCTGCTCCTTGTGTTCACGATTGCCGAGGCGCTTCCGCGCACGCTTGCGGTGCACAATCCCGAGCGGGTTGCTCTCGCGGCTGCCCCGCTTGCAAACGTGCTGCTGTCGCTGCTCTATCCGGTCGCCCGATTGCTCGGCTCCGGATGGACGTCGATCGTGAATCTCATCTCCGAGGAGCGCATTTCCGACGCGTGGGTCACGCCCGACGAGCTTCGCAGTAGCTCGAACGGCGATGATGAGGAGACGTCACGCGACGAGGCCGAGGACGCCATCATCGACGCCGTTGCTGATTTCACGAGCAAGATCGTGCGCGAGGTCATGGTACCGAGAACCGACATGGTGTGCCTCGAAGACACCGCCACCGTTGGGGATGCACTCGATCTCATCGAGGAGTCCGGTGTCTCGCGCCTGCCTGTCTATCACGACACCGTGGATGACATCCTCGGCGTGCTCTATGCGAAGGACCTGCTCATCTTCCTGGGGCGCGGGAGCTACGACCTGCAGCTCGCCAAGATCGCTCGCGAGCCGTACTTCGTGCCCGAGACCAAGCCGGTTGAAGAGCTGCTCATGGAGATGCGCACAAAAACGCACATCGCAATCGTTGCCGACGAGTATGGCGGCACCGCCGGGCTCGTCACCATCGAGGACTTGCTCGAGGAGATCGTGGGCGAGATCTTCGATGAGTACGACGTTGCCGAGCAGATGATGGTCGACCTCGGCGAGGGGCGTATGCTGGTTGACGGGCGCACACCGATCGATGACCTGAACGCCGTGTTCGGCACGGACGTCGAGCTCGAGGCCGATTCTGTCGGCGGGCTGTTCATCGAGATCGCGGGTCGAATCCCTGATGCAGGAGAGACGATCGAAGTCGAAGGATTGCGCATCACCGCACGGGACGTTGAAGGAAACAGAATCCGTCAGGTGGTCGTCGAGCCGGCGACCACATCGATCGAGAAAGGGGCCGAGGATGACTAAGGGAGTTACACAACCCGATCTTGCCTTGCTTGCCTTTGCGCGCGAGATCCGTTCCAAGGCCTATGCACCGTACTCGGAGTTCCGGGTTGGCGCCGCGATCTTCGCCGGTGGCGAGATCTTTCAGGGCGTGAACGTTGAGAACGCCGCGTACGGTTCCACGATCTGCGCCGAGCGTGCCGCCGCCGTTGCTGCGGTGACGGCCGGCTACCGCGAGTTCGACGCCATCGCCGTTGTTGGCGATTCCGACGCGCCGACAGTGCCGTGCGGAGCGTGCAGGCAGTTCCTCGCGGAGTTCAACCCCGAGATGCGCGTCATCCTCGGCGGGAAGACCGATGCGGTAGAGGTAACCTCACTCGACGTGTTGCTTCCGGACGCGTTCGTGCGTGGATACCTCGACCAGGATGACAACGAGGACGACGAATGACGGCACCCGCATACGAGGTCGTCAAGAGCGGCTTCGTTGCGCTGGTAGGCAGGCCAAACGCTGGCAAGTCCACGCTCGTGAACGCGCTTGTCGGCGCGAAAGTGGCCATCACCTCGAACACGCCCCAGACGACCCGGCACCGGCTGCGGGCGATCGTGGATCAGGAAGACGCGCAGATCGTCTTCATCGACACACCGGGACTCCACAAGCCGGAGGATCAGCTCGGTGAGGAACTCAACAAGTCGAGCATGATGGCGCTTACCGATGTGGACGTCGCCTGTCTCGTCATCGACGTTTCGGCGCAGATCGGTCCCGGCGACCGCTGGGTCGCACATCGCGTAGCCGAGGCGAAAGCAGCGCGCGTCCTCATCCTCACGAAGGCCGATATCGCACGTCCCGAGGAGGTCGAGAAGCAGCTCGCCGTCGCGAGCGGCCTTGGCAAGTTCGACGACGTCGTCATCTGCTCGGCACGCGAGGGCTTCAATCTCGACGGCGTGATCGCAGCTGTGAAGCGTCATCTGCCGGACGGGCCGCGCTATTTCCCGCGCGATATGCCCACCGATCAGCCCGTGGAAGTGATGCTTGCCGAGTTCATCCGCGAGCGCGTCCTGCACAACACGCATGACGAGGTGCCGCATGCGGTTGGCGTGGCGATCGAGGACATGACGTACAACAAGAAGTCAGACACGACCACTATCATGGCCGTGATATTCGTTGAGCGGGAGTCGCAGAAGGGCATCATCGTTGGTAAGCGCGGCGAGATGATCCGGAAGATCGGCACCGATGCCCGCGTGGATCTTGAGCGGCTCCTGGGCACGAAGGTGTACCTCGATTTGCGGGTGAAGCTCAAGAAGGACTGGCGACGTGACGCGTCGCAGATCAAGCGGTTCGGGTACGGAGAGGGGCGCTAGATGGCTATCGACCGGGCAACGCTTGCCGCTTCCATCGACCAGACGCTGCTGAAGCCGACGATCGGCTTCAAGGCCGCGGCAGAGTGGATCGCGCAGAGCTCACAGTACGGGTTCGCGTCACTGTGCGTCTCGCCGTTCCTGGTTCCCGTGACAGCGCAGATCCTCGCTGGTACGGGCACGAAGGTGTGCTCGGTATGCGGTTTCCCGCTCGGCTACTCGATGACCGAGACGAAAGCCGACGAAGCAGCGCAGCTGGTGAAGCTCGGCTGCCAGGAAGTCGACATGGTGATGAACATCGCGGCGCTGCTCGAGAACGAGGATGCGTTCGTGAAGGACGATATCGCTGCCGTTGTCGCCGCTGTCCGCGACGCATCCGGTGGCGAGGCAATCGTGAAGGTCATTCTTGAGACCGGCTATCTCGACGCCGAGCAGATCGTGCGCGCCTGTAGAGTGGCAGTTGCTGCTGGCGCTGACTTCGTGAAGACCTCCACCGGTTTCGGGCCGAGAGGCGCGTCGGTCGAAGATGTTCAGGCGATGCGGGCAACGGTCGGTCCCGACGTCGGCGTCAAGGCCGCTGGAGGCATCCGCGACCTGGAGGCCGCGTTAGCGATGCTCGACGCAGGCGCCAGCCGTATCGGTTCCTCGGCAGGCATCGAGATTCTCGCGGCGTTCGACGCGGGGAGCGGCGCGTAGGGCCGTGGCCACTGCGTACCGCGTGCGGGCGCTCGCGCTTCGCAAGACCAAACTCGGGGAGTCCGATCTCATCGTGACGCTGCTTGCCGCCGACGGCTGCCAGATTCGCGCCGTCGCGAAGGGCGCGCGCAAGACCAAGTCGCGCTTCGGGGCACGGCTCGAGCCGTTCTCGGTAGCCGACCTCATGCTTTCTCCGGGTCGTTCGCTCGAGATCATCACCGAGGCCGAGACAGTCACGAGCCACAATGCGCTCAGGAGCGACTACGACCGGCTCCGCGCGGCGTCTGTGATCGCGGACTTCCTTGATAAGGTGTCGGTCGAGTGTCAGACCGAGAGCCGCCTGTTCGAACTCGCCACAACCACCCTCGACGTCATCGAGATTGCCGAGATCAGCGACCTCCGCGCGCTCGTGGTCGCCTTCCTCGTGAAGGGGATGGCGATGCAGGGGTACCGGCCGCAGCTGGCTGCATGCGCGTGTTGCGCCTCGGCGACAGACCCGGGCGACGTTCGCTTCTCGCTTGCGGCAGGCGGTGTCGTGTGCCCCGCGTGCGCGGGAGCGGACACCTCGGTGGTGCCCGTTGCCGCCGATGTGCCGGTGGCGATCGACGCGCTCATGCGGGCGCGACTCGCCGACGTTGCGGCGCTCACAATCCCGGAGGCGCTCGTTTCGGACACCTTCCGCCTGGTGCGCACGTTCGTGACGTACCACCTACCCGCGCGGATGAAGGCGCTCGAGGCATACGCGCGCGAAGGGTAGGGGCGCAGCGCGTTGACATGTCAGAGGTAAGGCGTACTGTGGTGGTAAGGAGAGTGCTCGGCAGTAAGGAGCGCACCATGTACGCGAACGCTAAGATCACCTCGAAGGGCCAGATCACCATCCCGGCCGAGATCCGTGAAGCTCTGGGCGTCGGCAAGGGTGACACGGTGGTGTTCGAGACCACAGCCGAGTACGTCACCGTGCGCAGGCAGCCGACGCTGCAGGAGATCATCGACCACGTCTCGGACGTCAGTTCGCCCCTCCCGATCAGCGATACGAGCGATGATGAGCTTATTGCCGAGGGCATCATGGAGGAGTGGGCACAGAAGGAGCAGCACTTCGGCGGGCCCTACCTGATCGGACCGGATGGTAGCTTCATCTGGCGCGATGGTGCATGGGCGCCGTACACCGCTGCTGAGGCCGAGCGCGACGAGGCCATCGCTGCTGAAGGTGCTGAGGACTGATGATGATCGCGGATTCCAGCTTCCTTGTTGGCCTTATCGAAGAGGATGACTTCCATCATCAGGCCGCCCTGGCACTACTCGAAGACGTACAGGTCCTGAACCTTGGTCCTGTCATTGTCGGTGAGGTGGTTGTTCTGGAGACACTTCAGGTCATGCAGCGACGGCATGGCACACCCTCGTCCCACGCTGCTCTGGCGCTCTGCCATCTGTGCAACACGCTTCCGTTTCGATGTGACCCGACGGTGGCAGCGGCACTCCGCGCTGCAGCTGACCGTCCGGCACTCGGGTTCGTCGACGCGCTGATCGCACAGCAGGCTCTGCAGACGGGCTCAAACATCCTGTCGTTTGACTCCAAGCTCGTTGTCCATATGGAGCGGCTCCGCAATCGCTGATGTAAGATAACCTGCACGCCGTGCTCACGAGCGCACGGCCGTCTATCCACTAAGACCGAGGGGTTTTCCACCATGTCTGCACTCACGTTCCAGGACATGATCCTGGCGCTTTCGCGGTACTGGGCCGATCAGGGATGCGTCGTTCTGCAGCCCTACGACATGGAAGTGGGCGCGGGCACGTTTCATCCCGCCACCACATTGCGCGCGCTCGGTCCGGACGCGTGGCGCACGGCGTACGTGCAGCCTTCGCGCCGCCCCACTGACGGCCGCTACGGCGAGAACCCCAACCGGCTGCAGCACTACTACCAGTACCAGGTCATCCTGAAGCCGTCCCCCGATAACGTGCTCGACCTGTACTTCGACTCGCTTCGGGCCATCGGCATCGAGCCCGCCGAGCACGACATGCGCCTCGTCGAGGACGACTGGGAGTCACCAACGCTCGGGGCATGGGGACTCGGCTGGGAGGTCTGGCTTAACGGCATGGAAGTGACGCAGTTCACGTACTTCCAGCAGGTCGGAGGCATCGAATGCCGGCCGATACCCGCCGAGATCACGTACGGACTCGAGCGCCTCGCCATGTACATCCAGGGCGTGAACAGCGTCTATGACCTGACCTGGTCGGTCGGCCCCGATGGTCTAAAGTTCACCTACGGTGACGTCTTTTTGCGTAACGAGCAGCAGTACTCGGGATACAACTTCGAAGTCGCAAACGTCGAGATGCTGCTTGGCCTGTTCACCACCTATGAGGCCGAGTGCAAGCGCACGCTGGAAGCCGGACTCGTTTTACCCGCGTACGACTTCGTGCTCAAGTGCTCGCACGCGTTCAACCTGCTCGACGCCCGTGGCGCGATTGCCGTCACCGAGCGCACCGGCTACATCCTGCGCGTTCGCACGCTCGCGAAAGCGTGTTGCGAAGCGTACTACGCACTGGTGACCGAAGGCGGTGATGCTCTGTGAGCCGCGACCTGATCTTCGAGATCGGCGCTGAGGAAATTCCCTCGGCACCGCTGTATGCAGCAACAACGCAGCTCAAAGCGCGTGCCGAGAAGGCACTCGTCGACGCGCACCTCGAGTACGGCAGCATCTCTGTCTACGCATCGCCCCGGCGTCTCGCGCTCGTCGTGAGCGATCTCGCCGAGCGGCAGGCCGACGTTACGCTTCGCCACAAGGGGCCGGCCGCGAAGGCGGCATTCGACGCCGACGGCAACCCCACGAAGGCGGCGGAAGGCTTCGCGCGCGGCAAGGGCATCGGCGTGGCCGACCTTGTCGTCGAGGATGTCGAGGGCGGCTCTTACGTCTTCGCGATCGTCGAGCGCACGGGTCTGGCTGCAGCAGAGGTGCTCCCCGAGATCCTGAGCGGGCTCGTTGCCGGGCTTGACTGGCCGAAGTCCATGCGATGGGGAAGCGGTACCGCCAAATTCATCCGTCCGGTGCGCTGGCTTGTCGCGCTCTTCGGCGAGGAAGTACTCCCGGTCGAGTATGCGGGGGTCACGGCGGGACGCACGAGCTTCGGGCACCGGTTCCTCGGCGGGCCGGTTGAGATCCGCTCGGCCACGGCGTATCTGGATGCGCTCATCGGAGGCATGGTCCTCGCGAACCAGGATGCGCGGGCAAGCGCAATCCGCGCGGGTATCGAGCGTGAGGCGATCTCGCATGGTGGCACGGCGGTCGTACCGCAGAAGACCTTTGCCGAGGTCGTGAACCTTGTGGAGTGGCCGACAGTCGGCGTGGGGCACTTCGACGAGGCGTTCCTGGACGTCCCGCGTGAAGTGCTTGAAGAGGCGATGGAGTCGCACCAGCGGTACTTCCCGATCGAGCGCGCCGACGGCGGGCTTGCTCCGCACTTCATCGTCGTCCACAACGGCGATCCTGCACGCACCGATGCCATCATAGCCGGACACGAGCGCGTGATCCGTGCCCGTCTCGCGGACGCATCGTTCTTCTACACCGAGGATCTCAAGCACCCGCTTGAGGCGTACGTCGACCGTCTCGGCGTGATCGTCTTCCAGGAGAAGCTGGGTTCGCTCGGCGATAAGGTCGCTCGCATCGAGGCGCTCGCACGCGCTCTTGCCGCGCAGGCGGGAGCCGATCCGGAAGAGGAAGCGTACGCAGTACGCGCGGCCCACCTTGCGAAGGCCGATCTCGTCACGCATGCGGTCGTCGAGTTCACATCGCTGCAGGGCGTCATGGGCCGCTACTACGCGCTCGCGTCGGGTGAGGCCGATGGCGTCGCGGATGCCATTCTCGACCACTACCGGCCGCGCTTTGCCGGCGACGACGTGCCGCGCTCGCTTGCAGGCATGCTCGTCTCGGCGGCCGACAAGCTTGACACCATCGCCGGCATCTTCGCGATCGGCCAGGCGCCGACCGGCTCGGCGGATCCCTATGCGCTCCGTCGCTTCGCGATCGGCATCCTCACGATGATGGTCGACGGCAAGCTCGCGATCACGCTTGACGACTCTATCGCTGCAGCGCTCGCAGGCTACGCCGATGTGCTGCCAGGGATGGATGTCGAGCGTGTGGGTGCCGAGGTCAAAGCGTTCTTCCTCGGCCGTCTAGAGGGCATGCTCCGTGATCGCGGCAACGCGTATGACACGGTAGCCGCTGTGCTGGCCACTGCCGGTGACGATCCCGCCGATGCGCTTGCACGCGCCTCGGCGCTCACGGGTGTGCGTGCCGAGGCCGATGCGATCGAGGATCTCTCGGTGGCGTTCGCCCGCGCACGCAACCTCAGCAAGCCGGAGCTCGGGACCGCGGCTGACGTCTCGATCATGGGTGAGGTTGAAGCTGCACTGGCAGCAGCGCTCGATTCCGCCGAGGTCACTGCCGCTGCCGCGCTTGAGCGCGCGGATTATACCGGCGCCCTTCGCGTGCTTGCCGAGTTGCGGCCGCAGATCGACGCCTTCTTCGATGGCGTGCTGGTCATGGACCCCGACGAGGCCGTCCGCACCATGCGTCTGCAGCTGCTCAACCGTTTCGTCTCGCTCTTCTCGGGATTCGCCGATTTCGGCGCGCTGGCCGGCCGAGCGTGATGCAGAGGACGTACACGATCCATGTGCTCTCCGACTCGCTTGGCGAGACGGGGGAGACCGTGGCGCGCGCCGCCTCGGCGCAGTTCGACTCCGACGCGTTCCGGATCGAGCGGCTCCCGAAGGTGTCCACAGCTGAAGAGCTCCGCATAATCACGAAGGCGCATTGCGGTCAGGACTGCATCTTCTTCTACACGTTCGTGAACGAGGAGCTCCGCACCGAGATGGGCAAGCTCGCGCTCAAGGGTGTGAACGCCGTAGACCTGCTCGGCCCGGCGGTCGACGTGCTCAGGCACGCGAGCGGTTTCGCTCCCGCGGGCGAGGCGGGGGCCATCCGACGCACGGATCAGGACTACTTCGACCGCATCGAGGCGATGGAGTTCGCGGTCCGTCATGACGACGGGCGCAACACCGAGGGGCTCCAGCAGGCGGATATCGTTCTTGTTGGCGTGTCTCGCACGAGCAAGACACCGCTCTCCATGTACCTCGCTTTCAAGGGCTTCCGGGTCGCGAACGTGCCACTCGCGCCCGGCGTGGCCGCTCCCCACGAGCTCTTCGAACTCGATCCGCGACGTGTCTTCGGACTCATCACCTCGGCCGAGATGCTCATGGAGATTCGAACCGCGCGCATGGCGGAGCTGGGCGGGTGGGTCCCGGGGTACGCCGAGCGCGAGGCGATCGAGCGTGAGCTCGAAGAGGCCAGGGCCGTGATGCGTCGCATCGGCTGTCTCGTGGTTCGTACCGAGGATCGCGCCATCGAGGAGACCGCGCGTGAGATCACCGCGCACATCCAGGGGTACTCTGAAAAGGACTGATGCGGCACATCGTGCCGTCTGACCGTCAGTGGGAACCGTCAGCCGGAAGGCGTGTCCGGTAACGCGGTGTTTACGCTATCATGCACTCGTCAGTCACCTGTTGTGAGGGAGAATCATCTTGTCTGACGTCAAGCGCGTGTACGCTTTCGGTGGGGGACGAACCGAGGGCAACAAGGGCATGAAGTTCATTCTCGGCGGTAAGGGCGCCAACCTCGCCGAAATGGCGAACATGGGGCTCCCGGTTCCGCCAGGGTTCACGATCAGCTGTCAGGCCTGCATGGAGTATTACAACTCCACGCCTCCGGGGTTTCCGCCAGGACTGGCCGAGGACATCGCTGCTTACGTGACCGAGCTCGAGGGCAAGATGGGCAAGCGCCTCGGCGATCCGTCTGATCCGCTGCTTGTCTCGGTACGCTCGGGATCGCCGTTCTCGATGCCGGGGATGATGGACACGATCCTCAACCTCGGCCTGAACGACGTGTCGGTGCAGGGACTCATCCAGCAGACCGGCAACGAGCGCTTCGCCTGGGACAGCTACCGCCGCTTCATCCAGATGTTCAGCAAGGTCGTCCTCGATGTTGAAGGCGATGCGTTCGAGAACGCCATCAACAAGATGAAGCTCACCCGCGAGGTCAAGAACGATACCGATCTCGACGCGGCCGATATGCGCACGCTCGTCGAGCAGTTCAAGGAGATCGTCGCCACGCACGTGAGCGCCGAGGAGTTCCCGATGCTCGCTGTTGGCGGACGTGTTGTGTTCCCGCAGACCGTTTCCGAGCAGCTGCACCTCTCCATCGAAGCCGTCTTCAAGAGCTGGAACAACAAGCGCGCTATCGACTACCGCAAGATGGAGAAGATCGCCGATGACCTCGGCACTGCCGTTAACGTCCAGTCGATGGTCTTCGGCAACAAGGGCGACGGCTCGGCCACGGGCGTTGCCTTCACCCGCAACCCGGCCGATGGTACGAACGAGTATTACGGCGACTTCCTCACGAATGCGCAGGGTGAAGACGTCGTAGCCGGTATCCGCAACACCTCGCCGCTCGCCGAGTTGCCTGCCGTCTTCCCCGAAGCCGGCAAAGAGCTGTGGGACATCTTCGAGGTCCTGCAGACCGCCTACAAGGATATGTGTGACATCGAGTTCACGATCGAGCAGGGCAAGCTCTGGATGCTCCAGACCCGCATCGGCAAGCGCACCGCTCGCGCCGCGCTGAAGATCGCGGTCGATATGGTTGCCGAGGGCATGATCGGCCGTGAGGAAGCGGTGCTCCGCATCGACCCCGCGCAGCTCGACCAGCTCCTGCACCCGCAGTTCGACGTGAACGCCAGCTACGACTATGTCGCCAAGGGCTTGAACGCGAGCCCGGGCGCCGCTGTCGGCGAGGTTGTCTTCTCGGCGAACGATGCCGAAGCAGCCGCTGCCGAGGGCCGCAAGGTCATCCTCGTGCGCTGGGAGACCACGCCTGATGACCTCCACGGCATGGTTGCCGCGCAGGGCATCCTCACCTCGCACGGCGGGAAGACCTCGCACGCAGCGGTCGTCGCCCGCGGCATGGGCAAGCCGTGCGTCTGCGGTGCTGACATGCTCAAGATCGACGCCGAGAACAAAGTGGCGCGCATCAGCGGCACCGACATCGAGCTCAAAGAAGGCGACATCATCTCGATCGACGGGACGACCGGCAAGGTCGTTCTCGGCGCGGTCGCGCTTGTTGAGCCAGAGGTATCAGGCGATTTCGACACCATCCTTTCGTGGTCGGACGAGTACCGCACTATGGGTGTGCGCGCGAACGCCGACACGCCCGACGACGCGGCTCTCGGCCGCAAGTTCGGCGCTGCAGGCATCGGCCTGTGCCGCACGGAGCACATGTTCCTCGGCGACCGTAAGGACATCGTGCAGTCGATGATCCTTGCCGAGGACGACTCGCCCGAGCGCGTCGCGGCCCTCGACAAGCTCCTAGCCGTGCAGGTGGAGGATTACCTCGGCATCCTGAGCGCGATGGACGGGCTGCCGGTGACCGTGCGCCTGCTCGATCCGCCGCTCCACGAGTTCCTGGACAGCCCCCGCGAGCTCGAGGTCGAGATCGTGCGCGGAGAATGCTCCGGTGCTCCGCTTGCCGAGACGGCCGCAAAGCGCCGCTTGCTTGCGCAGATCGACTCCATGACCGAGATGAACCCGATGCTCGGTCTTCGCGGGTGCCGCCTTGGCATCATGTTCCCCGAGATCTACGCGATGCAGGTGCGCGCGATCGCTCGCGCCACGGCTGAGCTCAAGCAGGCTGGCAAGGACCCGCGTCCCGAGATCATGATTCCGCTTGTGAGCGTGAAGGCCGAGCTCGACACCTTGCGTGCCGAGAGCGAGGTCGTCATCGCCGAGGTCGTTGCCGCAACCGGTGTGGCGCTCGACATCCCGATCGGCACGATGATCGAGCTGCCGCGTGCAGCAATCACTGCCGACGAGATCGCCGAGGCCGCCGACTTCTTCAGCTTCGGCACGAACGACCTCACGCAGACGACGTTCGGCTTCTCGCGCGACGACATCGAGGCGAAGTTCCTGCCGCGCTATCTTGAGCGCAAGGTGCTCGTGCGCAACCCGTTCGAGACGGTCGATTCGGGCGTGGCTGAGCTCGTGCGCATCGGCTGCGAGAAGGGCCGACAGACGAATCCGGGCATCAAGCTCGGCGTCTGCGGCGAGCACGGCGGCGATCCCGAGAGCGTGAAGATCTTCTACGCGATCGGCCTCGATTATGTGAGCTGCTCACCGTACCGGATCCCGCTCGCACGCCTTGCCGCGGCACAGGCATCCCTTGCAGAAAAGGCTACTGCGTCTGACAACCGCTAATTGCCGCATATTCTCTGGCGTTTCTGCGTGCCTCCGGCGATACTTCGTACGGAGGCACGCGACGCTTGAGGGGCGCGGATGGCGAAGAGCACACGGCTCTACCAGAGGGTGAGGTCACCGCTCATCCAAGGTCGCTCCAAACGTGAACGTCCCGTGTGGCAGCCGATTCTTCTCGCGTTCGCGGCAGCGCTCGTCGCACCGCTCTTCGTGTGGTGGCTCCTGACGATGCTCGCCGGCGCGCAGCCGGCCGAGTCGCTCGCGCTTCTCGGCGCGGACATCTTCTCGCTGCTGCCGCCGAGGACCGCGCCGGGAACCCAGGAACGTCGGCTCCCCCACGACCGGGCAACGAGGACGCCACCGACAGCACCCGCGAGCGCACCCGGTGTCATCGG
>CAKMKD010000027.1 GCA_927439865.1 uncultured Coriobacteriia bacterium | reverse complement strand
CGCGAGGCCTTCGACGATGGCTGTCTTGCCGGTACCAGGCTCGCCGATAAGCACCGGGTTGTTCTTGGTGCGACGGGAGAGCACCTGGATGACGCGGCGGATCTCGGCGTCGCGACCGATGACGGGGTCGAGCTTGCCATCGCGCGCGGCCTGCGTGAGGTTGCGGCTGAACCGCTCGAGCGCCTGGAACTGCGCCTCGGGGTTCTGGTCGGTCACCTTGGCGCCGGCACGCAGCTCACCGAGCGCGTCGATCAGCCGGGCCTCGGTCACGCCCTGCTTGCCGAGGATGCGCCCCGCCTCGCCGCCGTCACCCGCAACGCCAAGGAGCAGGTGTTCGGTGGAGACATATGCGTCCTTGAGCTTCTCGGCATGCTTGAACGCCGAGCCGAGCGCGGTGTTGAGACGCGGGCCGATGCCCGCCGGAGCGGTCACGCCGCTGCCTGATACCTTCGGCATCGCCTGGATGGCTGTTGTCGCCTCGGCTTCGAGCAGATCGGGGTCTGCGCCGACCTTCTGCACGATGGGACGCACGACCCCTTCGGCGGCGTCGAGCAGCGCTTTGAGCAGGTGCTCCGGCTCGATAACCGCCGATGACGCGTCATCGGCCATTCCCTGCGCAGCATGCAGCGCTTCTTGCGCCTTCACGGTGAGCTTGTCGAGTCTCATTGTGTTCCTCCTGTGGCCGACGGCCTCAGCGGTTCACGCTTCAAGCCGGTGCCGTTCGGTTCTTCCAGATGCGTGAGTACACCCACGCAACGAGGTGTCATATCGGCCCGCCCGGAATCGTCCCGGCGCGAACTCCCTCCAGCCAGCGCACGAGGGCTGGGCGCCTGTCGCCGCCGCGCATCGCGCTCACAGCCCACGGCGGACGATGCCGCCACGCGGGATGTGCACGATGTCGGCACGTAGGCTCTGTCGAACCGCCTGGATCTCATCGGCAATGCGCCGCTCGGTCGTGCTGGCGGTCTCCTTCGCGGTCTCCAGGTCCACCTGAAGCCGCTCGATCTCGACCTGCAGCTCGAGGATGCGCATCACGCCCGCAAGGTTCACGCCCTCTTCTTGCGTGAGGCGCTGGATGAGCTGCAATCGCTCGACATCGGCCTCCGAGTACAGGCGTGTGTTGCCCGCCGAGCGCTGCGGCTGCACGAGCTGCTTGCGCTCGTATATGCGCAACGTCTGCGGATGCATGCCGGCCAGCTCGGCCGCCACGCTGATCATGTACACGGGCCTGTCCTTGCCTGAAGATCGCTGGTTCTTCACGGTCGTCCTCCGGTGGCCTACGTGATGTGTGCGCGGACGTCGTCGTCGCGGGCGGCGTCGAACTCTCTCAGCAACTCCTTTTGCTCCCGCGTGAGCTTCTTCGGAATCGAGATGTGCACCTTGACCTTGAGATCGCCCGAGCCCTTGCATTTGAGCTTCGGCGCACCCTTACCGGGAATCTTGTAGACCTTGCCGTCGGCGGTACCCTCGGCGATCTTGAGCTTCACTTTCTGCCCGTCGGGCGTGGGAATCGTGATCTCTGCGCCGAGAACCGCCTCGGCGATCGTCACCGGGAGGTCCAGGAGCACGTCGGCGCCATCACGCGAGAAGTACGCGTGTGGCTTCACGTGCGTCACAACGTAGAGATCGCCGGCGGGTCCTCCGCCTGTCCCGGGCTCACCTTTGCCCTTGAAGCGCAGCCGACCGCCGTCCGTAGCGCCGGGCGGCACATTCACGGTGATCGGCTTCATCTTCACCACAGAGCCCTTGCCCTTGCACGTCTGACACGGGTTCTCGATGATCTTGCCTGCTCCACCACACCGCTGGCATGGCCGAGATACGCCGAAGAGGCCCTGACCCTGCGTCACATGCCCGGAGCCTTTGCACGTGGGACACATGGTCGGGCTCGTGCCTGGCCTCGCGCCGGAGCCATGACACACCGAGCACTGCTCGCTGCGCTTAAGCTCGACTTTCGTGGAGACACCGTGCAGCGCCTCTTCAAAGCCGAGTGTCACGTCGTACTGGAGATCGGATCCCCTGTGCGCGCTTGTGCGAGCTCTGCCTCCGCCGCCGCCCGACCCTGAGAACATGTCGAACAGGTCGCCGAGGTCGACGTTCTGATAGGTGTAACCGCCGCCGCCGCCGCCGC
>CAKMKD010000026.1 GCA_927439865.1 uncultured Coriobacteriia bacterium | reverse complement strand
CTCTACTACATGCCCGCCAGGTACTACGACCCGACGACCGCGCGGTTCCTCTCGGTCGACCCCGCCGCCCCGAGCGCAGGGGACCCGAGCAGCCTGAACGCCTTCGCGTACTGCCTGGGCGATCCGGTCAATGCGACCGATCCGAGCGGAGCGACGGTCGACATCGACGGGAATGGCAGAATCGACGCCGAGGACAGCATCACGGAGCAGTACATCCAGACGCCGGATGGCAGCCTGCTCAAGGAGGGCCGAAAGGCCGGGATGATAGCCGCCACTCGAGCGGCGCTCGATCCCGCCGCCGACGCCATTTCCATCGCGATGACGGCCCGCCACAACCGAGACGCGGCGATGGCATTTCCCGCCTTCGTGCCGAATTGCGTTCCTTGGTACGGCGATCTGAACGTCTCCGTGTGGTGGGCAACCCTCGGTATCATCACCAACTACGAATCAGGATCCTATCGGCTTGGAGAGAAGAATGTCGCTAGTCGATACTTCTACTTCGGTCGCACATCGGGGGAGCCGAAGGTGAGCATCTCGAAGATGACGGGCCGTGGGCGAACGCTCCCGGGATTGTATGTTGAGGGGGCGGCAGGTGCCGTATTTGGCGCCGCAACAGGAGTCGGCCTCACGTTCTCTGGTGATGCCGTTGCCTACGTCCAGGATGGGATGTGCTCTCCCCTGGTCGGTAGGTCTGAGTTCCTCGTCACTCCGTGGAACCTGAGGTGATACCTTTGTGGCACCACGAGAGACCGGAGGTGTCTGCGTGAACGAATTCGTGTATACGGGGCTGCTCGCTATTGGATTGGGCCTGTTCATCCTTGCAACTGCGCGGGGCTTCTCGCGTCGCAGAGCATACATGCACGGCTGGGAGCCCGAGGGAAGCGGCGAGCGCTCGATCTTCATCGTACAGCTGATTGTTGGGGGCGCGCTGGTGCTCGTTGGACTGGCTGCAATACTGGGAATCGGTCGATGAATCTCATATGGGCAGCGCTGGAGCAAGTCGCACCTGGCGTGAGAGAGGCGCAGGATGAGAAGCGCTGCGCGCAGGCGCACATTCGGGAGGGTCGAGGAATGGGCTGCGCGCGATGCTGCTGATAGGGCAGCCGCGGACACCTGCCGGAATCCGTGTTGTCTCAAGCGCCACCGTTGCGAGCTTCCTCATGTGGGCACCTGGGGATGGGCCAAGATTGCCAAGGGATCCGAGCGAATCTCCCTCTCGCGTGGACTCCGGTATCTGGCCGAGCTTCGAGAACACCGACGGGAGAACCCTCGCGCATGATTGCGCGATCACGGCATCTCCGGCATGCGGGAGCAGAAGACCGTCACGACCCCTTCCGGCACCACGACCACCAAGTCCGTGTGGTCGGGCGGCCAGCTCGCCGTCGAGCTCGACTCCGACGGCACCCGCTACACCTACCTCTGGGGTCCCGGCCGCATCCCTCTCTCGGTCACGGCCAGGACCGCCGCCGGCGTCTCGACGACCTACGCGTACCACACCGACGCGCTCGGCAGCGTCCTCGCCATGACAGACGCGGCCGGGGGCGTCGTCGCTCGCTACACCTACGACCCGTGGGGCCGCGTGACGAGCGCGACGAACTCCGAGATCGCCGCCAGGAACCCGCTTCGCTACCGCAGCTACTACCTCGACGCCGAGACCGGCCTCTACTACATGCCCGCCAGGTACTACGACCCGACGACGTACCGGTTCCTTTCGGTCGACCCAGACGCGCCGAGCGCAGACGACCCGAGCAGCCTGAACGCATTCGTGTACTGTGGAGACGACCCGAGCAGCCTGAACGCATTCGTGTACTGTGGAGGCGACCCTGTCAATGCGATCGATCCGGGAGGCGCGCGCGCCGAGGCGGGCGGCGGTGGCGGCTTCGACCAGTGGAAGATCAAGAACGGCGATCTCGCCTGGCTCCTTGTCGCGCACGGGTGGAGCAAAGACGACGCATACGGCTTCGTGTACAAGCAGCGGAAGAGCAAGTCGCACCTGGCGTGGCGCGAAGGGCAGGCCAGACGGGAGCAGCGATACCGAGAATGGTTGTCTCTTCGCGATCGTTTGTGGCGCGATCAGCAGGAGAAGGAGCGCATCCACCGCAGCTGGGCTTTGAGACCGCCATCTGACGGAGCGCTCGCTTTTGATACTGTGAGCACTTCTGTCAGTCTGACTTCGGAGGCACTGGGCGGCGTCGGGGCGATCATCGCGCTTTCAGCAGAATCCGGAGGCACGGGCGCCCTCGTCGTGTGCGGAGTATTCCTTGTGACGTCGGAGGTGATGTCCGGCGCCTCGCTCGTCACTCGATGGAAGGGCTACAGGGCGAATGATGGGAGTGTGACCAAAGGCGAGCTCGTTCTGGCCAACATGATGTACTTCACAGGTGCGGATCTCTTCGCACCCGCCGTCGACATCTTTCTCATGTCAGTATGGGAGTGAGTGATGGATATGTACGTTGATCTTTGGACTTGGCTAGAACTTGCTCCGATGTGGCTGTGCGGGGTCTGGATCGTGGTCGCCAACATTCGTCGGGCAGTGTCTCTCACATCGGAGCAGGTCGTACGCGAATGGCGCACGTTCATCTTCCCGTCAATCGCCGATCTGCTGGCGGCTGCGGCGGGTGTCGCTATTACTGCTCTTGAGGGCCAGGACGGTTCAGCAGTGATGCCGATTGTGGTGGCGGTCGTCATCATGGTCGGACTCCTGCAGATTCGCGCGGCGTTATTCGCGTGGATCCTCATGCGCGCGCGAGCGGCTGATATTGCGAAGGCGCGCCGGGAAGTCGACCAATGATTGTCAACCGGCATGCGACCGTCTCAATCGTGATCGCGATACTGGCAGTGGTGTTCGTCGCATCCGCCCTGCTGCGGGCTGTCGGCCTTATCCTCTGGTCTCGCGGTGAGCGCTCCGGGACTTCAAGAAGGGTTCTTGGACTGTCGCGATGGGCGTCCATCGCAGTCGTCTTCTTGATCGCGCCAGCGATGGCGTTGACTCAGGATTCTCGACTCGCTGTCGCGCTGGTTGTTCTCGGCCCAGGCGTCTTGATTCTGACGGCGATCGACCTTGCCGTCGTCATGATAGGGAAGGGGACATCGGGCGGAGTGACGAGCGACTCGCCCGTCACTGGCGACAGGCGAGCATGATCGTGACCAAGACTCGCGGCATCTCCGGCATGCGGGAGCTCAAGACCGTCACGACCGCTTCCGGCACCACGACCACCAAGTCCGTGTGGTCGGGCGGCCAGCTCGCCGTCGAGCTCGACTCCGACGGCACCCGCTACACCTACCTCTGGGGTCCCGGCCGCATCCCTCTCTCGGTCACGGCCAGGACCGCCG